>NZ_JAAIUZ010000005.1:0-290018 GCF_010894375.1 Stenotrophomonas sp. B1-1 | reverse complement strand
GTGGTGCGCCCGGAGAGATTCGAACTCCCGACCGCCTGGTTCGTAGCCAGGTACTCTATCCAACTGAGCTACGGGCGCCAATTACATAAACTTGTTGTGTTGATCGTGTGTGGTGCGCCCGGAGAGATTCGAACTCCCGACCGCCTGGTTCGTAGCCAGGTACTCTATCCAACTGAGCTACGGGCGCGCGGTACACAATCAAGTTGTTACATCATTTTACTGCATCTTCCAGCGGCGGATGCCGGAAGCCTGTCGAGTGGTGCGCCCGGAGAGATTCGAACTCCCGACCGCCTGGTTCGTAGCCAGGTACTCTATCCAACTGAGCTACGGGCGCCCTGCGACAGGAGCGGAATTATGCGGATGTCGGCGCCCGACGTCAACGCTTTTGTGAAAATTTTCATTCAACTGAATGAAAAAGCTTTCCGCCACGGCGTCCGGGGCCTTCATCCAGGCGAAGTGATCGGCACGCGTACCCAGTTCCTGCGCGGACAGCACGCGCACACGTGAGGCCACATTCGGCAGCTTGGCCAGCAGGGCCTGCATCGAACCCAGCGGCGCGAACCAGTCATCGGCCATCAGCACTGCCCGCGCGGTGCCGTGGATGCGCGCCAGCTGCGCCTCCAGATCTTCGGCCATGCCGACGGCGGCATACCGGTTGTTCAGGCCCACCCGCGCCCAATCGGCGATCAGTCCGCGTGCTTCGGTGCCGCCAAAGCCCAGGCGGCGGCCGTGCAGTACGCCCTGGCGGCGCGCGACCCAGGGCAGGAAACGGTAGAACAGCGGCAGCAGCCAACCGCGCGGGGGCGGGAAGGCGCGCCAGAACGGTGTGCCGCTGGCTGCCAGCCACAGGTGCTGGAAGCGTTCCGGCACGCGGCCCGCATGTACGCAGGCCAGCTGCCCGCCCAGGCTGTGCCCGCCGATGATCCAGGGCACCATCGTTGCTTTGTTGTCGTCGCGCTCCAGCATGGCCTGGCTGGCCGGTAGATCCTGTTCAAGAATCTCGCGGTAGCCCCAGTCCACCTTTCTGGAGGGGCGCAGCGAGCTGCTGCCATTGCCACGCCACTCGTGCAGGTACACCGCAATGCCGCGTGCGGCCAGCGCCTGCGCCAGCGGCAGGTAGTGGCGCGCGGCCACACCCAGCGCCGGCAGCCACAGCAGGCGGGCCAGCGGCTGCGACGGCACGCAGGCGATGACCTCGTACTGATGGCCATCGCCGCTCTGCACGGCGAACGTGCGTGGCGTAGCGCTCATGCGTGCGGCGCCGCGCCGAAGTGGTCCAGTACCAGCACCTCGCTGCGGCCGGGGGCATAGCCCTGCTGCAGCCCGCGCGCCACGTAGTCGATGCCCGCTTCGCAGGCGTTGCCCAGGCTCAGGCCGTTGCACAGCTGCGCGGCGATGGCCGAGGCCAGCGTGCAGCCGGTGCCGTGCGCATCCAGCGGCAGTCGCGCATGGATGAATTCTTCGCTGCTGACGCCATCGAAATAGCGATCGACCACGCGGTTGCCTTCCTGCAGATGGCCGCCCTTGAGCAGTACCGCGCCGGCGCCCAGGTCCAGCAGTGCCGCCGCCGCCTGTTCTGCCTGCGCGGCGTTGCCGATGCGGTGGCCGACCAGCAGTTCGGCTTCGGGGGTGTTCGGGGTGATCAGCGTGGCGAGCGGAATCAGGCGTTCGCGCAGCGCCTGCAGCGCGCTGTCTTCCAGCAGGCGCGCGCCGCTGGTGGCGACCATCACCGGGTCCAGCACCACGTGGGCGGGGCGGCGCTGTTCAAGTACCTCGGCCACCGCGTTGATCACCTCGGCATTGGCCAGCATGCCGAGTTTCACCGCGTGGATGTCGAAATCATCGAAGCAGGCGTCCAGCTGCGCGCGCAGGAAGTCGACCGGCGGCACATGCACTGCGGTCACCCCGCGGGTGTTCTGCGCGGTCAGTGCCGCGATTACCGACAGGCCGTGCACGCGGTGGGCGGCGAAGGCTTTCAGGTCGGCCTGGATGCCGGCGCCGCCGCCGGAATCGGAGCCGGCGATGGTCAGGGCGGAAACGGGCGTAGAGGGGCTCATGGGCTGATTGTGCCGTAGAAGCGGGTTCTCCGCGGCTTGTCACGTTCACGCGTAATGCATCCACGCAGGGCGTGGATCTACTGGGGATCTGCCCCCATCAATGCCGCCAGCGCGCCCATTGCTGGTACACCACGTAGACGATGCCGGTCAGGCCGGTCAGCAGCGCTGGGGCCAGCAACGCGTCGTACTGCCAGCGCATGAACAGCCAGGCGCCGATCACCCCGCCGGCCAGGAAGCCGCTGATGATCAGGCCGCTCAGGGTCAGCCGCCGCAGTTGCAGCGGCAGGCCGCGCAGCAGGTGGCCCAGGCCGATGCCCAGGTCGGTGAACATGCCGCTCAGATGCGTGGTGCGGACCACCGCGCCACTGAACGTGGTGGCCATGGCGTTCTGCAGGCCGCAGGCCATGGCCGCAGCCAGTGCGCCCCAGATCTGCTGTTGTTCAAACAGCGGAATGGCCACCAGCAGCAACATCGATTCGATCGCCAGCGCCACGCCGTAGCGGCGGCCCAGCTGCAGGGTGCTGTCCTGGATCAACAGGCCGCTGAGCATGGCGCCCAACGAGAAGGCGATCAGCAGGCCCCACAGATGACCCACCGCACGCCAGTCGCCCTGCGCCAATGCCATGCCCAGCTGGCTGGTGCTGCCGGTCATGTGGCTGACCGCCTGGTGCTCGAAGCCCAGGAAGCCAACCACGTTGACCATGCCGGCCACGCAGGAGAGCGCGACCGCGCCGATCCAGACCCAGGTGGGCAGGCGGATTCCCATGCCGCCGCCTCAGGGCGAGGACAGCTTGCCGCCGTTGAACTGCAGGTCGCTGAAGGTGTTGCTGGCCGGGTCGAACAGCGCGCCCCAGAACTGGCGACCGCCATCGCACACGCGGATCGCTTCGCGGGCCGGATTCACGCTGCCATCGTCGGGCAGATGGAACGCGTTGATGTAGATCAGCCGCTGCCCCGCGCTTTCAATGCCCACGTACTGGCGGTCGAAATCCAGTACGTGCGGCACCTGTGCTTCCAGCGAGGGCAGTTTCGCCTCCAGCTGGTCCACCTGCTGCCGGCTGGGCGCCCAGTAACCCGTGACCCGACCGGCCTCGCGACCGGGGCTGGGCCGCGAGCAGGTGTCCAGCACCTGCGCGGCGATGACCGGGCGGGTGACCACCCACGATTGGCCGGTGCGTTCGGCGGTGGGCACGCTGGCCGGCCCGCGCGTGGTGGTGCAGGCGCCGAGTGCGGTGGCGAGGGCGATCGCCACCGTGGGCAGCAACAGGCGGGTGCAACGGTTCACAACACCTCCGAAGCGTAATCGGCCAGGCGCGAACGCTCGCCACGGCGCAGGGTGATGTGTGCGCTGTGCGGCCAGTTCTTGAAGCGGTCCACCGCGTAGGTCAGGCCCGAGGTGGTCTCGGTCAGGTACGGGGTGTCGATCTGTTCGACGTTGCCCAGGCAGACGATCTTGGTGCCGGGGCCGGCGCGGGTGATCAGGGTCTTCATCTGCTTGGGGGTGAGGTTCTGCGCCTCGTCCAGGATCAGATAACGTGACAGGAAGGTGCGGCCGCGCATGAAGTTCATCGAGCGGATCTTGATGCGGCTGGCCAGCAGGTCGTTGGTGGCCTGGCGGCCCCAGGTGCCGCCTTCCTGGTTGTGCGTGAGCACTTCCAGGTTGTCGGTCAGCGCGCCCATCCACGGCGTCATCTTTTCTTCTTCGGTGCCGGGCAGGAAGCCGATGTCCTCGCCCACGCTCACCGTGGCGCGGGTCATGATGATTTCGCGGTAGCGCTGCTGGTCCATGGTCTGGGCAAGGCCGGCGGCCAGCGCCAGCAGGGTCTTGCCGGTGCCGGCGGTGCCCAGCAGGGTGACGAAATCGATCTCCGGGTCCATCAGCGCGTTCAGTGCGAAATTCTGCTCGCGGTTGCGCGCGCTGATGCCCCACACGGCGTGGCTGCCGTGGCGGAAGTCATCGACCAGCGACAGCACCACCTTGCCATCGCCCACCACGCGACTGACGCGCAGTTCCACTTCGTCTTCGCCGGGCAGGTAGACGTACTGGTTCGGATACCACTCCTCGCCATCCTGCGCCTGGATTTCGTAATGGGTGCGGCCCTTGTCGCTCCAGCTGCGCAGGTCTTCGCCGTGGCGCTTCCAGAAGTCTTCGGGCAGCTCGGTGGCGCCGGTGTACAGCAGGCTGAAATCGTCCAGCGCGCGATCGTTCTCGTAGTCCTCGGACACGATGCCGGCGATGGCCGCCTTGATGCGCAGGTTGATGTCCTTGGAAACGAACACCACCGGCAGGTCCGGGGTCTCTTCCTTCAGCGCCAGGATCGCGCCGAGGATCGCGTTGTCCGGAATGACCTTGCCAAAGCTCTTGCCGGCGTCGAAGTGGCTGGTCTGGAAGCGCAGCTTGCCGGCGCTCTGCTTGCCACGCAGCTGCAGCCCGTTCGGGCGCTGCAGCGGAATGCCGTCGGCCAGGTTGTCCAGGCCCGATTCCTGCACCAGCTCGTTGAGGAAGCGGCTTACCTGGCGGGCGTTGCGGCTTGCTTCGGAGGTTCCCTTCTTGCCGTTGTCCAGCTCCTCGATCACCTGCATGGGCAGGTAGACGTCGTGTTCCTCGAACTTGAACAGCGCGGTGGGATCGTGCATCAGCACGTTGGTATCCAGCACGTAGATGCGCTTGCCTCGGGTCATCGTCGTTTCCTGGTTACGGACAGGGAAAAACCACCACAGCCTGCAGGGCAGGGTGGTGGCGGACAGAGTGGGCGATGGGACTCACTTGGTTTGGGCGGCCTTGAGTTCGGCGAGGACGGCATCGGCGTGGCCAGCAACCTTGACCTTGCGCCATGCCTGCACGATACGACTGTCGGGTGAAATCAGGAAGGTGCTGCGCTCGATGCCACGTACCTGCTTGCCGTACATGTTCTTCAGCTTGATCACGTCGAAGGCGCTGCACAGGGCTTCATCGCCATCGCTGACCAGCGGGAAGTTGAAACCCTGCTTGGCGCAGAAGTTGTCGTGCGACTTCACCGAATCGCGGGAGACGCCGAGCACGACCGCGCCGGCCTTCTTGAATTCGGGCAGCAGCGCGTTGAAGTCGATGCCTTCGGTGGTGCAGCCCGGGGTGCTGTCCTTGGGGTAGAAGTACAGCACCAGCCACTGGCCGGCGTAGTCGCCGAGGGTGGCGTGGTGGCCGCCGGACAGGGCCAGCGGCAGGGAAAGGGTGGTGCTGTCCAGGGTATCGCCGTTGTTCATGAGGTCCTTCTGTCGAGCCTGGGTTGTTTCTACGACAATTGCATGAAACGCCACGCGCCCGTGAGAGGCGCGCGAAGAATCAGAATTTCATCGGGTCCATGATCGCGTCCAGGTTCAAGTGGTCGCAGAATTCAAGGAAGTCGTCGCGCAGCGCGGCGATGTGCATGTTGGCCGGCACGCCGATGGTCACCTGCGCGCTGAACATTTCAGCGCCGGTCTGCATGGCGCGGTAGCGGGTGCTCTGCAGGTTCTCGATGGTGATGCCCTGGCGGTCGAAGAAATCGGCCAGCTGGAACAGGATGCCCGGCTTGTCGGCGGCGATCACTTCCACGATGTAGGGCAGCAGGTTGGACTGCGCCTGCTTGGCGGCGGTGCGGTACCAGACCAGCTTCAGGCCTTCCTCGCGCTCCAGCCGGGTCAGCATGGCTTCCAGCTTGGCCACCGAGTCCCAGGAGCCGGTGGCCAGCGCGGTCACCGAAACATCGCGGCCAACGGTGGCCAGGCGGGCGTCGACCAGATTGCAGCCACTGTCGGCGATGCGGCGGGTGACAGACAGCAGGGGGGACTCCGGATGCGTCGTATAGGCGTTGATCAGGAGGTGGTTTTCGCTCGGCGCGGGGCGCGGGGTGGTGTCGGTCAAGGCGATTCCGGGTAATGCTTGGGGTGAGTCTGAATGCCCGCCGGGGGGCGGGAATCCACCGGTGTCCAGCATACTTGCCCGTGGTTTCGCGCCGCAAGTAACATTCAGGTCGCCCCCGCCCAGTAATGGCGGGCGTTTCCCTTCCCAGCCAAGAGCAGCACGTCCTTGTCCCTTTCCGGCCTCATCACCGCGCTGGCGACCCCGTTCCGGGCCGACGGCTCCCTCGATCCCGACGGTTGGCAGCGCCTGCTGCACCTGCAGCTGGAGGCGGGCGTCCAGGGCGTTGTCGTCGCTGGCTCCACCGGCGAAGCCGCCACCCTGTCCGATGCCGAATACGACCAGCTGCTGGCCAGCGCGGTCGAGCGCATCGGCGGGCGCATTCCGGTCCTGGCCGGTACCGGCCTGTCTGGAACCGCCAAAACCATCGAGCAGACCCGCCGCGCCGCTGCCCTGGGCGCCAGCCATGCGCTGGTGGTCACGCCGCCGTACGTGCGCCCGACCCAGGCCGGCCTGATCGCGCACTACCGTGCCGTGGCCGACCACGGTGGCCTGCCGGTGGTGCTGTACAACGTGCCCGGCCGTACCGGCTGCGACATGCTGCCGGAGACCGTGGCCGAACTGGCCCGCCATCCGAACATCGTCGGCATCAAGGAAGCGGTGGGCGACACCGGCCGGGTGCAGGCGCTGCTGGCGCTGTCGGCCCCGGATTTCGCCGTGCTGAGCGGCGATGACGGCACCGCTGCCCGCTCGATCCAGGCCGGCATGGATGGCCTGGTCTCGGTCGGCTCCAACGCGCTGCCGGGTGCCTACCGCCGCATGTGCGCGCTGGCTGCCGCCCACGACCATGAAGCGACCGAATCGTGGGATGGCCGCCTGCAGCCGTTCCACGATTTCTGTGGCGTCGAGCCCAACCCGATTCCGGTGAAGGCGCTGCTGCGCCGGATCGGCATCGGCCACGATCTGCGCCTGCCGCTGCTGCCGCTGTCGGCAGAGCACGCGCCGGCCGCCGACCACCTTGCCGGCGACATTGCCGCCCTTGAAGCCCTTTCCAGCCACTGACCTGTCGTCGTGGCCTGATCCAGGAGATCCACATGCGTCAATCCGTTTCCACTGTCCGCGTGCTGTCCTACGCCCTGCTTGCCGTCGCCGTTGCCGCCGGTACCACCGGTTGCTTCAAGCGCGGCGCCAAGGGCGACTACGCCCTGGCCCCTGAAATGCGTCCGCTGGAAGTGCCGCCGGACCTGAACCTGCCGACCGGTGCTGGCAGCAACCAGATGCCGGCGCTGGCTCCGGCCGCGCAACAGGCCGCCGCGGTTGCGCCGGCTGCACCGGCCGCTGCTGCGGCGCCGGCTGCCAACAACACCGGCTTCATCGTGCCGGGCAGCAAGGATGAGGCCTTCACCAAGGTCGGCACTGCGCTGGAAGGCCTGGAAGGTGTGACCATCGCGACCCGTGCGCAGCTGCTGGGCTCGTACGACGTGGCCTATGAAGGCAGCAACTTCCTGGTGCGCGTGGTGGCCGTCGATGCCGGCGCATACATTTCGGCCGTCGATCCGCGTGGCCTTCCGGCCACCGCCGAAGCGCCGGTGAAGCTGATCGCCGCACTGAAGGCCAAGCTGGCCCAGTAAGCGCCGGGCCATGCCTTGCGGAGGTAGGCGTCAACCTTGGTTGACGCTCCGGTGCCAACCAAGGTTGGCACCCACCAGGGCGGAGGGTGGTACCCCGCCATGAAAAAGGGCGCCAATGGCGCCCTTTTTCCTTGCAACCGCTGGCGCCTCAGCGCTCCAGCAGCTTCAGCTTGTCCGGCTTGCCGTCCCAGTCGCCGGCATCGGCGGGCGGGTCCTTGCGCACGGTCAGCACCGGCCACTCACGCGCCAGCTCGGCATTCAGGCCCACGAACACTTCCTGGCCGGCGGGCACATCGTCTTCGGGGAAGATCGCGTTGACCGGGCACTCCGGCTCACAGAGGGTGCAGTCGATGCACTCGTCCGGGTCGATCACCAGGAAGTTCGGGCCTTCGTGGAAACAATCCACGGGGCACACTTCCACGCAATCGGTGTGTTTGCACTTGATGCAGTTTTCGGTGACGACAAAGGGCATAAGGGGGGAGGCAGATCCGTCTTCAAGCGGACAATTCTAGAACAGGTTGACCGCGCGCGCTGCCGTTGCACGCTTCGGCGTGCTTGAACGCAGCGATTGCCCGGTCGCTGCCTGCTGCGACCGCAGGGATGGCAGCCCGCTTTGCCGCAGTGCACATTGCCAAGCCGCCGACCGCCCCGGCAGACTCGATGTCCATCGGTGGACATCTGGCGGGTGACAGTGCGGATCGCAGCGAAGGGCAGGGCATGAGCGTGTATCTGGGCATCGATGCCGGCACCCAGAGTGTGAAGGTACTGGCCTACGACGCGCAGGCGCGGCAGGTGCTGGCGCAGCAGGCGCGGCCGTTGTCGCTGACCGTAACCGACGACGGCGGGCGCGAGCAGAACGCAGCCGATTGGGTGCAGGCGCTGGTGCAGGCCATCCAGGCCTTGCCGGGCAGCCTGCGCGCGCGGGTGCGCGGGCTTGCCGTTTCCGGCCAGCAGCATGGCTTCGTACCGCTGGGCGCGGACAACCGCGCGCTGGGGCCGGTGAAGTTGTGGTGCGACACCAGCAGCAGCGAGCAGTGCGCGCAGATCGTGTCGGCCATGGGCGGGGTGGCGGCCTGCATTGCCGAAACCGGCAACGACCTGCGCGTGGGCTACACCGCCTCCAAACTGCGCTGGACCCGCCAGCACCGGCCGGAGGTCGATGCAGCACTGGACGGCATCGCGCTGCCCCATGATTACCTGAATCTGTGGCTGACCGGGCAGCGCTTCATGGAGGCCGGCGATGCGTCCGGTACCGGCTGGCTGGATGTGCGCCGGCGCAGCTGGTCGGCGCCGATGCTGGCGGCCACCGATGAGCGGCGCGATCTGGCCGGACTGCTGCCGCCGCTGGTCGCGCCCGACCAGGGGTTCGCCCTGCTGCCCGCGGTGGCGGCGCTGCTGGGCCTGCCTGCGAACACCCGCGTGGCGGTCGGCGGTGGCGACAACATGATGGCGGCCATCGGCACCGGCGCGGTGCGCGAAGGGCGGCTGAGCATGAGCCTGGGCACGTCAGGCACGCTGTTTGGCTGGAGCGCCACGCCGCGCATCGATCCGCAGGCACGCTGGGCCGCGTTCTGCGCCTCTGACGGTGGCTGGCTGCCCTTGATCTGCACGATGAACTGCACCGTCGCTACCGGCCAGGTGGCCGCGCTGCTGGGGCAGTCGCCCGCGCAGTGCGAAGACCTGCTGGCGCAGAGCGTGCCCGGCGCCGACGGGCTGGTGATGCTGCCCTTCTTCAACGGCGAACGTAGCCCGGACCTGCCGCTGGCGCGCGGCGCGCTGCACGGGCTGGACCTGCACAACCTGGGCCCGGACAACCTGTATCGCGCCGCGATGGAAGGGGCCAGCTACAGCCTGCGCCTGGGCTACGACGCCCTGGTCGAGGGCGGGCTGCAGGGCCAGCGCCTGGTGCTGACCGGCGGCGGCGCCAACAGCCCCGGCTGGCGGCAGATGATCGCCGATCTGTTCCAACTGCCCGTGGTCGTGCCCGTGCAGGCCGAAGGCGCCGCGTTCGGCGCTGCGCTGCAGGCGCTGTGGCTGTGCGAGGGGCAGGGCGGGGCACTGGCCGATCTCGTCGATGAGCACCTGCAGTTCGATGCCGCCCAGGCCGCGCAGCCCGATGCCGCGCGCGGCGCCCTGTACCAGGCCGGCTACCAGCGTTTCGTCCACCACCTGCAGGCACTGACGCCGTTGTTCCAGCAGCGCCTGCCCTGATCCCGAAGAAGGAAGCATCGTCCATGGCAACCCCGTTCCATGTTGGTCAGCGTGAGTACTTCCCCGGCATCGGTCGCATCCCCTTCGAGGGCAGCGACTCCGACAATCCCCTGGCCTTCAAGGTCTATGACGCGCAGCGGCAGATCGGCGGGCGCAGCATGGCCGAGCACCTGCGTTTCGCCGTGGCCTACTGGCACAGTTTCTGTGGCGCCGGCCAGGACCCGTTCGGGCCGGGCACCCGTGCCTACCCCTGGGACCAGGGCGATACGCCGCTGGCCCGGGCCGAAGCGCGCTGCGATGCCGCCTTCGAGTTCTTCACCAAGCTGGGCGTGCCGTACTGGTGCTTCCACGACGTGGACCTGGCGCCCGACGCCGACGACATCGGTGAGTACCGCGCCAACCTGGCGCACATGGTTGACCTGGCCGGACAGCGCCAGCAGCAGACCGGCATGAAGCTGCTGTGGGGCACGGCCAACCTGTTCTCGCACCCGCGCTACATGAATGGTGCGGCGACCAATCCGGACTTCGCCGTGGTGGCGCGCGCCGCCGTGCAGGTCAAGGCCGCGCTGGAAGCCACGGTGGCCCTGGGCGGCAGCAACTACGTGTTCTGGGGCGGCCGCGAAGGCTATGCCTGCCTGCTGAACACCGACATGAAGCGTGAGCAGGCCCACCTGGCGCGGTTCCTGGCAGCGGCACGCGACCACGGCCGCAGCATCGGCTTCGAAGGCACGTTCCTGATCGAGCCCAAGCCGATGGAGCCGATGCACCACCAGTACGATTTCGACAGCGCCACCGTGGTCGGCTTCCTGCGCCAGCATGGCCTGGATGCGGACTTCAAACTGAACATCGAAGCCAACCACGCCACGCTGTCCGGCCACACCTTCGCCCACGACCTGCAGGTGGCGGCCGATGCCGGGCTGCTGGGCAGCATCGATGCGAACCGGGGTAATCCGCAGAATGGCTGGGATACCGACCAGTTCCCGACCGACCTGTACGACACCGTCGGGGCGATGCTGGTGGTGCTGCGGCAGGGCGGGCTGGGCCACGGCGGGCTGAACTTCGATGCCAAGGTGCGGCGCGAATCGACCGACCCGCAGGATCTGTTCCTGGCCCATATCGGCGGCATGGACGCCTTCGCCCGCGGGCTGGAAGTGGCCCATGCGCTGCTGCAGCAGTCGCCGCTGGAACAGTGGCGGCGCGAGCGCTACGCCAGCTTCGACCAGGGCCCGGGCCAGGCCTTCGCGGCCGGCCAGCTGGGCCTGGATGCGCTGTGCGCGCTGGCCGAACAGAGCGGCGAGCTGCGCCAGCGTAGCGGACGGCAGGAAGCCTATGAGAACCTGCTGAACCAGTACCTGCTGCGCTGAGCGGCAGGCCCTTTTCCTTCGCGGATGAACCCATGTCCACAGCGATTCCTGCAAGCGCCGGCAGCCGCGGCGAAAACACCGCTTTCATCGTTCTGATCAGCTGCGTGGCCACCCTCGGTGGCTTCCTGTTCGGCTTCGACAGCGGGGTGATCAACGGTACGGTCGATGGCCTGCGCCAGGCATTCAATTCCAGCGAGGCCGCGCTGGGCTTCGAGGTGGCCTCGATGCTGCTGGGCTGCGCCATCGGTGCCTTCGTGGCCGGGCGCCTGGGTGACCTGCTGGGCCGCCGCAGCGTGCTGATCATTTCGGCGGTGCTGTTCCTGCTGTCGGCGCTGGGTGCGGGCGCGGCGCATGCCTCGTGGCTGTTCGTGGCCGCGCGCATGGTCGGCGGTTTCGCGGTGGGCGCAGCCAGCGTGATGTCGCCGGCCTACATTGCCGAAGTGGCCTCGGCGCGCTATCGCGGCAAGCTGGCCACGGTGCAGCAGATGGCGATCATCAGCGGGCTGTTTGCCGCCTTCCTGAGCAACTACCTGCTGGCGCGCGCGGCCGGTGCGTCCACCGAGCCGCTGTGGCTGGGGCAGGAGGCCTGGCGTTGGATGTTCTGGATGCAGGCCATTCCCTCGCTGCTGTTCCTGGTGCTGTTGCTGACCATTCCCGAGAGCCCGCGCTTCCTGGTGGCCAAGGGCCGGCACGCACAGGCCGAAGCGGTGCTGGCCCGCCTGTACGGGCCGGCCGAAGCACGGGTGAAGCGCGGCGAGATCGAGGGCAGCCTGGCCCAGGACCAGCACCGGCCGACGTTTGCCGACCTGAAGGACAAGGCCAGCGGCAAGCTGCGTGGCATCGTATGGGTGGGCATCGGCCTGGCGGTGCTGCAGCAGCTGGTGGGCATCAACGTGGTGTTCTACTACGGGGCCGTGCTGTGGCAGGCGGTGGGCTTCTCGGAAAACGACGCTTTGCTGATCAACGTGCTGTCCGGCGCGCTGAGCATCGGCGCCTGCCTGGTGACGGTGCTGCTGATCGATCGGATCGGCCGCAAGCCGCTGCTGTGGATCGGCTCAGTGGGCATGGCGGTATCGCTGGCGCTGATGGTGGTGGCGTTCGCCAGTGGCAGCCTGGTGGACGGGCGCCTGCAGTTGTCCGATGGCATGGGCCGGCTGGCGCTGGTGGCGGCCAACGTCTACGTGGTGTTCTTCAACATGTCCTGGGGCCCGGTGATGTGGGTGATGCTGGGCGAAATGTTCCCGAACCAGATCCGCGGCTCGGCGCTGGCCGTGGCTGGTGCGGCGCAGTGGACATCGAACTTCGCCATCACCGTCACCTTCCCGATGCTGCTGGCCGGCATCGGCCTGGCCGGCGCATACGGCATCTACACCGTGGCCGCCTTCCTCTCCATCTTCTTCGTGGTCCGCTACGTCCGCGAAACCAAGGGCAAGGAACTGGAGCAGATGGAAGGCTGACGGGCTTTGGCTTCGGAGGCGCTGCGTTCGCGCCTCCCGGCTACGTGGGGGAGGGGCGGCCTGCCCCCTCCTGACAGTTTCATGGTGTGTGCGGCAGCCGCGGGCCACGGGCCGATTGCTGCCGCGGTGCGCGATCAACTGTCCGGAGACGGTGGGGTCACCCAGGCCAGGACCGCAGGCGCCATGGATGGCGCCTACGAGCCCCCATGGATGGGTTAACGGCGTGTCCTGGCCTGGGTGACCCCACCGTCTCATGCCGATAGCAAGCCGGCGCCACAGCGACCAAGCACCCGAAGCCATCAACCCCCGGAAAACAGAAAAGCCCGCACATTGGCGGGCTTTTTCGGTTCCTGCTGCGGCGACTGGTGCTCCCTAGGGGACTCGAACCCCTGTTTTAGCCTTGAGAGGGCCACGTCCTAACCACTAGACGAAGGGAGCATGTATGTCGCTGCCGAGGCAGGAGCGGTAGTATAGGTACCTCGATGCCAATGGGCAATCCCGAAACTTCAACCGGAAGCGCCAACATCATTTCCCCTGCTCCATCTCCGTTCAGCCTGCGCGTCATTCCGCGCGACCAGCACACGATCTCCCGCAAGGAGATCAGCCCGAACGCCCTGCGCGTGCTTTATCGCCTGCGCGATGCCGGTTTCGGCGCCTACCTCGTGGGCGGCGCAGTGCGCGACCTGCTGGTCAATGGCCAACCCAAGGATTTCGACGTGGCCACCGACGCCACGCCCGAACAGGTCAAGCAGTTGTTCCGCAACTGCCGCCTGATCGGCCGCCGTTTCCGCCTTGCCCACGTGGTCTTCGGCCGCGAGATCATCGAAGTTGCCACCTTCCGTGCCAACAGCGATGACGGCAGCGGCGACCGCGAAATGGAAAACGGCATGCTGGTGCGCGACAACGTCTACGGCACCATCGAAGACGACGCCGTGCGCCGCGATTTCACCTGCAACGCCCTGTACTACGCCATCGAGGATTTCTCGGTGCGCGATTACGTCGGCGGCTTCGAGGACGTGCAGGCACGCCTGATGAAGCTGATCGGCGATCCCGAACAGCGTTACCGCGAAGACCCCGTGCGCATGCTGCGCGCGGTGCGCCTGGCCGCCAAGCTCGGTTTCCAGATCGAAGAGGGCACCGCCGCGCCGATCCCGCAGCTGGCTGGCCTGCTCAACGAAGCGGCCCCGGCACGCCTGTTCGAAGAGGTGCTGAAGCTGTTCCTGTCCGGGCACGGCGTGGCCAGTTTCGAAGGCCTGGAGCGCTACGGCCTGCTGGATGTGCTGTTCCCGGAAAGCGCCAAGGCGCTGAAGTCGAACCGCACCGGTGCGTTGCGCCGCATGCTGGTGGAAGGCCTGGCCAACACCGATGCGCGCGTGGCCAACGACGAACCGGTCTCGCCGGCGTTCCTGTTCGCGCTGCTGCTGTGGCCGGCCTACTGCCGTGCCCAGGCCACCCTGCTCAAGCAGGGCGTGGCCCCGGAAGAAGCACAGCGGCGCGCCGCCGACCGGGTCACGGTACAGCAGCTGAGCACCATCGCCCTGCCGCGCCGGTTCTCGCTGCCGATGCAGGAAATCTGGCTGCTGCAGTCGCGCTTCAGTTCGCGCCAGCGCAAGCGCGTGTTCCGCACGTTGACCCATCCGCGCTTCCGTGCGGCCTTCGATTTCCTGTCGCTGCGCCAAGTGGCCTCGGCCGAGCACGAGGCCGATGTGCAGTTCTGGCGCGAGGCGCAGGCGCAGTCGGGCAACGAGCTGGAACACTCGCTCGACGCCATGCACGCCGAGGGCGGCGACGAAGAGGGCGGGGCGCCGCGCAAGCGCCGCCGTCGCCGCCGTCGCAGCAGTGGCCCGGGCGGCGCCGCCGAGTAAGTCATGACCGTTGCGTGGATAGGCCTGGGTGCGAACCTGGGCGATGCGGCGGGCACGGTCCGCGCGGCGATTGCCGCGCTGGACACGCTGGCCGGCACCCGCCTGCAGCGGGCATCGCGGCTGTACGCCACGCCGGCCTGGGGCAACGAAGACCAGCCGCCGTTCGTCAATGCGGTGGCGGCCGTGGATACCACGTTGGCGCCGATGGACCTGCTGCAGGCCCTGTTGGCGCTGGAGCAGCGTTTTGGCCGGGTGCGCGACCCGGCCGTGCACTGGGGCCCGCGCGCGCTGGATCTGGACCTGCTCCTTTACGGCCAGCAGACCGTGGACGCGCCTGCGCTGCAGGTGCCGCACCCGTACCTGCACCAGCGCGCCTTCGTGCTGGTGCCACTGGCCGAAATCGCGCCGGAACTGACCATTCCCGGCCATGGCAGCGTGCAGGACGCAGTGATGCGGGTCGACGCCTGCGGGATCGCGCCGATAGGGTGATAATGCCCGGGTTATCTCCCCCGGTTATCAGCACATGAGCACCCACGCAGACAGCAAGCCCTGGACCGTACCCGCGCTGGCCGAAGCCAAGCGCAATGGCCAGAAGCTGGTCATGTTGACCGCCTACGACGCAGGCTTTGCCCGCACTTTCGACGCCAATGGCGTGGACCTGATCCTGATCGGCGATTCGCTGGGCATGGTCGTGCAGGGCCACGATTCCACCCTGCCGGTGACCGTGGCGGACATGGTCTACCACACCCGTGCGGTGTCGCGCGTGCTGCAGCGGGCGCTGCTGGTGGCCGACCTGCCGTTCGGCGCCGATGCCACCCCGGAACGTGCGCTGGACGCCTCGCTGCAGCTGCTGCAGGCCGGTGCCGAGATGGTCAAGATCGAAGGTGCCGGCTTCAAGGTCGACATCGTGCGCTACCTGGTGGAGCGCGAGATTCCGGTGTGTTCGCACCTGGGCCTGACCCCGCAGTCGGTGTTGCGCCTGGGCGGCTTCAAGATCCAGGGCCGTGGCGATGCCGCGCGCCAGCTGGTGGAAGACGCCAAGGCCGTGGCCGCCGCCGGTGCCACCCTGATCGTGCTCGAATGCATGCCGACGCCGGTGGCGGCTGAAGTGACCGCCGCAGTGGACGTACCGACCATCGGCATCGGTGCCGGCCCGCACTGCGATGGCCAGGTGCTGGTGCTGCACGATTTCATCGGCCTGGACAGCGGCCACCGCCGCCCGAAGTTCGTCAAGGACTTCCTGGCCGAAGGCGGTTCGGTGGCCGGTGCCACCCGCGCCTACGCCGACGCCGTGCGCGACGGCAGCTTCCCCGACGAACAGCACGCCTACGCCCAATGATCCAGACCTTCAACGAACTTGGCGCACTGCGCGAAGAGATCGCCCAGTGGAAGCAGCAGGGCCTGCGCGTGGCGCTGGTGCCGACCATGGGCAACCTGCACGGGGGGCACCATTCGCTGGTGGCCCTGGCCCGGCAGTACGCCGACAAAGTGGTGGCCAGCATCTTCGTCAACCCGACCCAGTTCGGGCCGAACGAAGATTTCAGCCGCTACCCGCGCACGCCCGAGGCCGACGTGGCCGGGCTGGAGCAGGTCGGTTGCGATGCGGTGTGGCTGCCCAGCGTCGAGGCGATGTACCCGCTGGGCGTGGACAAGACCACGCAGATGCACGCCCCCGGCGTGAGCGAAGTGCTGGAGGGCGCCAGCCGCCCGGGCCACTTCGATGGCGTCTGCACGGTGGTGGCGCGCCTGTTCCTGCAGGTGCAGCCGGACGTGGCCGTGTTCGGCCGCAAGGACTACCAGCAGCTGGCGGTGATCAAGCAGATGGTGGCCGAGCTGTCCTTCCCGATCCAGATCGTCGGTGCCGAGATCGTGCGTGACGACGATGGCCTGGCCAAGAGCTCGCGCAACCAGTACCTGGATGCGCAGCAGCGACCGCTGGCCACCACGATCCACCGCACCCTGCTGGGCATGCGCGAAGGCTACGTGGCCGGGTACACGCGGGCGCAGATCGAGGCCGATGCCACCGCCGCACTGCAGGCTGCCGGCTTCCAGGTCGACTACGCGGTGCTGCGCACCCCGGAGCTGGCCGAACCGACCTTCGACGGCGGCGGCCGGGTGGCGCTGATTGCCGCCCGCCTGGGCAGCACCCGGTTGATCGACAACCTGGAATTCTGATGTCTGCGGGGGCGGATCCCTTTCCCGGTGGGAAAGGGCTCTGACCCCACTTCCAGCCTGCTACCTGAACAAGTTGCCCGCCCTGCTGCCCGGCGCCACGCGGGTGCTAGAATCCGCACTTTCCTTTGCGTTGTGCCGTGCCATGCACCTGTCCCTGCTGAAGACCAAGATCCACCGCGCCACCGTCACCCATTCCGAGCTGAACTACGAAGGTTCCATCGCCATCGATGACAACCTGCTGGCTGCCACCGGCATCCGCGAGTTCGAGCAGGTGCACATCTGGGACGTGACCAACGGTGCGCGCTTCTCGACCTATGCCATCCGTGCCGAAGCCGGCAGCGGCGTGGTCTCGCTCAATGGCGGCGCCGCGCGCCACGTGCAGGTCGGTGACATCATCATCATCGCTGCCTTCGCCAGCATGACCGAGCAGGAAGCGGACAGCTTCAAGCCGAAGCTGGTGTACGTGGACGGCAACAACCAGATCTCCCACACCAACGACACGATCCCGACCCAGGCCGCATGACAACGAACAACGGATTCGACTCGCTGCATTCCCACGCCCAGCGCCTGAAGGGCGCAAGCATTCCCAGCCTGCTGGCCGCCGAACCGGGCCGCGTGCAGGACCTGGCGCTGCGGGTCGGTCCGTTGTATGTCAATTTCGCGCGGCAGAAGTACGATGCCGCTGCGTTGCAGGCGCTGCTGGCGCTGGCCGCCGAGCGGGATGTCGGCGCGGCCATCGCCCGCCTGTTCCGCGGCGAACAGGTGAACCTGACCGAAGGCCGCGCGGCGCTGCATACCGCGCTGCGCGGTGATGGCGTGGATGCGCCGGTGGCGGCCGAGGCCTATGCCACCGCGCGCGGCATCCGCCAGCGCATGGGCGTACTGGTGCGCGCGCTGGAAGACAGCGGCGTGACCGATGTGGTCAGCGTCGGCATCGGCGGTTCCGATCTGGGCCCGCGCCTGGTGGCCGACGCGCTGCGTCCGGTCAGCGGCGCGCGCCTGCGCGTGCATTTCGTGTCGAACGTGGACGGCGCCGCCATGCAGCGCACGCTGGCCACGCTGGATCCGGCGAAGACCGCTGGCATCCTCATCTCCAAGACCTTCGGTACCCAGGAAACGCTGCTCAACGGGCAGATCCTGCATGACTGGTTGGGCGGCAGCGATCGCCTGTACGCGGTCAGCGCCAACCCCGAGCGTGCCGCAAAGGCCTTCGCCATCGCCGCCGAGCGCGTGCTGCCGATGTGGGACTGGGTGGGCGGGCGTTACTCGCTGTGGTCGGCGGTCGGCTTCCCGATTGCGCTGGCCATTGGTTTCGAGCGTTTCGAGCAGCTGCTGGACGGTGCCGCGCAGATGGATGCGCATGCGCTGGACGCGCCGCTGGAGCGCAACCTGCCGGTGCTGCATGCGCTGACCGATATCTGGAACCGCAACCTGCTGGGGTGTGCCACCCACGCGGTGATGACCTACGACCAGCGCCTGGCGCTGCTGCCGGCCTACCTGCAGCAGCTGGTGATGGAAAGCCTGGGCAAGCGCGTGCAGCGCGACGGCCAGCCGGTCACCACCGACACCGTGCCGGTGTGGTGGGGCGGGGCAGGCACCGATGTGCAGCACAGCTTCTTCCAGGCGCTACACCAGGGCACCAGCATCATTCCGGCCGATTTCATCGGCTGCGTGCGCAACGACGATCCCTACACGGTGAACCACCAGGCGTTGCTGGCCAACCTGCTGGCGCAGACCGAAGCGCTGGCCAACGGCCAGGCCAGCGACGATCCGCACCGCGACTATCCCGGTGGCCGCCCGAGCACCCTGATCCTGCTCGATGCACTGACTCCGCAGGCGCTGGGTGCGCTGATCGCCATGTACGAGCACGCGGTGTACGTGCAGTCGGTGATCTGGAACATCAACGCCTTCGACCAGTTCGGTGTCGAGCTGGGCAAGCAGCTGGCCAATGGCCTGTTGCCGGCGCTGCAGGGCGAGGATGTGGCGATTGCCGATCCGATGACCCGCGAGATCCTGGCGCAGCTGAAGGGCTGACGCTCTCTGTAGAGTCGAGCCATGCTCGACTCTCCGCACAAGGCAGTCGAGCATGGCTCGACTCTACAATTCGGCAGGGCCGACCCCGCATCAACGGCTCGGGTCGCGCTCCGGGCTTGGCCGCTTGGCCAGCTTGCGCTGCAGCGAACGCCGGTGCATGCCCAGCAGCCGCGCCGCGGCCGACACATTGCCACCGGTCTCGTGCATGGCCTGCTGGATGTGTTCCCACTGCAGGCGGCTGATCGGCGTCATCGCATCGGGCACTTCCATTTCGCCGTCATCGGCCGGGCCATCGTCTTCTTCGCCAAGGGCGCGCAGGATCATCGGCACCGTGGCCGGCTTGGGCAGGTAATCGTCGGCGCCCAGCTTGATCGCTTCCACCGCCGTGGCGATGCTGGCGTAACCGGTCACCAGCAGGATGCGCATGTCTGCACGCAGCGCGCGCAGCGGCTGGATCAGGGCCAGGCCCGAATCGTTGCCCAGCTTCAGGTCGATCAGGGCGAATGCAGGCGGCTGCTGGCGTGCCAGCATCAGCGCGCTGGCCGCGTCCTGTGCGGTCTGCGTTTCCAGGCCCTTGCGGGCCAGGCTGCGCTGCAGGGTGCGCAGGTACAGTTCGTCGTCGTCGACCAGCAGGCCAAGGGTTGAGGCGTTCATGGGGTGTCCTCGCGTGGGGCCAGCGGCAGGCGGAAGCCGACGCGGCTGCCGGCCCCCTGGGCCGGGCGCATCCACATCTCGCCCTGCAGGCGTTCGATGGTGGCATGGGACAGGGCCAGCCCCACGCCCATGCCTTCACTCTTGCTGCTGCCGAACAATCGGCCCGGCAGCACGGCGGCACGGGCATTGAAGCCGTGTCCGTAGTCGCGCACTTCGCCGATCAGGTCGTCGCCTTCGATGCGCAGGTCCAGGTCCACGCGCGGGCGCCCGGCCTGTTCGCCCGCATCGGCGGCGTTGTTCAGCAGCACCATCAGCAGGTGGCCCACGCCGGGATCGAGCGGCAGCCGCAGTGGCGCGTCGTCGTTGCGGTGCAGGTCGATGGTCGGCCGCACCAGCCGCCACTGTTCCAGCACCTGCTGCGCGCTGGAATGGCCGCGACCGGGGCCGTCGGTGGATGCCGGCGCGGCCAGCGCCAGCACGCGCTCACGGCACTGCACCAGCAGTTCGCGCAGGGTTTCCATATCCTCGCGCACTTCCGGCTCTTCGCTGCGCTCGGCTACGTCATCGGCCAGCAGGGTCATGGTCGCCAGCGGGGTGTTCAGTTCGTGGGCGACCGAGGCGGCATGGGTGGCCAGGGCGACGATGCCTTCGTTGCGGGCGAAGCGCTCGCGCAGCGCCGACAGTTCCAGTTCGCGCTGGCGCAGGGCCGTCGCCAGGCGGGTGGAAAAGGTCAGCACGACCGCCGCAGACAGCAGGAAATTGGCCACCACGCCCCAGCGGTTCAGGTCCAGCGCGCGGAAGTAGCCGGCGGGCAGGGGTTGGCCGAACACACCGCTGGCGGCGTAGCCCAGCAGGCAGGCGCCGGCCACCGCCAGCGCCCAGCGGCGGGGCAGGGCGAAGGCGGCCAGCGCGATCAGGATCAGGAACAGCGAGCCGAAGGGGTTGGCGATGCCGCCGCTCCAGCCGACCATCCAGGTCAGGATGATCACGTCCACCAGGATGTGCCCGAACGCGGTCAGCGGGGCGGTATCGCCCGCTTCCGGGCGCAGCTGGGTATACAGGTTGAACACGGCCAGCACGGCCACGCCCGCCCACAGGGGCTGCTGCGGCAACGGCAGGCCCAGCACCCAGGTGGCGACCAGGATGGTGGCCGCCTGGCCGGCCACGGCCAGCCAGCGCAGGCTGCACAGGGTACGAAGGAACGGGGCGTCGGGTCCGGTCATGCCTGCCCATCGTATGCGTTCATCGCACGGGCTGCCTGCGACAATCGGCCGCAGACGCGCTGGCCGCTGAATGCGACCCACCCCGAATGCAGGGGCGGGCGGTAGAATGGCCGCATGCACGACGCCGTCACCCGCCCCACGCCCCCCTCCGATGCCACCGCCTGGCCGCGCCGCCAGACCCATGCCGTCCAGATCGGCGGGGTCACTGTAGGCGGCGGCAAGCCGGTGGTGGTGCAGTCGATGACCAACACCGACACCTCCGACGTGGCGTCCACCGCCAAGCAGGTGGCCGAGCTGTGGCGTGCCGGGTCGGAAATGGTGCGCCTGACCGTCAACACGGTTGAAGCGGCCGCGGCCATTCCGCGCATCGTCGACAAGCTGGCGATGATGGGCATCGACGTGCCGCTGATCGGCGATTTCCACTACAACGGCCACCAGCTGTTGACCGCCGAGCCGGCCTGCGCCGAAGCGCTGGCCAAGTACCGCATCAACCCGGGCAACGTCGGCTTCGGCAAGAAGAAAGACCTGCAGTTCGCGCAGTTGATCGAATTCGCCGTGCGCTACAACAAGCCGGTGCGCATCGGTGCCAACTGGGGTTCGCTGGACCAGGCGCTGGCGGCGAAGCTGATGGACGAGAACAACCATCGCGAACAGCCCTGGGACGCCGGCCGCGTGCTGCGCGAAGCTCTGATCCGCTCGGCGCTGGATTCGGCCGAACAGGCCGTGGAACTGGGCCTGCCGCGCGATCGCATCGTGCTGTCGGCCAAGGTGAGCGGCGTGCAGGAACTGATCGCGGTGTACCGCGACCTGGCCCAGCGCTCGGATTTCGCCCTGCACCTGGGCCTGACCGAAGCCGGCATCGGCAGCAAGGGCATCGTGGCCTCGGCCGCGGCGCTGAGCGTGCTGCTGCAGGAAGGTATCGGTGACACCATCCGCATTTCGCTGACCCCCGAACCGGGGCAGTCGCGTACGCAGGAAGTGATCGTCGCCCAGGAACTGCTGCAGACCACCGGCCAGCGCGCCTTCACCCCGCTGGTGACCGCGTGCCCGGGCTGTGGCCGTACCACCTCCGAATTCTTCCAGGAACTGGCCAAGGTGGTGCAGAACCACGTGCGCGAGAAGATGCCGCTGTGGAAGATCCACCACCCGGGTGCGGAGAACATGACCCTGGCGGTGATGGGCTGCATCGTGAACGGCCCGGGCGAGTCGCGCCACGCCAACATCGGCATTTCGCTGCCGGGTACCGGTGAGACGCCGGCCGCACCGGTGTTCGTCGATGGCGAGAAGAAGGTGACCCTGCGCGGCGACAACATCGCCCAGGAGTTCGTTGCCCTGATCGACGAGTACGTCGAACGTACCTATGTCCGAAGCGCAGGATAAGCCCGTCATCCTGGCCGCGCCGGAGCCGGCGTCCGGCTTCCGCCACTGGATGGCGCGCAACGCCTGGCGCCTGCTGCTGCTGTTTGCCGGCGTGCTGCTGCCGCTGGCCGGCTTCGTGGCGCTGGCCGACGAGGTGCACGAGTTCGAATCGTTCCATTTCGATGCGCCGTTGCTGTGGCAGATGCACGGCCTGCACTCGCCGGCATTGGACACGTTCTTCGTGCTGCTGTCGCGGCTGGGCTACGAATGGTTCCTGATTCCCGCCGACGTGCTGATCGTGGGCGCACTGGCCTGGCGGCGGCGCTGGCGCGAAGCGACCTTCGTGGCGGTGTGCTTCGTCGGCTCGGCGCTGCTGAACATGGGCAGCAAGCAGTTCTTCCAGCGTGACCGCCCCAGCCTGTGGGAATCGATCGCGCCGGAATCGACATTCAGCTTCCCCAGCGGCCACGCGATGGGCTCGATGACCCTGGCAATGACCCTGGTGCTGCTGGCCTGGAACACCCGCTGGCGCTGGCCGGTACTGGTGCTGGCCCCCGCGTTCAGCCTGCTGGTGAGCGTGTCCCGGGTCTATCTGGGCGTGCACTATCCCTCGGACATCCTGGCCGGATGGTGTGCCGCGCTCGTTTGGGTGGTAGGGTGCTATCTGGTCATGTTCCGTCGCCGGCATCCTTGGCGGCGTCACGGTTCGCCGCCAGCGAGGGCCAGCGAAGCGATCGCAACAGGGGATTGACGCGGTTGTCCCGTTTGGGATGCCGCGCAATGGATGTGTAGTTTCGATGTCGGGGGTTTTACGGGGCCAGGGACGGAATCGGCGCGTGAAGAATGTGATGCGCAAGGCAGAACGCCGTTTTTGCGCAGTTTCCGCGCTTGCGATGTGCCATGGCGCACGCCTAGCTTGGCCCCCGATGGCCGCATTCGAAGAGGGACGTGGATGACGATTCGAGTCTACCTGGTGGATGACCACGCGCTGGTCCGCACCGGGATGAAAATGATCCTGTCGGGGGAACCCGACATCGAGGTCGTGGGCGAAGCCGAGACCGGCGAGGACGCCCTGCGTGAGGTCCGCCAGCTGCTGCCGGACGTGGTGCTGTGCGATCTGCACCTGCCCGGTGTCAGTGGCATGGAGGTAACCGAGCGCATCGTGCGCAGCCACCGCGCCACGCGCGTGGTGATTGTGTCGGTGCTGGAAGACGGGCCGCTGCCCAAGCGCCTGCTGGAGGCCGGTGCGGCCGGTTACATCGGCAAGGGCTGCGATGCGCAGGAACTGCTGCGCGCGGTGCGCGACGTGGCCGGCGGTCGCCGCTACCTGGGCACCAGCATCGCGCAGAACCTGGCGCTGTCCACGGTGGAAGGCAACGCCTCGCCGTTCGATACGCTGTCGCCGCGCGAACTGGAAGTGGCCCTGCTGCTGACCCAGGGCCTGCGCCAGGAAGACATCGCCCGGCGCCTGAGCCTGAGCGCGAAGACGGTGAACACGCACAAGGCGCGCCTGTTCGAGAAGATGGGTATCCACGACAACATCGCGCTGGCGCGCATGGCCAGCCAGTACGGGCTGGTGGATCCGGCACGGCCGCTGTAAGAATTCCAGCCAACGGCGCAGCCCCTCGCGGTGGTGGTGCGGTTGGATTCTGGGGTTGGCCGGGCGGATGGGTTGTGCAGGGGACGCTGCAAGTACGTCCCTGTAAGCTCGGTCGCCGCATCCATGCGGCTCACGCCCCTGCACAACCCATCCGCCCGGCCATGGACACTTTCCGTGCGCCGCCACCGCGGAATGAAGTAGGAGGAGCGGGAGCGGGTCGCGCGCGTTGCGCACTCGTGGCCTGGGGTCAGCGGACCCCGGGGTCGGATCCCTTTCCCGGCGGGAAAGGGCTCTGACCCCGTAGTTCTTCAGTGGCCGCGGACGCGCTTGACGATCTTCGCGGCTTGGGCGGCGCTTTCGCGCACCTTGTCCCACTGGCCATCGGCGATCCAGTTGCCCGGCACCATCCACGAACCACCGATGCAGACCACATTCTTCTGCTCCAGGTATTCGGCGGCGGTGTTTTCGGTGATGCCACCGGTGGGGCACAGCTTCAGGTCAGCCACCGGCCCAGCCAGGCCCTTGATCATCGCCAGGCCACCCACGGCCGTGGCCGGGAACAGCTTGCAGACGCGGAAGCCGCGCGCGTAGAGGGACAGCAGCTCGGTGGGCGTGGCCGCACCCGGTACCACCGGCAGCGGCGCCGCCGCCAGCGCATCGGCCAGCACCGGCGGCGTACCCGGAGTGACCAGGAAATCAGCCCCGGCATCGATGGCCTGCTGCATCTGCTCCACGGTCAGCACCGTACCCGCACCCACCACCACATCGGGCAGTTCGCGCTTGAGCATGGCCAGCGCTTCCATCGCCACCGGCGTACGCAGGGTCAACTCGATGGCCGGCAGGCCGCCCTCCAGCAGCGCCGCACTGACCGCCCGCGCCTGCTCCAGCGTATGAATCGTCACCACCGGCAGAATACCCGCCGCCCGCAGCATCTCCGCCGCCTTAACCTGATGTTGCTCGATACCCATGCTTTTGCCCTTGCTCTTGTTTGTGCTTTTCAGTGATCACTTCGCGGCGCGAGGGCGCCAGCCAACTGTCCGGAGGCGGCGGATAGCCCCCACCAGGACCGCAGGCGCCATGGGCCCGAGGCATGCCTCGGGCGGGTTGGGCAGGACGCCCAACCCCGGTCTTGCCGTGTGCGCAGGATTGCGCACACGAGCAAGGCGCCTACGAGCCCCCATGGATGGGTTCACGGCGTGTCCTGGTGGGGGCTATCCGCCGCCTCAACCAGGACACTGACCGCCAACGCGAACCCGCAGCGCTCTTTCAAAAACTCAGGCGTCCTTCGCCTCATGCGGCGCCGCCGCAGCGGCCGGATCGTGCCCCAGCTCGTACTCCGCGTCGTAATCCCACGGCCCACCATCGGCCGCCGCCGGACCACACGAAATCGAAATCGCGCCCTGGTCCGCAGGCCCGACCACCCGACGATTGATCGCAAACAGATTGCGGCCCATGTCGTTGGCCGCCGGCGCGGTATTCGGCGCCAGCGTACGCGCCGCCCATTCGGCCGCATCCACCAGCACTTCCAGCGTGCCGGCCTCGCCGTCCAGACGGATCATGTCGCCCTCGCGCACCTTGCCCAGCGGACCCCCGCGCGCCGCTTCCGGCGTCACGTGGATGGCCGCCGGAATCTTGCCCGACGCACCCGACAGACGGCCGTCGGTAACCAGCGCCACGCGCCGCCCCTGGTTCTGCAGCAGGCCCAGCAACGGCGCCAGCGAATGCAGTTCCGGCATGCCGTTCGCACGCGGGCCCTGGTAACGCACCACCGCCACGAAATCCTGCGGCAGCATGCCCGCGGCGTGCAGCTTGTTCAGCACCTGCGGCGCATCGACCACCACGGCCGGAGCCTCGATGGTGCGGTACTGCGGCTTCACCGCCGACAGCTTGATCAGCGACTTGCCCAGGTTGCCACGCAGCAGGCGCAGGCCGCCCTGGCTCTCGAACGGGTTGTCCACGCCGCGCACCACCTCGTCGTCGGCGCTGCGTTCCAGCCCCGGCAGGTAGACCAGCTGGCCATCGCGCAGCTGTGGCTCGCGCGCGTAGTCGGCCATGCCGCCGCGCGCCACGCTGACCAGATCGCCGTGCATCAACCCGGCCTTGATCAGTTCACCGAACACGAAGGCCGGGCCACCGGCCGCGGCGAAGCGGTTCACGTCGGCTTCGCCGTTCGGATAGACGCGTGCCAGCAGCGGAATCAGCTGCGACAGCTCGTCGAAATCGTCCCAGGTCAGCACGATGCCGGCCGCGCGGGCCACGGCGATCCAGTGGATGGTGTGGTTGGTCGAACCGCCGGTGGCCATCAGCGCGATGACCGCGTTGATGATGGCGCGCTCGTCGATGATGCGGCCCAGCGGACGGAAATCGTCGCCCAGCGCGGTGATGTCCAGTGCGCGCTCTGTGGCTTCGCGGGTCAGCGCATCGCGCAGCGGCGTGCCGGGGTTCACGAACGACGCGCCGGGCAGCTGCACGCCCATCGCCTCAAGCAGCACCTGGTTGGAATTGGCGGTGCCGTAGAACGTGCAGGTGCCGGCGCCGTGGTACGACGCCGATTCGGCTTCCAGCAGCTCCTCGCGGGTGGCTTCGCCGGCGGCGTAGCGCTCGCGCACTTCGGCCTTCTGCTTGTTCGGAATGCCCGGGGTCATCGGGCCGGCCGGCACGAACACCGCCGGCAGGTGGCCGAAGGCCAGCGCGCCGATCAGCAGGCCCGGCACGATCTTGTCGCACACACCAAGGTAGACGGTGGTGTCGAACATGTCGTGGCTCAGGCCGATCGCGGTCGCCTGGGCGATCACATCGCGCGAGAACAGCGACAGTTCCATGCCGCCGCGGCCCTGGGTGACGCCGTCACACATGGCCGGCACGGCACCGGCCACCTGCGCGGTCGCGCCCAGTTCGCGGGCGATCTGGCGGATCTGCTCGGGGTAGGTCTCGAACGGCTGGTGCGCCGACAACATGTCGTTGTACGCGGTGATGATGCCCAGGTTGGCGGTGACGCCGCCGCGTAGGCGGCTCTTGTCCGTGCCGCCACAGGCGGCGAAGCCGTGGGCGAGGTTGCCGCAGCTCAGGCGGCTGCGGAACGGGCCGTCACGCAGCGAGGCGTCGATCGCGGCCAGGTAGGCGGCGCGGGACGCGGCGCTGCGGCGGATGACACGCTCGGTGATGGCTTGCAGTTGCGGATGGAGGCTCATTGGCTACCGGCATTCAAGGTGGCGAGTGACAGGCGGCACCGTGGTGCCGCCGCCGACATCAATCAGCCCAGTGGACGCGCAGGCGCGCGCCGTCCAGGTTGATCGCAGAAAGGATCGGGTACAGCTGCGGGTCGTTGCTGTCCAGGGCCTGGCGCAGCACCTGCAGCTTCTGCTTGCCGCGCAGCAGCAGCAGGCGCTGGCGGCACTGGCCCAGCCCGCGCGGGGTCAGGGTGATGCGCAGCGGCCACTGGTTCGAGCCCGGGCAGCCGGTGGCATCCAGCGCCGCGTAGGGCAGGGTGCTTTCCAGTGCGCGGGTCAGGTCCTTCGAACCCGGGAACAGCGACGCGGTATGGCCGTCGTTGCCCATGCCCAGGGCCACCACGGTCGGCGCCTGGCTGTGCTGGGCCTGCAGGTTGGCGGTGTACACGCATTCGGGCAGCGGCTTGCCCACCCGCACCAGCGGGTCGAAGTGCGCGCCTTCGGCACGCTTGAGCAGGTGCTCGCGCACCAGCCAGGCATTGCTGTCGCGATCCTGCGGCGACAGCCAGCGCTCATCGGCCAGGCTCACTTCCACCCGGTCCCAATGCACGTCCAGTTCGGCCAGCGCCTGGTACACCGGCGCCGGAGTGGTGCCACCGGACAGCAGGATGCGGGCACGGCCCACGTCGTTGATGTCATGGTTGATGGCCTGGGCCATCTCGGCGGCCACCGTTTCGATCCAGGCGTCGGCATCGGCGTGCTGGACGAAATCAATGCGGTCGTCGTGGAAGATCGGGCTCATGCAGCAACTCCAGGGGCATCGCGTTCGGCGTCGGCTGCGTAGGCGGCAGCGCCCAGCAGGCCGGGGCAGGGGTGCATGATCGCCAGCGACGGCACCCGGCCCATGATGGAAGAGAACCGGCCCTTGTGTTCGAAGCGCTGGCGGAAGCCGGAATGCTGCAGCGAATCGAGCATCTTCGGCACCAGGCCGCCGGTCAGGAACACGCCGTCCCAGGCGCCCTGCACCAGCACCAGATCGCCGGCAATGGCGCCGAACACCGCGCAGAACACATCCACGGTGCGCATCGCCTGCGGGTCGCCCAGGGCGGCGCGCGCGGTGACATCGGCCGGTTGCAGCTGGCCCGGATCGAAGCCGGCCATTTCGCACACGGCGCGGTGGATGTTGACCAGGCCCGGGCCGCAGATCAGGCGTTCGTTGGAAACGCGGCCGAACTGTTCGGACAGGATCTCCAGGATGCGGATCTCCTCGGGCGTGCCCGGCGGGAAGCTGACATGGCCGCCTTCGGTTTCCAGCGGGTAGCTGCGGCCGTGGCGCACCAGCAGGCCGCCCACGCCCAGCCCGGTGCCCGGGCCGATGACACCGTAGTTGCGCGGCTGGCCCGGTGCGGCCGGGGTCCATTGCGCGCCGCCGATCTGCACCACGTCATGCGGCTGCAGCAGCGCTACGGCCATGGCCTGCGCGGCGAAATCGTTGATCAGGTGCAGTTCGTCGAAGCCGAGCATGGCCGCGGTGCGGCTGCGCGAGATCACCCACGGGTGGTTGGTGATGCGGGCTTCGTCGCCGTCCACGCGGCCGGCCACGGCGAACACGCCGCGGCGGGCGCTGGCGCCGGCCTGTTCCAGGTAATGACGCGCGGCATCGCCCAGCGACGGGAACTCGGCCACCGCGTATTCGCGGATGCTGTCCTTCAGCAGCGGCGCGTCCTGCGAGGTGTCGGCCAGGGCGAAGCGGGCGTTGGTGCCGCCGATATCGGCCACCAGCACCGGCTGGCTGGGGGCACTCATGCCGACGCTCCGCTGTCGGGAGCATCCACGCCCTGCGGCAGGAACTCGGTTGCGCTGCTCGGGCCCCATTGGCCGGCCGGGTAGGGTTCCAGCGGCAGCTTGGCGTCCTTCCAGGCGTCGGCCACGCTGTCGATCCAGGCCCAGGCGGCGCGTACTTCGTCATCGCGCACGAACAGGGTGTGGTTGCCATTGAAGGCATCCAGGAACAGGCGTTCGTAGGCGATGCGACGGTGCAGGCCGGTCGGCACCGACAGTTCCAGTTCCAGCGGGTGCAGTTCCAGCGCGCCCCATTCCGGGCCGGCCAGGCTGCTCATCAGGCCCAGTTCGATGTTTTCCTGCGGCTGCAGCTGGAACACCAGGCGGTTCGGCGCGGCCTGCGCACGCTGCGGGCGCTCGAACAGCCAATGGGTGACTGGCTTCAGGGTGACCACCACGCGGGTGGTGCGCTCGGGCAGGCGCTTGCCGGTAACCAGGTGGAAGGGCACGCCGCTCCAGCGCCAGTTGTCGATGTGCGCGGTGACACCGGCGAAGGTTTCCACGTCGCTGCCTTCCGGCGGCTGGTAGGCCTGGGCCGGTTGGCCGTTGATGCTGCCGGCGGTGTAGCGGCCGCGGATGCTGTCACGCGCGGCGTGCTTGGCATCCAGCGGGCGCAGGGCGCGCAGCACCTTCACCTTTTCGTCGCGGATGCGGTCGGCTTCCAGCGAAGCCGGCGGTTCCATCGCCACCATGCACAGCAGCTGCAGGATGTGGCTCTGCACCATGTCACGCAGCGCGCCGGAGCGGGCGTAGTAGGCGTCGCGGCCGTCCACGCCTTCGCTTTCGGCCACCAGGATGTGCACCGATTCGATGTAGTTGCGGTTCCACACGGCTTCCAGCAGCGTGTTGCCGAAGCGCAGGGCGATCAGGTTCTGCACCGCGGCCTTGCCCAGGTAGTGGTCCAGGCGGAACACGCGGTCTTCGTCGATCCACTGGCCGATGGTGCTGATGATCTCTTCGGCGCTTTCGCTGTCGCTGCCGATCGGCTTTTCCAGCATCAGGCGTGCCGGCGATGCCAGTGCGCCGCCCTTGGCCAGGCCTTCGCAGGTGGAGATGTACAGGCCCGGCGGAATGGCCAGGTAGCTCACGCAGCGGCGGTGCACCAGGTCGGACACGGCGGCGGCCACCGAGTCCACGTCGCGCAGGTCCACTGAGCGGTAGTCGATGCGGCGCAGCAGGCCGGCGATGTCGTCCTGGCTGGCCATGGGCATGGCCTGCTGCAGGCGCGGGCGCAGGATGTCATGGAAGGCTTCGGTGTCGTGGCCGGACAGGGCCAGCGCACGGATGCGGAAATCCTCCGGCAGCAGGCCGTCGCCGAGCAGGCGCAGCAGCGAAGGGAACAGGTAGCGCTGGGCCAGATCACCTGTGGCACCAAACAGGAAGAGGGTGTCGTGCATCGCTCGAGTTTCAGATCCGGGTGACATCGTTGTCAATCGCTTCATGGCTGGGTTCAGGGGACATCCGCGCTACTGTCTGTCCGAGGTTCGCTGGGGGCGGTTTTCCGGGCGTCCGGACAACCGTTCCATTCGAAACCACCGCAACGGCCCGCTTTCGATTGGCCGCTGTTGCAGGTCGGTGCGCGCCGACCATCGGATAGTGCCACGTGAAAACGTTTACATGGCAGAATGGGCAACTGTATTCGATTGCAGTGCTCGCCGTCATGCGGCGACCGCGCAATCATCACTGCCATCGGGAGGGCCGAAGGCAGTCCCCAATGACAGCCCGGCACCGGGCGGACTGGATAGAGTGATATGGCAAAAGTGCAGTTGCAGGGTGTGCGCAAGGTCTACGACAACGGCCAGGTTGCAGTGAAGGACGCCACCTTCGAGGTGGCCGACGGCGAGCTGATGGTGCTGGTGGGGCCGTCGGGCTGCGGCAAGTCGACGCTGCTGCGGATGGTGGCGGGCCTGGAGGAAATCAGCGGCGGCACGCTCACCATTGGTGACCGGGTGGTCAATGACGTGGCGCCGAAGGATCGCGACATCGCGATGGTGTTCCAGAGCTACGCGCTGTACCCGCACATGACCGTGGCCGAGAATCTGGCCTTCGGCCTGAAGCTGCGCGGCCATGACAAGGCGACCATCGACAAGCGCATCGCCGAGGCGGCGCAGACGCTGGGCCTGACCGAGATGATGGACAAGCTGCCCAAGGCGATGTCCGGTGGCCAGCGCCAGCGCGTGGCCCTGGGGCGCGCCCTGGTGCGCGAGCCGGCGGTGTTCCTGCTGGACGAACCGCTGTCCAACCTGGATGCCAAGCTGCGCCACAGCGTGCGTACCGAAATCGCGCAGCTGCATCGCAAGCTGGGCACCACCATGATCTACGTGACCCACGACCAGGTGGAAGCGATGACCCTGGGCCAGCGCATCGTGGTGCTCAAGGACGGCATCATCCAGCAGATCGACACGCCGATGGCGCTGTACGACCGTCCGGCCAACCTGTTCGTGGCCGGCTTCCTGGGCAGCCCGGCAATGAACGTGCTGCGCGGCACGCTGCAGGGCGACGCCGGTGGCGTAAGCGTGGTGGACGGTGCGTGGCGCGCGCCGCTGGGCCAGGCCACCATCGATCCGGCGTGGCTGCAGAAGTCGATCGCCGTGGGCGTGCGTCCGGAGCATCTGCAGCCGGCGGCCGCCGATGATGCGCATGCCTTCAGCGCGCGCATCGAGGGCATCGAGCCGGTTGGCAACGAGATCTTCGTGAACCTGAGCAGTGGCCAGCATGCGCTGACCATGCGCGTGGCGCCGCAGGCGCTGCCGGCGGTGGGCGAGGAGATCCGCGTGGCAATCCACCCGCAGGGGCTGCACTTCTTCAGCGCAGAAACCGGCGCACGCCTGTAAGGATGCTTGGTCGGCGTGCGGACCAAGGTCCGCACCTACCAGGGCAGGGCCGCCGTAGATCCACGCCATGCGTGGATGAGGCGAGGGCCCCGTAGATCCACGCCATGCGTGGATGGGATGCCAGCAGAAGCAGTGCGGACCAAGGTCCGCACCCACCAGTCCAGGTCCGCACCCACCAGTCCAGGTCCGCACCCGCGACTGGGTTCAGCGCGCCAGGCCGTCCAGTAGCGGCACGCGCTGCGCGGCCACGCCGCCGACCTGCAGTTCACCATCGCTGGTTTCCAGCGGCAGCACCGCCAGTGCCAGGTCTGCGGCCACGCTGGCCAGGGTGCCCAGCGCCGCGCCGTCCTGCTGCACCGTGTCACCGGCCTGCGCCGCTGCGGCGGTGTGCAGCAGCTGCACCGCACGCTTGGCCTTGCCCAGGAAATGGGTGCGGGCCACGATTTCCTGGCCCGGATAGCAGCCCTTCTTCACGCTGTACCCGTTCAGCCGGTCCAGCCCCAGTTGCTGCGGCGTCCACACCTCGCGCTGGCTGGCATCCAGGCGCGGCAGGCCGAAGCGCAGATCGGCCTGGCGCCAGGCCAGGGCGAAGGTGTCCGTGGCGGCGTCGGCTTCCGTGGCCGCTGCGTCGGGCGCGCCGATACGCAGGGTGCGCGGCAGTGCATCACTGCCCAGGTCCAGTTCCCAGTCCGCGCCTTCGGCCAGGGCAATCGCTGCGCCGCTGGCGGCCTCGGGCGCAGTGAAGGCGCCGGTCACCGCCAGATCCGTGCGCACCTGCACCTTCACCTTGCGCCGGAACACAAAGCGTTGCAGTTGCGACGCAATCGCATCCGCGTCGCCGTCAGCCAGCACCAGCATTACGTAGTCTTCGGCCAGCCGCAGCAGCTGGAACACCGCCAGGGTGCGACCTTTGGCGCTCAGCCAGGCGCTCCATTGCCAGTGCAGCAGGGGCAGGGCGGTCACGTCGCTGCTGAACTGGGCGTGGGCGAACGCGGCCGCATCGGCACCCTGCAGGCTCACCAGCTGGTGGCCCGGAAGGTGCGGATATGCGACGAAAGCAGGGGGCAGGTTGTCAGGCACGTGAACGAGGTCTAAAATTTGTGCGTTGCGAGACCGAACATGATAGGCCAAACAACCCCCACTCCCGACGCCGAAACTGAAGCCCCGCTGGTCCCCGCGGCACCTGTGCCTGTGGAACCGGAAAAGGTTGAAGAGGAATTCGGCGGCCGCGGCGGACTTGATCCGGTGCGGTACGGCGATTGGGAGAAAAACGGACGCTGCATCGATTTCTGATCAGCATTGAGCCAACGCGGCCGCGTGCCGCCCAGCCGAGACAACGAGCCCAGCGAATGGCGACCAGACAACGCCCACTTTCCCCGCACCTTCAGGTGTATCGCTGGCAGATTCAGATGGCCACCTCGATCCTGCATCGAGCCACTGGCGTCTTTCTGTCTGTTGGTGCCCTCATCATCGCTGCGGGCCTTCTGGCCCTGATGATGGGGCCCGAATCCTGGAACTGCTACACCGGCCATGCCGGGGCCTGGTATGGCCGCGTGTTCCTGTTCGCGTGGACATGGTCGTTCGCCTACCACCTGTGCAATGGCATCCGCCACATCGTGCAGGACTTCGCCATTGGTTTCAGCATTCCTGCCTTCGTGCGCAGCAGCTGGATCTCGGTCTTCGGCAGCCTGGTGATCACCGCGCTGGTGTGGGTCTACGTGCTGCTGGGAGGTGCCGCATGAACAAGCCGAACAAGTTCCGTACCCCGCTGAAGACCGTGCGCGGCCTGGGTTCGGCCAAGACCGGTACCGAACACTTCGTGCACCAGCGCCTGACCGCCGCCGCCCTGGTGGTGCTGGGCGTGTGGTTCCTGGTGTTCGTGGTGCGCCTGGCCGGTGCTGATTACGTGACCGCCACTGCCGCCATCGCCAAGCCGTGGAACGCGGTGCCGCTGATCGGCCTGCTCATCGCCATGTTCTGGCACGCCCAGCTGGGCCTGCAGGTGGTGCTGGAAGATTACATCCACGAATCGCTGCTGGCCCTGGTGCTGCAGACCTTCGTGAAGTTCGTGGCCGTGCTCGGCATGATCGTCAGCGTGTTTGCGGTGGGCCGCATCGCCCTCGGCGTCGCCTGAGCCCAGGCACAAGACAGGAATCCAGATTAGATGTCCGCTTACAAGATTACTGAACACAAGTACGACATGGTCGTGGTGGGCGCCGGCGGCGCCGGCCTGCGCGCCACGTTCGGCCTGGCCGCCAAGGGCCTGCAGACCGTGTGTCTGACCAAGGTGTTCCCGACCCGTTCGCACACCGTCGCCGCGCAGGGTGGTATTTCCGCCGCGCTGGCCAACATGGGCGAAGACGATTGGCGCTACCACTTCTTCGACACCATCAAGGGGTCGGACTGGCTGGGCGACCAGGACGCCATCGAATACATGTGCCGCGAGGCCATTCCGGCCATCATCGAGCTGGAACACTACGGCGTGCCGTTCAGCCGTACCGCCGAAGGCAAGATCTACCAGCGTCCTTTCGGTGGCATGACCACCAAGTACGGTGAAGGCCCGGCGGCGCAGCGTACCTGCGCGGCGGCCGACCGTACCGGCCACGCCATGCTGCACACCCTGTACCAGCAGTCGCTGAAGCACGATGCACGCTTCATGATCGAGTACTTCGCACTCGACCTGATCTTCGATGACGAAGGCGTGTGCCGTGGCGTGCTGGCCCTGGACATGTCCGACGGCACGCTGCACCTGTTCCGCGCCCAGGGCGTGGTGCTGGCCACCGGCGGCTACGGCCGTGCGTACTTCAGCGCCACCTCGGCGCACACCTGCACCGGCGACGGTGGCGGCCTGGCCATGCGTGCCGGCATCGCCATGCAGGACATGGAGTTCGTGCAGTTCCACCCGACCGGCATCTACGGCGCCGGCTGCCTGATCACCGAGGGTGTCCGCGGTGAAGGCGGCATCCTGCGCAACAGCTCGGGCGAGCGCTTCATGGAACGCTACGCACCGCACTACAAGGATCTGGCCTCGCGCGACGTGGTCAGCCGTTCGATGACCATCGAAATCCGCGAAGGCCGCGGCGTCGGCGAGCACAAGGATCACATCCTGCTCGACCTGACCCACCTGGGCCCGGGCGTGATCGACGAGAAGCTGCCGGGTATCGCCGAAAGCGCCCGCATCTTCGCCGGCGTGGACGTGCACAAGCAGCCGATCCCGGTCATCCCGACCGTGCACTACAACATGGGCGGCATTCCGACCAACTTCCACGGTGAAGTGGTGCGCAAGGTCGGCGACAACCCCGATTCGGTGGTGCCGGGCCTGTACGCGATCGGCGAAGCCGCCTGCGTGTCGGTGCACGGTGCCAACCGCCTGGGCTCGAACTCGCTGCTGGACCTGGTGGTGTTCGGTCGCGCCGTGGCCAACCGCTGCGCCGAGACCATCAAGCCGGGCGCTGCGCACAAGCCGCTGCCGGCCGATGCCTGCGACAAGGCGCTGGGCCTGCTGGACAAGCTGCGCCACGCCAATGGTGATACGCCGACCTCGGTCATCCGTGACCGCATGCAGCGCACCATGCAGGCCGACGCCGCGGTGTTCCGCACCAGCGAAAGCCTGAAGGAAGGCTGCGAGAAGATGGCCAAGGTGTTCGATTCGTTCCAGGACGTGAAGGTTTCCGACCGTTCGCTGGTCTGGAACTCGGACCTGATCGAGACGTACGAACTGAACAACCTGCTGCTGAACGCGGTGGCGACGATCAATTCGGCCGAACAGCGCAAGGAAAGCCGCGGCGCGCATGCGCACGAGGACTATCCCGATCGCGACGACGTCAATTGGCAGAAGCACACCCTGGTCAGCGTGGACGAGAAGGGCAAGTGCAGCTTCGATTACCGCCCGGTGCACATGTACACGTTGACCGACGACGTGTCCGTGGTGCCGCCGAAGCCGCGCGTGTACTGATCCGACCCCGCCTACCATGCAATCCGCGCCCACGGGCGCGGGCCGCCTGAGCCAACGAGAGCAGCCATGGCCGAGTTTTCACTCCCCAAGAATTCCAAGATCACGAAGGGCCAGCACTTCCCCGCCAAGACCGGCGGCAAGAACGTGCGCACCTTCAAGATCTACCGCTGGAGTCCGGACGACGACAGCAATCCGCGCACCGACACCTATGAGATCGATCTGGACGCCTGCGGCCCGATGGTCCTGGACGCGCTGATCAAGATCAAGAACGAGATCGACCCGACCCTGACCTTCCGCCGCTCGTGCCGCGAAGGTATCTGCGGTTCGTGCGCGATGAACATCGACGGCACCAATACGCTGGCCTGCACCCGCGCCATCGCGGACTGCGGCAAGAAGGAAGTGCCGATCTACCCGCTGCCGCACATGAACGTGGTGAAGGATCTGGTTCCGGATCTGACCCACTTCTACGCGCAGTACGCCTCGATCAAGCCGTGGATCCGTACCCAGACCCCGGCACCGCCGGACCGTGAGCGCCTGCAGTCGCCGGAAGACCGCAAGAAGCTGGACGGCCTGTACGAGTGCATCCTGTGCGCCTGCTGCTCGACCAGCTGCCCCAGCTACTGGTGGAACGGTGAGCGTTACCTGGGCCCGGCGATCCTGCTGCAGGCCTACCGCTGGATCATCGACTCGCGCGATGAAGACACCGGTGCGCGCCTGGACGACCTGGAAGATCCGTTCAAGCTTTACCGCTGCCACACCATCATGAACTGCGCCCGCACCTGCCCGAAGGGCCTGAACCCGGCGCTGGCGATTGCCGAGATCAAGAAGCTGATGATGGAACGCCGCGCCTGATACAGGCTGGCGGTACCCGGTAGAGCCACGCCATGCGTGGTTGTGCCCCCCAGTAGAGCCACGCCATGCGTGGCTTTGCTGTATCTGGAGAAACACGATGGAAGAAGACGTCCTGCTGAAGAAGCTGCGCTGGCGCTGCCGCCGCGGCATGCGCGAACTGGACCAGCTGTTCGAGCGCTACCTGGACCGCGAATGGGGCACTGCGCCGACCGAAGAGCGCGAGGTTTTCCTGTTCCTGCTCGAGTGCGAGGACGATAAGTTGTGGCGCTGGTTCATGGGCTACGAGGCCTGCCCGCATGCCCATGCCATTCCGCTCATGCAGAAGATCCTCGCCCTCAAGGCTTGAGTGGCGCCCCTCGCGCCTTCAGGGCGCAGCGCAGCTGGCAGTGCTGATCGCCGCCCCCTGGCTGCTGCAGGCATCGGCACTGTCGCCGGCGCTGTACTGGCCAGTGCTGGCGGCGGTGTGGGCGGCGGGCCTGGCTGAACTGCTCTGGCGCCTGTGCCGGCCGCGGCGCGTGCTGTTGCTGCCTTCGCTGCCAGCACCGCTGCAGGTGGCCGGGCAGGATATCGACAGCCCCGGGCTGGTGGAACGAGGGCCGTGGCTGCTGCTGCGCTGGCGGCAGCAGGGCCGGCGCCGGCACCTGCTGTTCTGGCCGGATGTGCTGGATCGCGCGCAGCGACGTGAACTGCGACTGGCCGTGGCAGCACGAGCGGTTTCCCGTCGGCCCCGGTCGGTGGCACCATAAGCTGAATTGACCGGCGTGCCTGCATGTTCAAACCAATCCCCGTGGCCATCGGCCTGCGCTACCTGCGCGCCAAGCGCCGCAACGGCTTCATCTCCTTCATCTCGATGGCATCGATTCTGGGCATTGCGCTCGGCGTTACGGTGCTGATCACCACCCTGGCGGTCATGAGCGGTTTCCAGAAGGAAATCCGCAGCCGCCTGCTGCAGATGACCGCCCACACCACCATCAGCCGTGACGGCGAGCCGATGCCCGACTGGATGCGGGTGGTGGACGTGGCCAGCAAGGACCCGCGCGTGGCCGGCGCCGCGCCGTACATCGAGATCCAGTCGATGATCAGCGGCCCGCGCGTGCAGGGTGCCATCGTGCAGGGCATCGACCCGGCGCTGGAACCGAAGGTATCGGTGATCGACCAGAAGGTGGTCAAGGGCAGCTATGACAGCCTGAAGCCGGGCAGCTTCAACCTGCTGCTGGGCAAGGAGCTGGCGATCTGGCTGGGCGTGGACGTGGGCGACCAGGTGCTGGTCACCTTCGCCGAAGTGCAGGGCACGCCCGCTGGTGCGGTACCGCGCATGAAACGCTTCACGGTCAGCGGCATCTTCGAGGCCGGCTACAACGAAGTGGACCGCGGCGTCGGCTTTGCCAACATGCAGGATCTGCAGCGCGTGCTGCGCAGTGACGGCGCCACCGGCGTGCGCCTGAAGCTGCACGACATGGACCGTTCGCTGGAAGTGGGCGTGGACCTGGCGCAGAACCTGGGTGGCGCGTACCGGGTCAGCGACTGGACCCAGCAGAACGCCAACCTGTACCACTCGCTGCGCATGGAAAAAGTGGTGATGGGCATCCTGCTCTCGCTGATCATCGCCATGGGCGCGTTCAACCTGGTGTCCTCGCAGGTGATGCTGGTGACCGACAAGCAGGCGGACATCGCGATCCTGCGCACGCTGGGCCTGACCCCGGGCGGGGTGATGCAGGTGTTCATGGTGCAGGGCTCGCTGATCGGCATCTTCGGCACCCTGGCCGGTCTGATCGGCGGCATCACCCTGACCCTGAACCTGGAACGCATCCTGGGCGCGATCGAATCGGTGTTCAACGTGAAGCTGCTGCCGGAAGACGTGTACTACATCACCGGCCTGCCCACCGACATGCAGACCGGCGACATCGTGGCGATCACCCTGATCGCGCTGCTGATGAGTTTCCTGGCCACCCTGTACCCCGCTTGGCGGGCCGCACGCACCCAGCCGGCCGAGGCCCTGCGCTATGAATAAGATCGTCAACCGCGGCGATGAAGTGATCCGTGCCGAGGCGCTGGGCAAGACCTACGCCGAAGGCCGCATGCAGACCCCGGTGTTCGACGGCCTGGACCTACGGGTGAACGCCGGCGAGACCGTGGCGATCATCGGTGCTTCCGGCGCCGGCAAGAGCACCCTGCTGCACCTGCTGGGCGGGCTGGACGTGCCCAGTGCCGGCGAGGTGTACGTGACCGGCCAGCGCATGTCGGCGCTGTCGGACACCGCCCGTGGCCTGCTGCGCAACCAGGCGCTGGGCTTCGTCTACCAGTTCCACCACCTGCTGCCCGAATTCACTGCGCTGGAAAACGTGATGATGCCGGTGATGCTGGCCGGCACCGCCGTGGCCGAAGCAAGCTCGCGCGCCACCACGCTGCTGGAGGCCGTTGGCCTGGGTCATCGCCTGGACCACAAGCCGGGCGAGCTGTCCGGTGGCGAGCGCCAGCGTGCGGCCGTGGCCCGCGCGCTGGTGAACCACCCGGCGTGTGTGCTGGGTGACGAACCGACCGGCAATCTGGACGACCGCACGGCGGCGACGGTGTTCGAGCTGATGCTGGAACTGAACCGTGCGCGCCATACCAGCCTGGTGCTGGTGACCCACGACCGCAGCCTGGCCCGGCGCCTGGACCGGGTGCTGGAGCTGCGCGAAGGGCGGCTGCACGCGCTGGCGCACGCCGAAGTTTGAGTGGTGTTTGGGTGTGCCCACCAAGGTGGGCACCTACCGGGGCGGGGTGTGGGCACCTACCGGGGCAGGGTGTGCCCACCAAGGTGGGCACCTACCAAGGCGGGGTGCGGGCGGGGCTCGCCGACCAGCGGCTGAATCGGGCGGCTGATCGTCGCGCCGGCGTTGCCCGGCGGGGCGCATGATGTGCGCACTTCCCCGAGGAGATGCCGATGAAGACCCCCGTGTTGCTGGCTGGGCTGTGCCTTGCCCTGGCCGCCTGTGCCACCACCGGTCGGCTGAGCAGTGCCGAGCGCCTGGATCTCTATCGCGCCCACGCTGGCGCGCCGCAGAAGGACATGCAGTTCTTCGGCACGCTCAATGGCTGGACCGAACTGGGTGACAGTGCGCTGGCGGTCTGGACCAAGCCCAGCGAGGCCTATCTGCTGGAACTGATCGGGCCCTGCCCGGATCTGTCCTTTGCCCCGGCCATTGGCCTGACCAGCCACATGGGCCGGGTCAGCGCGCCGTTCGACAAGGTGCTGGTGCGCGATCCCACCGGTGGCCCGCGCATGCCGTGCTTCATCAAGACCATCCGCAAGCTGGATGTGAAGGCACTGCGTGCGGAGGAAAAGGAAATGCGCCAGGCGCAGGTGCAGGAACGCGAAGAACCCGCGAAATAACCGGTAGCGCCGGGCCATGCCCGGCGGAACCCGGCTCAGGCTTCGGGAGTGAACCCGGCCGGCTTTTCGGCGTCCTTCTCGAACAGGAACTTCACCAGTTCCGCCTCCAGCATCGCGCGATGCTCCGGCTTGCGCGGCGACAGCCGGTTTTCATTGATCAGCATGGTCTGGTGCGCCAGCCATGCCGTCCACGCCGGTTTGCCGATGTGGTTGAACACGCGCTGGCCCAGCTCACCGGGGTAGGGCACGAAGTCCAGGCCCTCGGCATCGCGTTGTTCGTACTGGCAGAAGATGGTTCGGGGCATGGTGGTTACTCGTGGTTGCGGGATTTCGGGGTCTTTCGTTTCGGCGCCTTGGGGCTGGCGCCATCCAGCAGCTTGCGGATCGGTGCCGGCAGACCCAGCGCTGGCAGTTCTTCGGCGGCCACCCAGCGCAGCGTGGGCTCTTCCACGCGCAGGCCGCGCACCTGTCGCGACAATACCTGCAGGTGCAGCCTGTAGTGGCTGAAGGTGTGCTGCAGCAGTGGCAGTTCTTCGGCATCTTCCAGCGAACCGTCGACGTGGGCGTCGAACCAGTCCTGCAGTTCGCTGCCGGCGTCGGCCTGCGGAAGGGTCCACAGCTGGGCCCAGATGCCGGTGTCCGGCCGCTTCTGCAGCAGCACGCGCTGGCGCGCATCGCGCAGCAGCAGGGCCACAGCTTCGCGCTCGGGCAGGGTCTTGCTGGGTTTGGCGGTGGGCAGTTCGGCGGTACGACCCTCGCGGCGGGCTACGCAGTCGTCCTGCAGCGGGCAGATCACGCAGGCAGGCTTGGCCCGGCCGCAGACCGTCGCGCCCAGATCCATCTGCGCCTGGGTGTAGTCGGCCATGCGGCCTGCGGGCACGTGGCTGACGTGGCCTTCGGCCAGCGCCCACAGCTGCTTCTCGATGGCCGGCAGGCCGGGAAAGCCTTCAATGCCGTGGTAACGGCTGAGGACGCGCTTGACGTTGCCGTCGAGGATGGCGAAGGGGTCGTTCCAGGCCTGGCTGAGGATCGCGCCGGCGGTGCTGCGACCGATGCCGGGCAGGGCATGCAGCGCATCGAAATTTCGCGGCAGGTCGCCGTCGTGCAGTTCCACGCAGCGCTTGGCCGCGGCATGCAGGTTGCGCGCGCGGGCGTAGTAGCCCAGCCCGGCCCACTGCGCCATCACCGCATCGTTGCTGGCGGCGGCCAGGTCGGGCAGGGTCGGGCAGTGCTGCAGGAAGCGATGGAAGTACGGGATGACCGTGGCCACCTGGGTCTGCTGCAGCATGATTTCCGACAGCCAGACCCGGTACGGGCTGCGCGGATGCTGCCAGGGCAGGTCGTGGCGGCCGTGGGCGTCGAACCAGTGCAGCAGGCGACCGACGAAGCGATCGTGTTGGGCGGTGTCGGCGCTGGCGTGCGGCTGGCGGGGCATGTGTGTTCCGGGGAAGGCAGCCACCCGTGGGGTGGCTCTACCGAATTGCAGTAGAGCCACGCCATGCGTGGCTGCACGGTATATCAGGCGCCCAGTGCTTCAGGCAGCAGCGCGTCGACGAACGCTTCCGGATCGAACACGCGCAGGTCTTCCGGGCGCTCGCCAATGCCGGCGAAGCGGATCGGAATGCCGAACTCGCGGGCCAGCGCGAACACCACGCCGCCCTTGGCCGTGCCGTCCAGCTTGGTCACCACCAGGCCGGTCACCTTCACCGCTGCATTGAACTGGCGCAGCTGCGAGAGCGCGTTCTGGCCGGTGGTGCCGTCGATCACCATCAGCACTTCGTGCGGGGCGGTTTCATCGATCTTGCCCAGCACGCGGCGGATCTTGCCCAGCTCGTTCATCAGGCCGGACTGGGTATGCAGGCGGCCGGCAGTGTCGGCAATCAGCACCGAGGTGCCACGGGCCTTGCCGGCCTGCAGCGCGTCGTAGGCCACCGAGGCGGCATCGGCGTTCTGCCCCTGGGCGACCACGGCCACACCGTTGCGCTCGCCCCAGGCCTGCAGCTGCGCCACGGCGGCGGCACGGAAGGTATCGCCGGCAGCCAGCATCAGACTGTGGCCGTCATCCTTGAAGCGCTTGGCCAGCTTGCCGATGGTGGTGGTCTTGCCGACGCCGTTGACGCCGACGGTGAGCACCACGAACGGCTTGGCATTGCGGTCGATCACCAGCGGCTGCGCCACCGGCTGCAGGATCGCGATCAGTTCGCTGCGCAGGGCGGCCAGCAGGGCGTTGGCATCGGCGAATTCGCGCGACTTCATGCGCTTGCGCAGGCCTTCCACCAGATCGGTGGTGGCACCCACGCCGACGTCGGCGGTGATCAGGGCGGTTTCCAGCTCGTCCAGCAGATCGTCGTCGAGCTTGGGGTTGCGCGAGAACAGGCCGCCGAAGCTGCGGGCGATGACGCTGTTGCGCAGGCGCTCGCGCCAGCCGGGCTTGCCGGCCGGGGCCGGCGGGGCATCCACCAGGGCCGGCAGGTCGGCGGCCGGGGCGACCGGTTCCTTGGCCGGAACGACCGGGGCCAGCGGCGCCAGCACAGCGGCGGCGGCCAGCGCTTCGGCCTGCACGTCCTCGGCGGCGATGACTGGCTGCGCAGCGGGCTGTGCAGCCGGCACGGCGGGCGCTTCGGCGACGGGCGCCGGCACCGGGGCCGGTTCTGCGGCCAGTTGCGGTGCCGGTGCAGGTGCTACGGCTTCGGCTTCGGCCACCGCAGCGGTGGGCGCTTCTTCGGCCGGGGCGGCAGACGGGAACGCCGCCGCCAGCTCTTCAGCCGAGTAGTGCTGGGTCTTGGGCGCGTCCGGTGCGGCGGCGTCCTGGGGCTTCTTGCGGCGGAAAAAACTGAGCATTGGCAAAAGGCGCTGAAATCAGGGGGATATGCTACCACTCGGGCCTGTCGGGCCGATGTGGACTGAAGGTTGCGGCCGCCCGGCCGCTAACGGGTACGGAGGGCTGCGTTGGGCGGCCCGGAGGCCAACATGAACAGCGTGATGGGAACCGCTCTTTCCGGCATGCGCGCCGCCCAGCAGGGCGTGCAGGTGGCCGCACACAACGTGGCCAATCTGGCGACCCCGGATGCGCAACGGCTGCAGGTGCAGCGCAGCGCGATGGAGCAGGGTGGGGTGGAGACCGTGGTGACCACCACCGAGCCCGATCCCAGCGCGCCGCTGGGCGACCTGCTGGCGGCGAAAACCGAGGTGGTGGCCTTCGCTGCCAACGCCGCGCTGGTGCGCCGCCAGGACCAGATGCTGGGCACCTTGCTGGATCGTAACGCCTGAGCCGACCTGCTTTGGTAGGCGGCAACCGCCGCCCCGGTGGGTGCCAACCGTTGGTTGGCACACCCGACCCGCCCTGGTAGGTGTCAACCTTGGTTGACACGCATTTGGTGTGCCAACCAAGGTTGGCACCTACCAGAGCAGGCATGCCAACCAAGGTTGGCACCTACCAAAGCGCGGTTGCGCCGGGCCGTGCCCGGCGGCAACCGCGTCGGTCAGGCCGACAGTTCCAGCAGCAGCTTGTTCAGGCGGGCCACATAGGCGCCCGGGTCCTTCAGGCTGTCACCGGCGGCCAGCGCGGCCTGGTCGAACAGCACCCGGCCCAGATCGTCAAAGCGTGCACCATCGGCTTCGGCATCCAGCTTGGCGATCAGCGGGTGGCCCGGATTGATCTCCAGCACCGGCTTGCTGTCGGGCACCTTCTGCCCGCTGGCTTCCAGGATCTGGCGCATCTGCAGGCCCAGGTCCTGTTCGCCGATGGCCAGCACCGCCGGTGAATCGGTCAGGCGGTGCGACACGCGCACTTCGGCCACGTCATCGCCCAGCACCGTCTTCAGCCGCTCCACCAGGGCCTGCTTGTCCTTGGCGGCCGCTTCCTGTTCCTGCTTGTCGGCCTCGCTTTCCAGCGCGCCCAGGTCCAGGTCGCCACGGGCGATATCGACGAAGCCCTTGCCGTCGAAATCGGTCAGGTAGCCCATCAGCCACTCGTCGATACGATCGGTCAGCAGCAGCACTTCCACGCCCTTCTTGCGGAACACTTCCAGGTGCGGGCTGTTGCGTACCTGGCTGTAGCTCTCGCCGGTCAGGTAGTAGATCTTGTCCTGGCCTTCGGCCATGCGCGCGATGTAATCGGCCAGCGACACGCTCTGTGCATCGGCCTCGCCACGGGTGGAGGCGAAGCGCAGCAGGCCGGCCACCTTCTCGCGGTTGTTGTAGTCCTCGGCCGGGCCTTCCTTCAGCACCTGGCCGAATTCCTTCCAGAAGCTGGCGTACTGTTCGGGCTTGTCGGTGGCCAGCTTGTCCAGCATGTCCAGCGAGCGCTTGGTCAGCGCCGCCTTCATCGAATCGATGACCGGGCCGGACTGCAGGATTTCGCGCGACACGTTCAGCGAAAGATCGCTGGAATCGACCACGCCCTTGATGAAGCGCAGGTACAGCGGCAGGAACTGCTCGGCCTGGTCCATCACGAACACGCGCTGCACGTACAGCTTCAGGCCCTTGGGCGCATCGCGGTGGTACAGGTCGAACGGTGCGCGGCCGGGCACGTACAGCAGCGAGGTGTATTCCAGCTTGCCTTCGACCTTGTTGTGGCTCCAGGCCAGCGGATCGCTGTGGTCGTGCGCCACGTGCTTGTAGAACTCGGTGTACTCGGCGTCGCTGATCTCGGTGCGCGGGCGGGTCCACAGCGCGCTGGCGCGGTTGACGGTTTCCCATTCAAGCGCGGCGCCTTCTTCGCCTTCCTTCGGCATCTGGATCGGCAGGCCGATGTGGTCCGAATACTTCTTCAGGATGCTGCGCAGGCGCCAGCCGTCGGCGAAGTCATGCTCGCCGTCCTTCAGGTGCAGCACGATGCGGGTACCGCGCTCGGCCTTGTCGACGGTGGCGACTTCGAAATCGCCTTCGCCGCGCGAGGTCCAGCGCACGCCTTCGCCTGCGGCCAGGCCGGCGCGGCGCGAGGTCACTTCCACTTCGTCGGCGACGATGAAGGCGCTGTAGAAGCCGACGCCGAACTGGCCGATCAGCTGCGAATCCTTCTTCTGGTCGCCGGACAGCTGGCGCAGGAAGTCGCCGGTGCCGGATTTTGCAATCGTACCCAGGTGGGCAATGGCTTCGGCGCGGCTCATGCCGATGCCGTTGTCTTCGATGGTGATGGTGTGGGCGGCGGCGTCGAAGCTGACGCGCACGCGCAGCTCGCTGTCACCTTCCAGCAGGGCCGGCTGGGTCAGGGCCTCGAAGCGCAGCTTGTCGGCGGCGTCGGCGGCGTTGGAGACCAGCTCGCGCAGGAAGATTTCCTTGTTCGAGTACAGCGAGTGGATCATCAGCTGCAGCAGCTGCTTGACCTCGGTCTGGAAGCTAAGGGTTTCGGTCTGGGGGGTCTCGGTCATCGATAGGGCTCCGTGTGCAATGCCGCGCCAGCGCGTGCGGCCTGGCCCAAGGGGTATGGCTGATTGTCCCGAAATCAAGGGGTTGGTCGGGCAGGGCTGCGCCCTGCACCTGCCGAGGCAAATGCAACAGCCGAAGCAAGAGCAACAGCGGGCTATCCGTGGGATGGCGGGGCGGTGTGGGTGGGCAGGACACGCCGTAAACCCGTCCATGGGGGCTCGTAGGCGCCATCCATGGCGCCTGCGGTCCTGCCCACCCACACCGCCCCACCTCTGACAGTCCCCCGCGGCTGTTGGTAGGTGTCGACCTTGGTCGACACGGTAGATCCACGCCATGCGTGGATGAAATCTGTCAGATACCGATATAGAACTGGGGTCGGAGCCCGTTGCGGAGCAGCGGGATCCGACCCACGGGATCGCGTCTGGGGCAGAGCCCCCTGAGTCAGGGGGCGGCCGCGAAGCGGCGGGGGTGTGGGAGTTGGTAAGGGAGGCCCACGTTTCGCGCAGCGAAGCGTGGGAGCGACAGCGCGTATGCGTTGGCGCGTACCCGGGCGCCGCCCGGCCGAACTACAATTCCCGCCATGCTGAATTTCTTGAACTACCCCCTGCGGGGGCGCCGGTGAGCGGCCGTGGGGGCAATGATGGTCAGGTCCGCATCATTGGTGGGCGCTGGCGCAATACCCGCCTGCCGGTGCCGACCCTGCCGGGCCTGCGGCCCAGCAGCGATCGCGTGCGTGAAACCCTGTTCAACTGGCTGATGCCCAGGCTAACCGGTGCCCGTGTGCTGGATCTGTTTGCCGGCAGCGGCGCGCTGGGCCTGGAGGCCGTCTCGCGCGGCGCCGCCCACGCCACCCTGGTCGAGCGCGATGTCCAGCTGGGGCGCAACCTGTCCGCCGCAGTGGCCAAGCTGCAGGCCACCGACCAGATCACCGTGGTCCAGGCCGATGCCCTGCGCTGGCTGCAGGGCGCGCCGGCCCAGCAGGCCGACCTGGTGTTCATCGACCCGCCGTTCGCCGATGGCCTGTGGCAGGACGTGCTGGCCCAGCTGCCGCGGCACCTGGCTGCCGATGCCTGGCTGTACCTGGAATCGCCGGCCGGCCATGTACCAGTACTGCCGCCGGAATGGCTGCTGCACCGCGAGGGCGCCACCCGCGAAGTCCGCTTTGCCCTGTACCGCCGCGCCGCTGCTACACTTTGACCTCATCTGAACATCTGCAACCGCCCATGACCGTGGCCAACCGCCGCATTGCCGTCTACCCCGGCACGTTCGACCCCATCACCAATGGTCACATCGATCTGGTGAGCCGAGCCGCGCCGCTGTTTGAAAAGGTCGTGGTGGGCGTGGCGCAGAGCCCGTCCAAGGGGCCGGCGCTGCCGCTGGAGCAGCGCGTGCAGCTGGCCCGGGGCGCCCTGGGCCACCATGGCAATGTCGAGGTCATCGGCTTCGATACCCTGCTGGCCCATTTCGTACGCTCGGTGCAGGGCGGGGTGCTGCTGCGCGGCCTGCGCGCGGTGTCCGATTTCGAGTACGAATTCCAGATGGCCAGCATGAACCGCCACCTGATTCCCGAGGTCGAGACCCTGTTCCTGACCCCGGCCGAACAGCACAGCTTCATTTCGTCCTCGCTTGTCCGCGAGATCGCGCGCCTGGGTGGCGACGTGTCCGGCTTCGTGCCGGCCGCCGTGCTCGAAGCGCTGCGCAAGGTCCGCGAAGCGAAGGCGGCACAGTCGTAACCGCTGCCAAGCGGCCGTTCCTGTAGTACCACGCACCCCCATTACGTACACCAACACGCACCATCTCGGGAGGAAACCCATGAACACCACCATGCGCGCGATGCTGATCGCCTCGTTTGCCCTGGCCTTCACCGCTTGCAAGAAGGAAGAGGCTGCTCCGGTCGAAGAGGCCAAGCAGGCCCTGGTCGCTCCGGCCAAGGACGACGATGCAGGCTGGAAGAAGTACCTGCAGGAAGTGGCCATCCAGAACATGGGCAACATCAGCAACAGCCCGTTCCTGTACTACCTCTCGCCGGAATCGGACCCGGACTTCCAGGCCAAGTACGAGCGCCAGACCGAAAGCGCGACCCAGGCCGTGGCCCGTGGCGTGCAGCCGGGCAACATGCTGGCCTTCGGTTCGTCGGCCTCGGGCAAGATGGCTGACATGATCCAGGCCGTGTTCAAGGACGTGTCGGCGGATTCGATGAAGGGCGTGCGCGTCGTCTTCATCGGCCAGTCGGCCGACAATGCCCGCGTGCAGGCTGCCGTGCAGCCGACCGGCGCCGAGTACATTTTCGTCGAAGCCAAGTAAGACCGAGCCGTGGCGGCCACGCTGCGGCGTGGCCCGGGCGGCATCCTGCAAGGGGTGCCGCCGATGAACTGACCGGTGCGCGCGCCCGCGCGTGCCGGTCCTTGTCCCAAGGCGCGGGCGAGGAGTATCGCCATGTCGCTGAAAATCAATGAGCTCTGCGTCAACTGCGACGTATGCGAGCCGGCCTGCCCGAACCAGGCCATTTCGATGGGTGAAACCATCTACGTGATCGATCCCGCACGCTGTACCGAGTGCGTGGGTCATTTCGACGAACCCCAGTGCGTGGTCGTCTGCCCGGTCGAATGCATCGACCCGGACCCGGATATCGTGGAAACGGAAGTCCAGCTGCTGGCCAAGCTGCGCCAGTTGCAGAACGATCATCCCGAACTCTATGCGGAGCCCCCATCCGAATGAAGCTGATCGTCCGCCCCCTGTTGCTGCTTGGCCTGCTGCTGGCCCCCCAGGCCTGGGCTGAAAGCCCTGCCCAGCCCCCCGCCCGCGCCGAGCGCCCCGATGGGGTGGCCGTGGCCAGTGGCCATGCGCTGGCCACCCAGGCCGGCATCGACATCCTGGCCCAGGGCGGCAACGCCTTCGACGCGGCCGTGGCGGTGTCGTCCACGCTGGCGGTGGTTGAACCGATCAGCTCCGGTCTCGGCGGGGGTGGCTTCTTCCTGCTGCACGACGCGGCCACCGGCAAGGACGTGATGCTGGACGCGCGCGAAACCGCGCCGGCCGCGGCCACGCCGCAGGCATTCCTGGACAAGCAGGGCAACCTGGACCGCGACCGCTCTGTGAACGGGCCCTGGTCGGCGGGCATTCCGGGCCTGCCGGCCGCGCTGGTGGAACTGTCGTCCAAGCACGGCAAGCTGCCGCTGGCCACCTCGCTGCAGCCGGCCATCCGCATCGCCCGCGACGGCTTCCCGGTGTACGAGCGCATGGCCAAGGGCTATGCCTTGCGCCGTGAAGTGATGGAGCGTTTCCCCGGCACGCGCGAGGTCTACCTGCGCAATGGCAAGCCGATCGCCACCGGCGATCTGTTCAAGCAGCCCGAACTGGCACAGACCCTGGAACGCCTGGCGGCCGGCGGTCGTGATGGCTTCTACAAGGGCCAGACCGGCAAGCTGCTGCTGGAAGGGGTGAAGCAGGCCGGTGGCAAGTGGACCGCCGATGAGCTGGCCGGCTACCAGGTCAAGCTGCGCGAGCCGATTGTGTTCGACTACAACGGCTGGAAGATCACCACCGCGCCGCCGCCGTCGTCCGGCGGCATCGCCCTGGCCAGCATGCTGCAGATCCTGGAAGGCTGGGACATCAAGCAGATGGACGCCGCGCACCGCACCCACCTGGTGGTGGAAGCCATGCGCCGCGCTTACCGCGACCGCACGTTCTTCCTGGGCGACCCGGATTTCGTGCAGATTCCGCAGAAGGTGCTGACCAGCAAGGATTACGCCCAGGGCCTGCGCGCCACCATCCACCCGGAAAAGGCCACCCCCAGCGACCTGCTGTCGGGAAACCCGACCCCGCTGGAAGATGACGAAACCACTCATTTCTCGATCATCGACCGCGATGGCAACCGCGTGGGCGCCACCCAGACGGTGAACCTGCTGTACGGCTCGGGCCTGATTCCCAAGGGCACCGGCGTGCTGCTGAACAATGAAATGGACGACTTCGCGCTGAAGCCGGGCACCCCCAATGCCTTCGGTGTGATGGGCTATGCGGCCAACGCACCGAAGCCGGGCAAGCGCATGCTCAGCTCGATGACGCCCACCTTCATGGAAAACAGCGACAAGGTAGTCGTGCTCGGTACGCCTGGTGGCAGCCGCATCATCACCATGGTGCTGCTGGGCATCCTCGGCTATGACGCCGGCCTGGACGCACAGCAGGTCGCTGCGCTGCCGCGCTACCACCACCAGTGGCTGCCCGACCTGATCGAGGCCGAGAGCGATGCCTTCGACGCCGACACGGTGAAGCAGCTGCAGGCGATGGGCCACAAGATCGACCTGCCGGGCGACGTCGCCGCCGGTGGCCGCGGTTCCAGTCACGTCTGGGGCAACCTGCAGACCGTGGAATGGGACCGCAAGGCCAACAAGCTGTTCGGCGGCAGTGATCCGCGCAACCCGGTGGGCAGTGCCCAGGTCGTACCGGCGCATTGAATTGCCGCTGGCGCCGGGCCACGCGCGGCGAATGCGCAACCCCCGAACCCCGCCGCCCGGTGGGGTTTTCCATTTTCCGGCTAGCGATTATTTAACGGCAGCCGTTTGATAATCGCGGCATGAAACTCTGGTCAATTCGTGGAAACTCGCAGCGCCTGGATGGCGGGGCGATGTTCGGCAACGCGCCGCGCGCGTTGTGGGAAAAATGGGCGGCTCCGGACGAGCTCAATCGCATTGAGCTGGCCTGCCGTGCGCTGCTGGCCAGTCCGCTGGAAGGCAAGACGGTGTTGTTTGAAACTGGCATCGGCGCCTTCTTCGACCCGCGCATGCGCGAACGCTACGGCGTGCAGGAAAGCCGGCATGTGCTGATCGATTCGCTGCGCGAAGCCGGTTTCGAACACGAAGATATCGACGTGGTGGTGCTCAGCCACCTGCATTTCGATCATGCCGGCGGCCTGCTGGCGCCGTGGACCGAAGGCCGTGGCCCGGAACTGCTGTTCCCCAACGCCACCTTCGTGGTCGGTGCACAGCACTGGCAACGGGCCTTGCAGCCGCATCCGCGCGATCGGGCCAGCTTCATCGCCGAACTGCCCGCGCTGCTGCAGGCCAGCGGTCGGTTGGAAGTGGTGGAGGGCGAATATTCGCAGGTGCTGGGCCGCAGCGTGCGCTTCAGCTACAGCGACGGCCACACGCCGGGGTTGATGCTGGCCGAGATCGTCGGCCATGCGCACGCTGACCAGGCACCGCACGGCGGCGTGGTGTTCTGTGCCGATCTGATTCCCGGGCGCTCCTGGGTGCACGTGCCGATCACCATGGGTTACGACCGTAATGCCGAACTGCTGATCGACGAAAAGCGCCAGTTCCTGGAAGACAAGCTGGCGCGCAACGTCCATCTGTTCTTCACCCACGACCCGCAGGTGGCACTGGCCCAGCTGGGGCGCGACGAAAAAGGCCGTTTCGTGACCCTGCATGAGCAGGGCGAACTGAAGGCCCGCGCGCTGGGTTGAGCAGTGGGGTCGTAGAGTCGAGCTTGCTCGACTGGCGCGGGATGCATCCGCGCATCGGGGTCAGAGCCCTTTCTGCGAAAGGGATCCGACCCCGGGGGTGGATCACGCCACGCGGGTACCGAAAATGCGGTCGCCGGCATCGCCCAGGCCGGGCAGGATGTAGCCCTTTTCATTCAGATGGGCATCGATCGCGGCGGTGTAGATCTCCACGTCCGGATGTACCGCCTTCACTGCCTCGATGCCTTCCGGTGCGGCCACCAGGAAAATGCCCTTGATGCGGCGCGCACCGGCACGCTTGAGCATGTCGATGGTGGCGATCAGGGTGCCGCCGGTGGCCAGCATCGGGTCCAGGATCAGCGCGTCGCGCTCTTCCAGGCGGCCGGTGAGGCGCTCGAAGTAGGGCACCGGCTGCAGGGTTTCTTCGTCGCGCTGCAGGCCGACCACGCTCACGCGCGCGGCCGGAATGAGCGACAGCACGCCGCTGAGCATGCCCAGGCCGGCGCGCAGGATCGGCACCACGGTGATCTTGGCGCCGGCGATGCGCTGCACGGTGACCGGGCCGGCCCAGCCGGGCAGGGTGTGCGGTTCGGTGTCCAGGTCGGCGGTGGCCTCATAGGCCAGCAGGGTGCCCAGCTCGTTGGCCAGTTCGCGGAAATCCTTGGTGCTGAGCGCAGCGTTGCGCATCAGGCCGATCTTGTGCTGCACCAGCGGGTGGCGCACTTCGACGATCTTCATGGTCGGAAAGGGGGTCTGGGAGAGGGCTCCATTTTGCCGGAACGCCGGTCCGAACCCAAACGCCGGATGCCGCCGGCTGCACCGGCATGTCACGACCGTGCAACCTTGCGGACATACCGTGCAGACCCATTCTTAACAGGAACGGGGCTTCAACGTGCATATCAAGACTCCGCTGGCCATGGCCATCACCCTGACTCTGGCGATGGGGGCTGCAGCGCCGCTGCACGCTGCCGGGCAGCAGGTCGTGGCCGGTGCCGGCGCGGTTGCCGCCGATGCGGTCGACCTGGACCGCATCGAAGTGCGCGCCCAGCTGGAATCGCAGGTGCGTGCCGTCGATCTGAAGCGCAGCAGCAACGCGATCGAAGATGCGGTCTCCTCCGATGCGCTGGGCCAGTACCCGGACAAGAACGTGGCCGAATCGCTGCAGCGCCTGCCGGGCGTCAGCGTGACCCGCGACCAGGGCGAAGGCCGTTTCGTGGTCATCCGCGGCCTGGACGCCAACCTCAACAGCGTCAGCGTGGATGGCATCGCCGTGGGCACGCCGGAAGATTCCAGCCGCGCCGCACCGCTGGACGTGATTCCGTCCGATTCGACCGAACGCCTGCGCGTGGTCAAGTCGCCTACCCCGGACATGCCGGGTGATGCCATTGGTGGTGCGGTGCTGGTCGAATCGGCCTCGGCCTTCGACCGCGATGGCCGCAGCCTGCGCGGCAAGATTGAAGCCAGCCACCAGCAGCTGTCCGGTGAAACCAGCCCCAAGGCGGCCTTCAACTACAGCGAAGTGTTCGCCGATACCTTCGGCGTGGCGCTGGGCGTGAACTACCAGAAGCGCACGTTCGAATCGGACAACAGCGAAGTGGAGTACGACGGCGAGGACGATGCCGCACCCGGTGACGTCACCGCGATCAACCTGCAGCACCGCAAGTACGAGATCGAGCGCAAGCGCATCGGCGCCAACCTCAACCTGGACTGGCGCCCCAGCGAGTACAGCAAGTACTACCTGCGCACGCTGTACAGCCAGTTCGATGATGCCGAGACCCGCCAGCGGGTGATCTTCAACTTCGACGATGCCGACATGGTCCGCACCGGCACCGACCAGTACCGCCTGGACGATATGCCCGGCGATGCGATCGACAAGCGCATGCGTTACCGCACCAAGGAAGAAAACACCTTCGCCGCCAGCCTGGGCGGCGAAAACACCTTCACCAATGCCGTGGTCGATTACAAGGTGGGCTACACCCGCACCGAAGAACGGGTGAACGATGAAATGGAAGCGCGTTTCAGCCTGGACGGCGACGATTTCAACGGCACGCTCGACCAGCGCAGCCGTCTGCCGACCTACACCTTCGACAACCCGCAGTGGCTGGACAACGGCAACTACGCCTTCGACCGCTTCGTGCTCTCGCCCAAGCAGGTGAACGACAAGGAACACAGCGCGCAGGTGAACGTGCGATTCGACGGCGACAGCAGCAGCATCAAGTTCGGTCTGCTGGGCCGTTGGCGCGACCGCGACGTGAACGTGGACGAGCGCGAACTGCGCGTCGGCCCGAAGGTGGCCCTGTCGAGCTGGACCACCGGTTCGCCCGAGCACCGCCACGGCAACCTGGGCGATGGCATGAGCTCGGACGCGATGCGCGCCTATTGGGCGGCTAACGGCGGCCAGTACAGCGCCCGCCCGCAGGATGTCGGTGGCAATGCGATGACCTCGCTGGAAGAAGACTACGTGGCCAGCGAAGACATCTTCGCCAGCTACGCCATGGGCACCTGGGACATCGGTGCGCTGCGCGTGATCGGTGGCGTGCGCGTGGAAAGCACGCGCTTCCAGGCCATCGGCAACCAGGTGGACGTGGCCGCCAACGGGCGCAGCTTCACGGTCACCCCGCGCGTGGCCAACAGCAGCTACACCAACGTGCTGCCGGGCCTGCACCTGCGCTACGACGCAGCCGACGACTGGGTGCTGCGTGCCTCGGCCAACAAGACCGTCGCGCGCCCGTCCTTCGGCGATGTCTCCCCGCGTGTGGGGTACAGCCGTGGCGATGAAGAAGTGCGCCTGGGCAACCAGGAACTGGATCCGTACGAGTCGAAGAACATCGACCTGTCGGTGGAGAAGTACCTGGGCACCACCGGCATCGTTTCGCTGGGCCTGTTCCACAAGTCCATCGACGGCTACATCGTGGAAACCGTGCGCACCAACGACCCGGCCTACGGTGGCTTCGACGTGACCCAGCCGATCAACGGCCGCAAGGCCACCGTGCGCGGCGCCGAACTGAACTGGCAGCAGCAGCTGTCGTTCCTGCCGGGCGCCCTGGATGGCCTGCTGGTCGGTGCCAGCGGCACCTGGCTGGACACCGAATTCGACGCCGGCATTGCAGACCGTGCCGATGAGGACTTCATGCTGCCGCGCGCATCCAAGCACGTGTACAGCGCCCACATCGGCTATGAAAAGTATGGTCTGAGCACGCGCCTGGCCGCGGTGTACCGCAGCGAATACCTGGACAGCATCGGCAAGGGCCGCGCGTTCGACATCTACGTGGCACCCAACACCCAGCTGGACTTCTCGCTGGACTACAAGTTCACCCCGCGCATCAGCATGTACTTCGAAGCGCAGAACCTGCTGGACAAGCCGCTGGAGCTGTACCAGGGCACGCGTTCGCGCACCCTGCAGCTGGAAGAGTATGGCCGCACCTACGCCGTCGGCCTGAAGGTGGCCCTGTGATGGCGCGCGGCATGAACCTGCTGGCGGCCGCGCTGGTCGCCTGCCTGGCCGCCGGCTGCACCCCGGCACCGTCGCCGGATGCGGGCAGCTCCGCCTCCGCACAGGCCAGCGTTGGCGCCGATGCACCCCGGGCCGTGGCGACCATCGCCGAGGCCTTCCTGACCCCGATGACCCCGGCCGACAACATCGATTCGCCCGCCAGCTGGCAGGCGCCCGACGGCGCGACCTGGCTGATCGCCACCGCCAAGGCCACCGACAAGCTGGTGGTCTACGATGGCAGCAGCGGCAAGCACCTGCGCGATGTCGGCAGCAGCGGCACCGCACTGGGTCAGTTCGATCGCCCCAATGGCATTTCGGTGACCGATGACCTGCTGTGGATCGTGGAGCGTGACAACCACCGCGTGCAGGTGTTCTCGCTGCCCGATTTCACCCCGCTGGCCGTGTTCGGTGTGCAGGATCTGCGCAAGCCCTACGGCCTGTGGGTGGACAAGCGGGCCGACGGCTACAGCGTGTACGTCACCGATTCGTGGGACAACGGCGAGGACGCGCAGGGCAAGGACATCCTGCCGCCGCTGGCCGAACTGGACAAGCGCGTGCGCCAATACCACGTCAACCGCGATGGCGCCAAGCTTGAAGCCACCCTGGCCGCCAGCATCGGCGATACCAGCGAGGCCGGTGCGCTGCGCGTGGTCGAATCGATCTGGGGCGACCCGGCCAACGACCGCCTGTTGATTGCCGAAGAAGACGAAAGCTACGCCAGCGAATTCAAGGTCTACACCCTGGCCGGCCGCTTCACCGGCACCACCTTCGGCCGCGATGTGTTCAAGGCACAGGCCGAAGGCGTGATGCTGCGCACCTGCGGCAAGGACGGTTGGTGGATCACCACCGAACAGGGCAAGCAGCGCAGTGTGTTCCATCTGTTCGACCGCCATACCTTGAAGCCGGTCGGCGCGTTCCAGGGCAATACGGTGGCCAACACCGATGGCATCTGGATGATGCAGCAGCCCACGCCGCGCTTCCCGCATGGCGCGTTGTATGCGGTGCATGACGACCAGGGCGTCGTCGCCTTCGATTGGCAGGCCATCGCCAAGCAGCTTTCGCTGCCACTGGAGTGTGGCGCATGAGCGGTCGTTGCATGCGCGCACTGACTGTCGCCCTGTTGCTGGCCGCGCCGCTGCTGGCGGGCGCGGCAGCCGAGCCCAATACCCAGGTTCCGCAGGGCAGCCGCCACTACGCGGCCACGCCACTGCCGGACCGCATCGTGGCATCGCCTTCGGCCGATCCGGCGCACGCATTCGCGGTGGCCTGGCGTACCGACGGCAGCGTGCAGTCGCCGCTGCTGGAAGTGGCAGTGGCCGGTGATTCGCCGGCCATCGAGGGCGTGCGCCAGCTGCGTGCGAGCACGCAGACGCTGCAGAGCGAGAACGGCCTGTCCCACCACCACCGCGTGCAGGTGGAAGGGCTGCAGCCGGATACGCTGTATGTCTACCGCGTGCAGGGCAATGGCGGCTGGAGTGCATGGAACCAGCTGCGCACCGCAGGTACAGCGGGACAGCCGCTGACCCTGCTGTACTTCGGTGATACCCAGAACAAGAACCTGAGCCATGTCAGCCGCGTGGTGCGTGCCGCGCAGAAGGCCGCGCCCGATGCACGGATCAGCCTGTTCGCCGGCGACCTGGTCAGCGGTGGCGACGGCGCCGACGATAGCGAGTGGGGCGAATGGTTCGCCGCCACCGGCTGGCTGGCGCAGGAAACGCTGGTGGCGTCGGCCATCGGCAACCACGAATACTTCGAGGAATTCGAAGACACGCCGCAGGAACGCCGTGTGCTGGGCCGCCACTGGCCGGTCACCTTCGCGCTGCCGGGCAACGGTGTGGCAGCGGCCGATACCAGCACCTACTGGTTCGACGTGCAGGACGTGCGCGTGGTGGTGCTCGATGGCACCTCGGCGCTGGACCTGGGCACCGCACAGGCGCAGGCGCAGTGGCTGGACACCGTACTGAGCAGCAACCCGCGCGCGTGGACGATCGTCCTGCTGCACCAGCCGTTCTATTCGCCGCGCGAAGGCCGCCAGAACGCCGCACTGCAGGAGGTGCTGCAGCCGGTGATCCGTCGCCACAAGGTGGATCTGGTGCTGCAGGGCCATGACCACACCTATGGCCGTCGTGGCGAAGGCCAGGCGGCTACGCCGCAGTACGTGGTGACCGTGGCCGGGCCGAAGCAGTACCGGCTGTCGGACGAGGCGAAACAGACCATGGACCCGGTGGCCGAAGACACCCAGCTGTTCCAGGTGCTGCGCGTTGATCCGCAGAAGCTGCGTTACGAAGCCCGCACGGTCACCGGCCGTCTGTACGACGCCTTCGAACTGCGCCGCGCTGCCGATGGCAGCACGCAGAAGGTGGAGCTGCAGCAGGGGCGCATCACCCCGCGTGCATGCCCGCGTGCGCAGACTGCCAAGGGTCGCGCTGACCGCTGCTGGGAATGAGGAACCAACGATGATCGCATCCCGACGTTTCGTGCCGGTGGCCGCCCTCGCCGCAGCCGTGCTGCTGGTGGCAGGGGCTGCCACCGCTGCCGAAGCCGTACTGCACCCGTTCCTGGCCGCGCAGCCGAAGCAGGCCCCGCAGGAAGTGAACCTGGCGGTGGAGATCCCCGCCGGCAGCTTCACCAAGTACGAGATCAAGGAAGACGGGCTGGTCCATGTGGACCGGTTCCAGTCGATGCCGGTGGCCTATCCGGCCAACTATGGTTCGATGCCGCGCACCCTGGCCGGTGACAACGACCCGCTGGACGCCCTGGTGCTGACCCGCGAGCCGCTGCATCCTGGCGTGATCGTGCGCTTCCGTCCGATCGGCTACCTGAAGATGATCGACAACGGTGAGCATGACGAAAAGGTGATCGGCGTGCCCACCGACAAGGTGGACCCCAGCTACGCCAACATCCGCGACCTGGCCGATCTGCCCGAGATCGAGCGGCAGCGCATCGAAGCCTTCTTCCGTGTCTACAAAGACCTGCCCGCCGGGCGCAATCCGGTGCAGCTCAATGGCTGGGGCAACGCGGCCGAGGCCCGGGCGGTGATCAGCGAGGCGATGCAGCGTTTCGAAAAGTAGATCCACGCCATGCGTGGATTCAGCCCTGCAGCGTCTCGATGAACGACTCGGCCTGCAGGCGGTCGCCCAGCACCTGGGCCACCGCCTGCACGGCTGTCTCCTGGTGCTCGGCGCGGATGCCGCCCTCGTCGTCATCGTTGTAGAGATCATCGCCGGCTTGCAGATACACCGCACCGGCGGCGGCCAGCGCGGCCATCAGGGTCCGCAGGTCATCCAGGAACACACCGGCGTCCCAGTGCCCGCGCCCATGCTGGGCAAACAGAATGCGGCCATCGTCCATGTCCAGGATGAAGGGGTCGGCGCCAAGGTCGGCAATCACCAGCCAGTTCGAAGGCCAGTCCTCGATCGGTTCGCCGCTGATGCCATGCCAGCGATAACCGGCCTGGTGGCTCCACAGGCGCTGCAACGGTGGAATCCAGACCTCAAGCCCGGGAATGGTGATGCCGGCATGGCCGACCTTGGCATTGATCTCGCGGCCCAGGGGCCCGACCTGCGCGTAGAAGCGGGCCACGACCGGCGGCAGCGGGAACGGTCCCTGCCAATGGTTTTCATCCTGCGCCTGCAACGGCCCAAACACGGTGAACCGGTCACGTAGATCCTGCATGCAACGTTCCACTGGCGGGCGGGCTAGCCTAGCAGACCGCGCCGCGCGCACGGCCTTCACTGTCGCTGGCTATCATGTGCGGCACTCAGAACGAAGGCGATGCACGTGTCGGTAGCGTTGGTATGGTTCCGCCGCGATCTGCGGCTGCAGGACAATCCGGCCCTGCAGGCCGCACGCGATGCCGGGCATGACGTGGTGCCGGTCTACATCCATGCGCCGCAGGAAGAGGGCGAGTGGATGCCGGGTGCCGCGTCCGATGCCTGGCGCCACCGTTCGCTGGCGGCGCTGGATGCCGATCTGCGTGCGCGCGGTTCCGCACTGGTGCTGCGCGCCGGCGACAGCCTGGCCGAACTGCAGGCGCTGATCGAGCAGACCGGCGCCGAAGCGGTGTACTGGAACCGCAAGTACGAGCCGGCCACCCAGCCGCGTGATGCCACCATCAAGCGCACGCTGCGCGAGCAGGGCATCGATGCGCAGAGCTGCAATGGCAGCCTGTTGTTCGAACCGTGGGATATCGCCACCCAGCAGGGCCAGCCGTACAAGGTGTTCACCCCGTACTGGCGCAACGTGCTCAGCCACTGGCGCCTACCCGCGCTGCAGGCCGCGCCGCAGCGACTGCCGGCGCACGCAGTACAAGGTCTTGCGCTGGACGCGCTGCAGCTGGCGCCCACGCTGGACTGGGACAGCGGCTTCTGGGAGCACTGGCAGCCGGGCGAAGCCGGTGCGCTGGAAGCGCTGTCGGTGTTCGAAGATGGCGCGCTGCGTGGCTACCGCGAGCAGCGTGACCTGCCTGATCGCGTGGGCACCTCGCGCATGTCGCCGCACCTGCATTTCGGTGAGATCGCACCGTGGCGCATCGCCCACGCGCTGGAGGCCCTGCGCAGCGCCGGCACCGACGCCGATATCGATGGCTACCTGCGCCAGCTGGGCTGGCGCGACTTCGCTTACCACCTGCTGCACCACTTCCCGAAGACGCCCACCGACAATCTCAATCCGCGTTTCGACCGCTTCCCGTGGGCCAATCCCAGCGCCGCGCAGCTGCACGACTGGCAGCGTGGCAACACCGGCGTGCCGATCGTCGATGCCGGCCTGCGCGAACTGTGGCACACCGGCTACATGCACAACCGCGTGCGCATGATCGTGGCCAGCTACCTGTGCAAGCACCTGCGCGCGCATTGGCTGCACGGCGCACGCTGGTTCTGGGACACTCTGGTCGATGCGGACCTGGCCAACAACACGATGGGCTGGCAGTGGGTGGCCGGCACCGGTGCCGATGCGGCGCCGTACTTCCGCGTGTTCAACCCGGTCACCCAGGCCGAGAAATTCGATCCGCAGGCGCGCTATATCAGCCGCTGGGTACCGGAACTGGCGGCGCTGCCGGTGAAGGCGCGCTTTGCCCCGTGGCAGCACCCGCAACTGCTGGCCGAGAAAGCGCCCGGCTACCCGCGCACGCCGCTGGTCGACCTGGCGGTCGGTCGCGATGCCGCGCTGGCCGCCTACCGAAGCACGGGCGGGGCGTAAAGAGGCTGGATGAAGGCCGGGTCAGAAAGCTGAATGCAGCACGTCCGGCCTTCACATTCATCATCCCGGCATCGCGCCGGCGTGTATATCCTCCTGAGCGTTCGCACGCCGCATCGGCCGGCATCCAAGGAGACCACCCATGATCCGCAACACCACCCGCAACGTCGCACTGGCCCTGATGACTGCCGCCGCGCTGAGTGCGTGCGCCACCGGCGGCTCCTACGTGCAGAGCGATCAGTACGGCAATCCGACCGAGCAGCAGAACCGCACCGGTCGTGGCGCGCTGATCGGCACCGCCGTGGGTGTGGCGGCCGGCCTGCTGACCGGCAACAGCGCCACCGAACGCCGCCAGCATGCCTTGATCGGCGCGGGCATCGGCGCGCTCAGCGGCGCCGCCATCGGCAACTACCAGGACCGCCAGGAACGCGCGCTGCGTGAGCGCACCGCCAACACCGGCATCGACGTGCAGCGCCAGGGCGACAACATCACCCTGAACCTGCCCGATGGCATCACCTTCGATTTCGGCAAGTCGGCGCTGAAGCCGCAGTTCTACAGCTCGCTCAACGGTGTTGCCAGCACGCTGAACGAGTACAACCAGACCATGATCGAAGTGGTCGGCCATACCGACAGCATCGGCAGCGATGCGGTGAACAACCGCCTGTCGAAGGAACGTGCCGATTCGGTGGCGCAGTACCTGGTAGGCCAGGGCGTGCAGCAGGTGCGTATCGAAACTCTGGGTGCCGGCAAGGCCTACCCGATTGCCGACAACAGCACCGACGCCGGCCGCGCGCAGAACCGCCGCGTGGAAATCCGCGTGATTCCGTTGAAGCAGTAACGCGCAGCGTTACTGCTGTTCCGGCGAAGCCGGAACAAAAATGCCGCCCTTACAGGCGGCATTTTTTGTAGGTGCCGAGCCATGCTCGGCACACCCTGGAGCCCACCGGCCCCGGCTGCGGGTAGGTGCCGACCTTGGTCGGCACGCTTCGAAGCAGTCGAGCATGGCTCGACTCTACAAAAGGCGGTCCAGGATGACGACCACCCGTCACGCCGCGGCCGTCACCTTCTCCAGAATCCGCTTGCCGCTGCTTTCCAGCGCGGCGTCTTCCTTCTCCTGCTGCCGTTGCGCCAGCTTCGCGGCCGGGCACTGGGCCAGCATGTAGTTGGCATCGAAGTTGAGCTTTTCCACCAGGAAATCGACGAAGGCGCGTACCTTCGGCGACACCAGGCGGCCGCCGGCGAACACCGCATTGAAGTCCACTTCCGGGCCGGTCCAGCCGGCCAGCACGCGGCGCACCATGCCCGATTCAACGAAGGGCTTGGCCATCACATCGCCGGTCAGCAGCAGCCCTTCGCCGCACACCAGCGCACCATTGAGCGCCGACATGTCGTTGGCGGTCATCAGCGGGGTGACCGGGAAGTCGCGCAGCTCGCCGCCGTTCTCGCCCAGCTGCCAGGTGAAGCGCGGCGAATTACCGGTGTGGTGCGGCTTGCGCATCGCCAGGATGCGGTGGAACTGCAGTTCTTCCGGGTGCAGCGGTTCGCCATAACGTTCAATGTAGGCCGGGCTGGCGAACACCTGGGTGCGCAGGCTGCCCAGCTTGCGGGCCACCAGGTTGGAATCGGGCAGGGCACCCACGCGCAGGGCCAGGTCGGCTTCGCCTGCAATCAGGTCCAGCTTCTCGTTGCCCATGTGCATGTCCAGGCGGATTTCCGGGTACTGCGCATGGAACTGGCCCAGCAGCGGTGCGATCCAGGTGATGCCGATCGAGTAGGGCACGGTGAAACGCAGCCAGCCACGCGGGCCCGACTGCAACTGGCTGACCGCGCTCTCGGCTTCTTCCAGTTCGCGCGCGATGCGCTGGCAGTGCTCGTGGTAGATCGAACCGGCTTCGGTCAGGCCGAGGCGGCGCGTGGTCCGGTGCAGCAGGCGCGCGCCCAGGCGCGTTTCCAGCTCCTGCACCTTGCGGCTGACCGTGGTCTTGGGCAGGCCGAGCGACTTGGCGGCGGCGATGAAGCTGCCTTGCTCGACCACCTTGACGAAGATCAGGGTTTCATTGAGATCGTGGGACATGATCGGGATCCTGGACGCCGGGGACGGGGATATCGTGACAGAACGATTGGACCGGAGACGGGATGATTATTCCCCTTAATCCGGACTAATCAAGTAAAGGTTTGAGGTCTATCGTGGCGCCATTCGTTGATTGGAGCCCGTCCGCCATGAGCCTGCGCAACATTCTTGCCCGCTTCCGGCTTGCCGGCCAGGACACCCTGAACCAGGCGATGACCGTGGAAGTCCGCCCGAGTTCCTTGGTACACAAGGATTTCCGGGAGTTTACCGCGCCCCTGCGTCAGCAGCGTGGCGGTTCCATCCGCCTGGCCCCGCGCCAGGGGGATCGCCTGCGTCGAATTGGGACTATCCCGGATTTGGGAGGAAATGTCCCGTGAATGGGATTCTGACCCCCGAGGTCCTGGTCCTCGGCGGCACCGGCGCGGTCGGCCAGGGCGTGGTCGGTGCGCTGCTGGAGGCCGGTAGCCCGGTGCTGGTGGTCGGCCGCGATCCCGGCCGCCTGGCAGCACTGCACGAACAGTTCGCCGATGAGCCGGGCCTGCAGACGATGCTCGGCTCGCTCAGCGACGATGCGTCGGCGCGCACCGTGGCCGAGCGCGTGGCGCAGCGCCCGCGTCCGCTGGCCGCCGTGGTGGCGGCCATGGGCGGCCCGTACAACCGTGGCCGGGTTACGGCGCGCAGCGGTGACGCGCTGCTGGGCGCGCTGCAGGCCGACCTGATGCCGCACGTGCACGCCGCGCGCCATCTGTTGCCGCTGCTGCAGGACAACCCGCACGCGCGCCGCTATGTGCTGATCGGCAGTCCGGCCGGTGCCAAGCCATGGGCCGGCTACGGCGAAACCTCCATCACCACCGCAGCGCTGCGCATGTACGCGCAGGTGGTGCACCAGGAAGCGCAGGCGATGGGCGTGCGCGCGCAGATGCTGGAGGTCGGCAATCCGGTCTGTACCCCCAGCAATGCGGCCAACGCCTGCATCGAATGGCCCAGCTCGCTGCTGGTTGGCCGCCGCGTGGTGTCCCTGCTCGACGGCTGCCGCGACAACCGCGCCATCGTCCGCTGTGACAGCAGTGATGCCGAACTGCCGCGCGGTCTGTTGAACCTGGACCTGCCACCGCTGTGGCGCGACACCGCAGGCGTTGCTTGACCTCAACCAACGTTGAGGTCGCAGGCTACGCCGCCAGAAAACGAACACGTCACCGAACCACCACCCCTTCCGTACGGATGCATGCCATGACTTCCCCCAACACCCCTCCACACCGTATCGGTCATCGCCTGGCGATGGCCGGTGTCTCCATTCTTGCCGCGGCGGTGCTGGCCGCCTGCAGTGGCGGTCATGCCGAAGAGGCCGGTGCACCGCCGCCGCCGCAGGTCAGCGCCGCGCCGGTACTGGTCAAGCAGGTCAGCCAGTGGGACGAATTCAGCGGCCGCGTTGAAGCCGTGCAGAGCGTCGAGCTGCGTCCGCGCGTGTCCGGCTACATCGACAAGGTCAACTATGTCGAAGGCGAAGAGGTGAAGAAGGGCGCTGTCCTGTTCACCATCGACGCCCGCAGCTACCAGGCCGAGTACGATCGCGCCGCCGCCGAACTGGCCCGCGCCCGCACCCAGGCCAGCCTGGCGCGCAGCGAATCCGAGCGCGCCAAGCGCTTGGCCGAACAGCAGGCCATTTCCACCGAAACCGCCGAACAGCGTCGCGCTGCTGCGGACCAGTCCGGCGCCGCCGTGCAGGCTGCACAGGCCGCACTGGATGCGGCACGCCTGAACCTGGAGTTCACCAAGGTGCGTGCACCCATCGATGGCCGTGCCGGCCGCGCGATGGTCACCGCCGGCAACCTGGTGACCGCCGGCGACAGCGCCAGCGTGCTGACCACGCTGGTGTCGCTGGACACGGTGTTCGTCTACTTCGATGCCGACGAAAGCACCTTCCTGCGCTACACCCAGATGGCCCGCAACGGCCAGCGCCCGAGCGAGCGCGACAGCGAACTGCCGGTGAAGGTCGGCCTGTCCGGCGAAGACGGCTACCCGCACAGCGGCAAGGTCGATTTCCTCGACAACCAGGTCACCCGCAGCACCGGCACCATCCGCGTGCGTGCGCTGCTGGACAATGCAGACCGCCAGTTCACCCCGGGCCTGTTCGCGCGTGTGCAGCTGCTGGGCAGCGGCCAGTTCGAAGCCCGCCTGATCGATGACAAGGCAGTGCTGACCGACCAGGACCGCAAGTACGTGTACGTGGTCGACAAGGACGGCAAGGCGCAGCGGCGCGATGTCCGCCTGGGCCGCACCGCCGAAGGCCTGCGCATCGTCGAAGACGGTCTGGCCGCCGGTGACAAGGTGATCATCGACGGCGTGCAGAAGGTCTTCATGCCGGGCATGCCGGTGCAGGCCAAGGCGGTGGCGATGCAGCCGCAACCGGCCCCCGCACCGGGCCGCGATGCGACCGCCGCACTGAAGCACTGATTCGCGTTTCCCTCTAGCTGCCGGCGCCTGCGGCAGCCGTCCCTGCCTTCGTCATTTCGACGAGGGGCAGGGTGGCTGTTGCCCGTCGGCGGCATTTCCCAGGAATTCCTCCATGGACTTTTCCCGTTTCTTCATCGACAGGCCGATCTTCGCGGCGGTGCTGTCGATCGTGATCTTCGCCGCTGGCCTGATCTCGATCCCCATCCTGCCGATCGGCGAGTACCCCGAAGTGGTGCCGCCCTCGGTGGTCGTGCGCACGGTCTACCCGGGCGCCAACCCCAAGGTCATTGCTGAAACCGTGGCCACCCCGCTGGAAGAAGCGATCAACGGCGTCGAGGGCATGATGTACCTCAAGTCGGTGGCCGGTTCGGACGGCGTGCTGCAGATGACCATCACCTTCCGCCCGGGCACCGACCCGGACGAAGCGGCGGTGAAGGTGCAGAACCGCGTGGCCCAGGCGCAGGCGCGCCTGCCCGAAGACGTGCGCCGGCAGGGCGTGACCACGCAGAAGCAGTCGCCCACCTTCCTGATGGTGGTGCACCTGACCTCGCCCAATGGCAAGTACGACACGCTGTACCTGCGCAACTACGCTCGCCTGCACGTGAAGGACGCGCTGGCACGCATCCAGGGCGTGGGTGATGCGCAGATCTTCGGTGGCGGTGACTACGCCATGCGCGCCTGGCTGGACCCGGACAAGGTGGCCGCGCGCGGCCTGACCGCCAGCGACGTGGTGGCCGCCATGCGCGAACAGAACGTGCAGGTCTCGGCCGGCCAGCTCGGTGCCGAACCGCTGCCCAACAGCCAGTTCCTGACCCTGATCAACGCGCAGGGCCGACTGAAGAGCGAGCAGGAATTCGGCGACATCGTGCTCAAGAGCGGCACCGATGGCGAAATCGTGCGCCTGTCCGATGTGGCCCGCCTGGAACTGGGCGCCGGCGATTACACCCTGCGTTCGCAGCTGGATGGCAAGAACGCGGTAGGCATCGGCATCTTCCAGTCGCCCGGCGCCAACGCGCTGGAAATCCGTGATGCTGTGATCGGCACCATGGACGAGATGCAGAAGACGTTCCCGGCCGACGTGAAGTACGAAGCGGTGTATGACACCACCATCTTCGTGCGCGATTCGATCAAGGCCGTGGTGTCCACGCTGCTGGAAGCCATCGCCCTGGTGGTGCTGGTGGTGATCCTGTTCCTGCAGACCTGGCGCGCGTCGATCATTCCGCTGATCGCCGTGCCGGTGTCGGTGGTGGGTACGTTCGCTGCGCTGTACCTGCTGGGCTTCTCGATCAACACGCTCAGCCTGTTCGGTCTGGTGCTGGCGATCGGCATCGTGGTGGACGATGCGATCGTGGTCGTGGAAAACGTTGAACGCAACATCGAAGAAGGCCTGTCGCCCACCGCGGCGGCGCACCAGGCCATGCGCGAAGTGTCCGGGCCGATCATCGCTATTGCGCTGGTGCTGTGCGCGGTGTTCGTGCCGATGGCCTTCCTGTCCGGTGTCACCGGCCAGTTTTACAAGCAGTTTGCCGTCACCATCGCCATCTCCACGGTCATCTCGGCCATCAACTCGCTCACCCTGTCGCCGGCGCTGGCCGCGCGCCTGCTGAAGCCGCACGGTGCGCCCAAGGACGCCCCGAGCCGCCTGATCGACCGTCTGTTCGGCTGGGTGTTCCGCCCGTTCAACCGCTTCTTCAAGTCCAGCTCGGAAAAGTACGAGCGTGGCGTTTCGAAGATCCTCGGCCGTCGTGGTGCGGTGTTCGTGGTCTACGCGATCCTGCTGGTGGGTACCGGTGTGATCTTCAAGCTGGTGCCGCCGGGCTTCATTCCCACCCAGGACAAGCTGTACCTGATTGCCGGTGTGAAGCTCCCGGAAGGCTCGTCGATCGCGCGTACCGATGAAATGCTGCGCAAGGTCGCCAAGATCGCCCAGGAAACCGATGGCGTGGCCCACACCATCTCGTTCCCGGGTCTGAACGCGCTGCAGTTCACCAACACGCCCAACACCGGCGTGGCCTTCATCCCGCTCAAGCCGTTCAACGAGCGCCACGGCCGTACCGCCGCGCAGATCAATGCCGAGATCAACCAGAAGATCGCCGGCCTGCAGGAAGGCTTCGCGTTCTCGATGATGCCGCCGCCGATCCTCGGCCTGGGCAACGGCAACGGCTACCAGATGTTCATCGAAGACCGCGGCAACCTGGGCTATGGCGCCCTGCAGAATGCGGTGCAGTCGATGCAGGGTGCAGTGGCACAGACCCCGGGCATGGCGTTCCCGATCACCAGCTACCAGGCCAACGTGCCGCAGCTGGATGCGGAAGTTGACCGGGTGAAGGCCAAGGCGCAGGGCGTGCAGCTCACCGAGCTGTTCGACACCCTGCAGACCTACCTGGGCTCGGCCTACGTGAACGACTTCAACCAGTTCGGCCGTACTTGGCAGGTGATCGCCCAGGCCGATGGTCCGTTCCGTGAAAGCGTGGAAGACATCGGCAAGCTGCGTACCCGCAACGACCGTGGCGAGATGGTGCCGATCGGTTCGATGGTCACCGTGAAGCAGACCTACGGCCCGGACCCGGTGCTGCGCTTCAACGGCTACCCGGCCGCCGACCTGGCCGGTGAAGCCGACCCGCGCGTGCTGTCCTCGGCCGAAGCCATGAACAAGCTGACCGAGATCGCCGGCAAGGTGCTGCCGGTGGGCATGACCACCGAATGGACCGACCTGAGCTACCAGCAGGCAACCCAGGGCAAGGCCGCCTTCATCGTCTTCCCGGTGGCGATCATGCTGGCCTTCCTGGTGCTGGCTGCGCTGTACGAAAGCTGGTCGCTGCCGCTGGCGGTGATCCTGATCGTACCGATGACCCTGCTGTCGGCCCTGTTCGGCGTGTGGCTGACCGGCGGTGACAACAACGTGTTCGTGCAGGTGGGCCTGGTGGTGCTGATGGGCCTGGCGTGCAAGAACGCGATCCTGATCGTCGAGTTCGCCCGCGAGCTGGAAATGGGCGGCAAGGGCATTGTCGAGGCCGCCCTGGAAGCCTGCCGCCTGCGCCTGCGCCCGATCGTGATGACCTCCATCGCCTTCATCGCCGGCACCGTGCCGCTGGTGCTGTCGCATGGCGCAGGTGCCGAGGTACGCTCGGTTACCGGCATCACTGTGTTCGCCGGCATGCTGGGCGTGACCCTGTTCGGCCTGTTCCTGACCCCCGTGTTCTACGTCGCCCTGCGCAAGTTCGTCACCCGCAACGGCGGTGGCCAGCTGGTGCAGCACGGCGAACCGACCATCCATCACTGACCTGGAAAACAGCGGTTGCGCCGGCCCGGTGCCGGCGCCCGCTTTCCCCTATCGAGGCATGACCCCATGAACACCCATCAGAACAAGATTGCCCTGGTTACCGGCGCCACCCGCGGCATCGGCCTGGAAACCGTGCGCCAGCTGGCGCAGGCCGGCGTGCACACGCTGCTGGCCGGTCGCAAGCGCGAAACGGCGGTGGAACAGGCGTTGCAGCTGCAGGCCGAAGGCCTGTCCGTGGAGGCCATCCAGCTGGACGTGACCGATGCGGCCAGCATTGCCGAAGCCGCCGAACAGGTGCGCCAGCGCCACGGTCGCCTGGACATCCTGGTGAACAACGCCGGCATCATGATCGAGAACCCGGCGCAGGCACCGTCCGAGCAGTCGCTCGATACCTGGCGCCGCACCTTCGACACCAACGTGTATGCACTGGTGGCCGTTACCCAGGCCTTCCTGCCGCTGGTCAAGCAGGCCAAGTCGGGCCGCATCGTCAACGTGTCCAGCATGCTCGGCTCGCAGACCCTGCATGCCGACCCGAACTCGGGCATCTACGATTTCAAGATTCCCGCCTACAACGCCTCCAAGGCGGCGGTGAACAGCTGGACCCTGGCCCTGGCCTACGAGCTGCGCAACACGCCGATCAAGGTCAACACCGTGCACCCCGGTTACGTGAAGACCGACATGAACGGTGGCAACGGCGAAATCGAAATCAGCGAAGGCGCGCGTTCCAGCGTGGAAATGGCGTTGATCGGCGAGGCCGGCGCCAGCGGCAGCTTCACCTACCTGGGCGAGGTGCTGCCGTGGTGATCCGTACCTTGGCCGCCGCCGTGTCCAGCCTGGTGCTGGCCGGCTGCGTAACCGTCGGCCCCAACTACAAGGCACCGATGCAGGAACCGGTGGCCCTGCAGAGCGCGCAGCAGACGGTGTTCAGCACGGCCGCGCCGGTGGCCAGCTGGTGGGCGCAGTTCGACGATCCGGTGCTGGAAGAGCTGGTGCACGGCGCCCTGTCGGACAACCTGGACCTGCGCGTGGCCGTGGCCCGCGTCAGCCAGGCCCGCGCAGTGTTCGTGGAAAGCCGCTTCGACCAGGCCCCGCATGTCACCGCCGGTGGCAGCTACGACCGCCGCAAGCAGCCCGATGCACAGCAGGGCGGCGAGCGGGTGTTCAGCGAAAGCTACCAGCTGGGCTTCGATGCCGGCTGGGAACTGGACCTGTTCGGTCGCAAGCGCCGTGCCGCCGAAGCCGCGCGTGCCGACCTGGGCGCCGAGCAGGCCAACCTGGCCGACGCGCAGGTGCTGGTGGCGGCCGAGGTGGCGCGCAACTACTTCGAACTGCGTGGCACCCAGAAGCGCATCGCGGTGGCCCAGCACACGCTGGAAAACCTGCGCGATACGCAGAAGCTGACCGAAGCACGCTGGGAATTGGGCGCCGGCAGCGAACTGGACGTGCAGAGCAGCCGTGCGCGCCTGAAGGCGATCGAGGCCGACATTCCGCTGCTGGAAGTGGCCGAGGCACAGTCGCGCAATCGCCTGGCCGTACTGCTGGGCCAGCGCCCGGAAGTGCTGACCGCGATGCTGGCCCCGCATGACGTGCCGGCATTCGCCAAGGCGCTGCCGCTGGGCGATACCCGCGAGCTGCTGCGCCAGCGTGCCGACGTGCGCATGGCCGAACGCCGCCTGGCTGCTGCCACTGCCCGGGTCGGCGTGGCCACCGCCGATCTGTTCCCACGCCTGTCGCTGTCCGGCTTCGTCGGTTTCCTCGGCGGCGATGCCAGCGGCCTGGTCAACGGCAACAACAAGGCGTGGTCGCTCACCCCGTCGATCAGCTGGGCTGCATTCGACTTCGGCACGGTGAAGGCGCGCCTGCGTGCCAGCAAGGCCGAAGCCGAAGGCGTGGCGGCGCAGTACGAACAGGCGGTGCTGCTGGCCCTGGAAGACACCGAAAACGCGCTGACCCGCTATTCCAAGCAGCAGGCGCGTCTGGCGATCGTGGTCGAGCAGGCGCAGGCGGCACGACGTGCCGAATCGCTGGCGCAGATCCGCTTCCGCGAAGGTTCGGAAGACTTCCTGACCCTGCTGGATGCGCAGCGCACCCAGTTGGCCGCCGACGATGCGCTGGCCGCAGCCGAGGCGGAAGTGAATGTCAGCGTGGTCGGTGTCTACAAGGCACTGGGCGGTTGGGGCCAGGCGCCGCAACCGGCGGTGGCCAGCCGCTGACAGCAGGCAAGGGCATCACGTCGTATCCAGCGTGGCTGGCGGCGTGATGCCCGCGCGCTGCACGGTCTGGCGGCAACGCCTGTCGGCGCCATGTCGTTTCTGACTCTGCCGGAATCTGCCTGCGCGGTGTACCTAGTGGGACACCCCCCCCAGCAAGGACCGGCGATGCGTGACGAGAAGCGATCCACCCAGCGGATGCTGTTTGGCGATCCCGGCCTGCCTGGGGCAGGGCTGTCGGTGGCGGTGGTGGTGCTGATGGTGCTGGCCGCGCTGACCGGCGCAGTGGGTTTCATGCGGCTGCCCGATTCCATGCTCGGCGTCGGCCTGATCTGCGTGGCCCTGTTCCTGGCGGTAGCCGCACGCATCTTCCAGGCGCGCGACCAGCACCAGGCGCTGTTCCGCCTGTTGGACAAGCGCCCCCCGCCCTGAGCAGGGGGCGTATCGGTCAGGGTGTCGGCCAGTCCAGTTCCACCACCAGCGGGAAGTGGTCCGAGGGCAGCACGCCGCCGATGCGGCGGTCGTCGGTGGTGAAGCTGCGCGCGTGGAAGCCGCGCACCAGCACCCAGTCCAGCTGCGTGGTGGCCGTGCCGGTGAAATCATGGAAGGTCTTGCGCGGCCCCTTCGGTGCGGCCACCTGGGTGCGGGTGTCCTGCAGCACGCGGGTGAAGGCCTGGTAGGTGCCGCTGCCCGGTTCGCTGTTGAAGTCGCCGGTCAGCACCACCGGCAGATCTGCCGGCAGGCCGGCCACGCGCTGGGCGATCAGCTCGGCGCCCTTCTGCCGGCGCGGCTCATCCTCGTCGCGGTAGGGCAGGTGGGTGTCCATGAAGTAGAAGCGGCGGCCGTCGTCCAGGCGGCGGAACAGCGCCCAGGTGACCATGCGCGGGTACAGGTTGCCCCAGGTGATGCTGCCCGCTACGTCCGGGGTGTCCGACAGCCAGAAGTCGCCGGACTGCTCGATCGCCAGCACCTTGCTGTCGTAGAACACGCCCATGTGCTCGTCGCCGTCGCCGCCGCGGCGGCCCTTGCCGAACCAGCGGTAGCCCGGCAGATGCTCGGCCAGGTAGCTGGCCTGTTCCGGCACCAGTTCCTGGGTGCCGATCACCGCCGGGTGGGCCTCCAGGATGACCTTGACCATCGCATCGCGGCGGTCCGGCCAGCGCTTGCCCGGCTCGGTATCGGCCGGCGTGCGCACGTTGAACGACATGACTTTCAGGGGTGCCGGGCTGGCAGCCCAGGCGGCGGCCGGCAGGGCCAGGGCCAACAGCGCGCAGAGCGCGGTGCGGCGGACGTGCTGCAACATCGTGGAATCCCTCCATTCCATGAAAACGATTCCAGAGGATCGCACGGATGGCACCCGGCGGATATGCCGGGTGTGGCCGCTGGTCGCCGGCAGGGGCTTCAGTCGTGTGGCGCGTCGTGCGCCTGCATGTCCTCGTGCAGGATGCGCCGCAGTTCGACGATGGCAGGTGTCGCTTCCTGCACGCTGTGGCCGGACACGATCACCTTTTCAGACTGCGCATGCGGCAGGTGCGAGCTCCAGTAGGGCACCAGGCCATCGCTGCTGTCCTGCAGCGGGCCCTGCGCGCTGGAGCGGGCAATGATGGAGTGGTAGCGCACCCTCGGCGCCATCGGCAGGTCGGCCACCGCCTTGATGAACGCATCGTCCTTGTCCAGGTTCTGGATGCTGTTCATGCGGTAACCGTGCTTGTCATCGTTGCGTTCGATCTGGCCGTCGTTGGCCAGGCTGGCCACGTCTTCCAGCACGGTCAACGGCAGGCGCACGAACTTGCCGATCCATCGGCCCAGGCGCGTGCCGGCCACATCGGTGCCACGGTGCGGGGTGGCGATGAATACCACCCGCGAGATTTCCGGTTCCGGCTGGAAGTTCAGCAGCGGCGCGCCGCGCGTGCGCAGCAGCTCGCGCTGCACCGGCGACATCTGCGCAGTGTCCAGCAGGGTCTGCACCAGATGGTCGCCAGAGGAGGAAACCAACAGCCGCGAGATCACCCCGCCCATGCTGTGCGCGGCCACCACCATGTCGTGCGAAGCCATATCCTTGCCGGCCGGATCGAAGTGCGCCAGCACATCGTCCAGCGTGTGGCGGATCGCATCGTGGCTGAGCGCGATCGGCATGTTGGTGGGGTAGTAGAACTGCCAGATCTGGAAGTCGCGACGGATCTCTTCGTCGCGCATCAGTTCGTTGGCCACGTTCACCCACGCTTCGGGGCTGCTGGCCAGGCCGTGGATCATCAGCAGCACGCGCCGGTCCGGGTCGAACGGCTGCATCATGAACAGATGCGGGCGCTCGATGCCGCCCTTGCCGCCGAACAGCGAGCGCAGCGACTGCCGGCTGAAATTGGAGCGCGCCAGCCACAGCGCGTAGCCGGCGGTGAAGTTGGCTGCCAGCGGCACCTGTTCGCCGTGCAGCTGCACTTCGGACACCTGGTAGGGGTCGTGGATTTCCAGCGTGGGCGCGTTGTCGTGCAGCACTTCCCAGAGGTTGGCGCCGGCAAAGCGCAGCAGCACCGTCATCGACGGCGAGGGCATCTCGCTCCAGTCGCGCACGGTCGCGGCGGCGGCCGCCTGCGGGCTGCCCGGCGCGGGCGCTGGCGCGGCAGGCTGCTCCGTGGGGTCGGCCATCACCGCCACCAGCTCGGCACCGAAGCCATCGCGGCGGTGCACGCTGCGCAGGGTGCCGGTGAAGGACATCGACGCGGCCGGCACCAGCTCGACCAGTTGTCGGCCGTCCTGGGTGGCACCGTCGGCATCGGGGGCCAGCACGAAGGTCCACGGCCCCACCTGCAGGCGAGAACGGTCGCTGCCGGCGTCGCCGCGCGAATACACCTCGAACAGCATCACCGATGCTTCCTGCACGGCTAGGTTGTAGTAATCGCGCACCTGGGTCTGGCGGTCTTCGAAGCCGCGCTGGTTGGCGGTGCGCTCGGTGAAGAACAGATACGCGTAGGCCTGGCGGGCCACCTGCATCCACGCATCCAGCCGCGGCTGGAAACCGGCATCGAGCGGGGCCAGCGGCTGCGTCGGCGTCGCCGCACGTGCCGCGGCCGGCGATTCGCGCTTGGGCGCGGGCAGGCTCATCGCATACTGCAGCCATAGTTCGGCCAGGCTGGAACGCTTGTCCTCCTCGCGCACCACGATGCTGGCTTCCATCGCCTCGATGCAGGCCGGCCCCGGCTTGGCGCACGCGGTTTCATCCAGCCCGGCCACGCGCAGGGTTTCCCAGGTAGCCGCACTCAGCTTGCCGCTGGTCAGGATGTCACCGCGCTTCAGCGCGATGTACTGGCCCGGGGTGACCGTGCCCACCTGCACCGACGGGCCGAACTGGCGAAGCGTGGCGCAGCCACTCAGCAGCAGCAGGGCGGTGGCGGCCAGCGCCATGTGGCGAACGACGGTGAAACCGGGTAATGCCATGCGGTCCTCCTGCGCAGTGGCGCCACTCTAGCCGGAGCGGCGTCAACGCGGAAGAAAGTGGTGGCGTGTGTGACACTGCGGGCCTTGCGCTTACACCCGGGGATGCCGATGCACCTGCTGGAAACCCGCATTCCGCCCCCGCTGGTCATGCTGCTGTGCGGCCTGGCGGGCTGGGCGCTGGGCGGCCTGCTGGCCCGGTGGCCGCTGCCGGTGCCGGCCTGGGCAGCGGTTTCCATCGGCGTGCTGGGCCTGCTGCTGAACCTGCTGCCGAAGTGGACCTTCGGCCGCGTGCGCACCACGGTGAACCCACTGCGGCCGACTTCGACCACGGTGCTGGTGACCAGCGGGATCTATCGCTACAGCCGCAACCCCATGTACCTGGGCCAGGCGCTGGTGCTGCTGGGCGCGATGCTGCTGCTGCGCAACGCGCTGGCGCTGCTGGTGGTGCCGCTGTTCGTGGCCTGGATCACCCGCCTGCAGATCGTGCCGGAAGAACGCGCGCTGGCCGCGCGCTTTGGTGCCCGCTACGAGGCATTCCGCAGCCAGGTGCGGCGCTGGCTGTAGGCGCCGTGCCGCGCAGGGTTACGGCGAGATCTGGCAGCTGACCGCGGCCGAATAGCCCTCGTAATCGTCGGCCGCGCCCACGTGCTGGGTGTGGCGTGCATCGACCCTGCGGATGTAGGAGGGCGCTTCGCTGTCGGCATCGTCGTTCACCGTGGTGACCGACAGGCTGCGGCCGACCTGCGCGGCGGTGATGCCCTGCAGGTACACATGGATGCTCTTCTGCCCGCCGGCAATCACGCTGACATCGGCACTGGTCACGCTGCCGCCCAGCAGCGCCACCTTGCCGCCCTTGGGCTGGAACACACCGCCCGGAACCGGGGTCAGCCCGGCCGAGCGCAGCGCCTGTTCGGCCTGGGCCTGGGTGAAATCGGAACCGGGCCGGCAGGCCAGCAGGGTTTCCAGGGCGGCGGTGGGCTTGGTGGCGGGCGCGGCGGCGGCGGTGGTGGTGGTACCAGTGGCCAGGGCGAGCAGCAGGGCGGGCAGGTGGAGGTTCATTGCAGATCCTTCTGGGGTGGCCGGGCAGGGCGTGTGGCCGTCGGTTCTGCAGTGTGCGGCAGGTGCGGGTGGGCTGTCACCGCAGGCAGGGAAGCGGCAACAAAAAAGCCGGAACCCCTTGGTGGGAGATCCGGCTTCTTGCGGCCTCGACAGGCCATACAGATGGTGGAGGTGGGCGGAATTGAACCGCCGTCCGAAGGCACTCCATCCCCAGCACTACATGCTTAGCTCACCGTTGGATCTCGCCCCCGAGCAGCACGGTGTGCAAAGCGCACCCGGGGACCAGCCTGTTGTGTTCTAGTGCCGGACTGACAGGCAGCCGCCCAGCGCGATTCCATGATAGTGACTCTACACCGCGAGCATGGACACAAGCGGTTTCGAGGCTTAGGCCTTAAGCGGCCAGAGCGTAGTTGTCGTCGTTGGCAACTAGAGTTTTGCAGCTGGATTTACGAGGAAAGCTACCCCCTCGGCATGCGCCAGGCGACTTCACAACCCCCGTCGAAACCAATGCACCCCCGGTTTCTACAGTGCTGCAAGGTACAAGGCCGGTTCCGTGTTGCCACGGCACAGGCCTGCCCAACGCCCGTAATGCTACGGCAAAAATGCTGAACCGTCACCTTCGCCGGTTTTTCAATCCGCAACAGGTTGTAGAGCCTTTGTCATAGCGGATTGCTAACTTCCTTGGCACGAAATTGCGACACACTGGCAGCGACCATCCGAGCCAGGATCGACACGGAGACAGTGGGTGACCGAAGCCAAGCAACAGCGCAGCCTGCGACAACTGGTCGGGCCGGTGGGCGCCGACTACCAGCGCCGGGCGGTGCCGCCGGCCTGGGTGTGGGCGGTCATGGCGATGCTGATGGCGGCCACCTGGCTGAGTGAGTTGCCGGCCACGGCCGCGGCGGCGCTGGTGGCCAGTGCGGTGGTGGTGCATTGGCCGCAGCGCGGGCGCATGCACTGGCTGGGCTGGCGGTTGCCGGCGCTGGCCGTGCTGGCGGCGCTGATGTGGGGGCCGGACGTGCTGGCGCAATGGTTCGAGCACGGGCTGGCGCTGACCCTGATGTCGCTGGCGAGCCTGAGCATGGGCGTGCATGTGTGGCAGTCGCGGCAGACCGCGCGGCAGCTGCAGGGTGCGGCAGATGCGCTGGATGATGTGCAGCTGCTGTCGCTGCTGCCGGCCGACGCGGCGCGCCTGGCCCAGCAGTGGCGCGCCGGCGATGACCGGCATGCGCCGGAACTGGCGGTGGTGATGCACCTGGCGGTGATGCATGCAGCGCTGGCGCGGCGCCTGGGCGGACGGGGGATGCTGGCCGGTTGATCGGGGCGGGTAGCGTCGAGCTTGCTCGACTGATCCACGCCCTGGGTAGAGTCGAGCTTGCTCGACTGATCGGTCCGCGACAGTCGAGCAAGCTCGACTCTACGAAGCCAAGCAACAGCAGTCGAGCAAGCTCGACTCTACGAAGCAGGGCAGTCGAGCAAGCTCGACTCTACGAAGCCAGGCAACAGCAGCCGAGCATGGCTCGGCTCTACCGGTGCGGGGCGGTGCTTCAGGCGTCGCGGTTGCCGCGGCGCATGACGCGCTGCTTTTCGATGGCCCAGTCGCGGTCCTTGGCGGCATCGCGCTTGTCGTGGGTCTGCTTGCCCTTGGCCAGCGCCACTTCCAGCTTGATCTTGTTCTTGCTCCAGTACATGGCGGTGGGCACGATCGTGTAGCCATCGCGCTCGACCTTGCCGACCAGCTTGTCGATCTCGCTCCGGTGCAGCAGCAGCTTGCGCTCGCGGCGGTCGTTGGCCACCACGTGGGTCGAGGCCTGGATCAACGGGGTGATCTGCGCGCCGATCAGGAAGATCTCGCCCTGCTTCACGTAGGCGTAGGCGTCGATGATGTTGCCGCGCCCGGCGCGGATCGACTTCACCTCCCAGCCCTGCAGGGCCAGGCCCGCCTCGAAGCGCTCTTCGATGTGGTACTCGTGGCGGGCACGCTTGTTCAACGCGATGGTCTTGTTGGCCGTCGCGTTCTTTGCTTTATCCTTGCCGCTGTTCTTGCTCATTTCCGTATTGTCTCCGATTCGGGCCCGCCCGGTCGATTGCCGAGACGTTCCTTCTTTATGCCTACTATCCGCCGCAGCGCCCTGGTCGAACATTCCTCCGCCTGCATGTTCGATCTCGTCAACGACGTGCAGGCCTATCCGCGCCGCTTCCGCTGGTGTTCCGATGCCCGCATCCTGGAACAAGGCGAGGACCGGCTGGTGGCCCGCCTGGACCTGGGCCTGGGCTCGTTCAGCACCTGGTTCCAGACCGAAAACACCCTGCAGCGCCCGCACAGCATTGATATGCAGCTGCGCGACGGCCCGTTCAAGCAGCTGCACGGCCGCTGGGAGTTCCATGCCCTGGCCGAGGATGCCTGCAAGGTGACCCTGACCCTGGAATTCGAACCCAGCTCACGCCTGCTGGGGCCGGCGCTGGCCATCGGCTTCCAGGGGCTGGCCGATCGCATGGTCAACGATTTCGTGCGCGTGGCCGACGAGGGCTGAGCGATGATCGAGGTCGAGGTGGTGCTGGCCTGGCCGCAGCGCGTGCTGGCGCGCCGGCTGCAACTGGAAGAGGGCGCCACCGTGGCCGATGCGGTCGCTGCCGCCGCGCTGGAAGGCAGTGCCGACTGCCCGGCGCTGGCCGTGCATGGCGTGCTGGCCCGCCCGCAGCAGGTGCTGCACGACGGCGACCGGGTGGAACTGCTGCGCCCGCTGCTGGCCGACCCCAAGGACAACCGGCGCAAGCGCGCACGCGGCGACTGAACCGCGCCACCGCCAGGCGGCGCGGCGAAGAGGGGCTCAGCGGCCCTTCTTCTTGTCCTTCGGCAGGTTGCGGCCGAACTGGCGCACGGTCTGCTGGGCCAAGGCCTTGTCGTTGGCCGGGAAGTAATCGCCTTCCCAACGGGTGACCACGTCGTTTTCGAAGTACACGGTGAAGTTCTTCACTTCGGTACGGCCGAGGCGGTTCACGCGCTCGCTGGAGGTGTAGTCCCAGCGCTGGGCATGGAAGGGATCGGGCACCGAGGGCGTGCCCAGCAGCGCATTCACCTGCTGCTTGCTCTGGCCGACCTGCAGCTTGGCAACGGCGTCCTCGCGGATCAGGTTGCCCTGGTAGATCGGTTGCTTGTAGATGATGCCGCACCCGGTGGTGGACAGAGCGATGGTGGCGACCAGCAGGAGATTGCGCATCGGAAAGGGCGTTTGGGGAAATCGAACCGATGATACACTCCCGGCGTGCCACCGCGACCCAATCCGAGGCAGCTGGCGCTAAATCGCCAATGAACGGAGACCTATGGAAACCCACGACCTGCGCAAAGTCGGCCTGAAGGTGACCCATCCGCGGATGCGGATCCTGGCGCTGCTCGAGCAGCGCAACGCCCAGCACCACATGACCGCCGAAGACATTTACCGCCAGCTGCTGGAGCACGGCGATGAGATCGGCCTGGCCACGGTGTATCGGGTGCTGACCCAGTTCGAGGCCGCCGGCCTGGTACTGAAGCACAACTTCGAAGGCGGCCAGGCCGTCTACGAGCTGGACCGCGGCGGCCACCACGACCACATGGTCGATGTGGACAGCGGCAAGATCATCGAGTTCGAAAGCCACGAAATCGAAGAGCTGCAGCGCAAGATCGCGGCCGAGCATGGCTACGAGCTGGAAGAGCATTCGCTGGTGCTGTACGTGCGCAAGAAGCGCAAGTAACGGTTTCCCGCCTGCTGTGATGTGCGAAGACCCCGGGCCTGGCCCGGGGTTTTTCGTTGCTGGGGTCAGAGCCCCTTGCTGGCGCAAGGGGATCCGACCCCGGGGTCAGATCCCTTTCCGCCAGGAAAGGGCTCTGACCCCCGTCCCCCCATGCGTGGAGGGTTCTGTCAGAACGCCCAGATCCACCGCCTCGGCCATGGCCCGGTTGCCTGCATCCCCTGGGTGCAGGTGGTCGCCCGAATCGTAGGCTGCGGCCATCCGTGACGGTTGCGCCCGGTCGCGCAGGGCGGCATCCAGGTCGATCACCGCATCGAATGGGCTGTCGGTACGCAGCCAGGCGTTCAGCTGCTGACGCAGCGCGTCCTTGTCCGGCTGGTAGTAGTCCTGCAGCGGGGTGCCCGGCAGCGCGCCGGCAAACGGTGGCAGGGTGGCGCCAATGACGCGCACGCCGCGCGCTTGGGCCCGTTGCGCCAGGGTGCGGTAGCCGGCCTGCAGGTCGGCCAGCGTCGGCCGGGGCTGGTCGCGGGCGAACGCGGTGCCCGGCCAACTGATGTCGTTGATGCCGATCAGCACGATCACGCTGGCGGTGCCGGGCAGGTCCAGCACATCGCGCTGGAAGCGGGCGAGGGCGGACAGCCCCATGCCATCACGCAGCAGGCGCCCCCCGGAGATTCCCGCATTGACCACGGCCACCCCGTGCGGCGCCAGGCGCGCGGCCAGATGGTCAGTCCAGCGCTGGTCAGCGTCCAGGCTGGCGGTGGCCCCGTCGCTGATCGAGTCGCCGATCACCACCACGCTGCGTGCCGCGGACGGGGCCGCGACCTCGATGCCGCTCACGAACAGGCGCGCGGTGGTGGTGCTGGCGGCATGCAGGGCGCTGGCCAGACTCTGGTTGCCGGGGGCGATCCAGCTGGTCTGTCGGCCGTCCCAGTGGAAGGTCTGCAGCGGCGTCGGCCCAGCCACGTACACGCTCACCTGCAGTGCCTGCTGATCGGCGGTGATCACTGGCAGCGGGTCGCTCAACCGGTCCTGGCCGGGGCCGATCACGACGTCAGGATGCCCATCGAAGGCCAGCGGCAACGGCGTCGCACCGGGCTGGCTGGCCACGCTGGCCCGGTCGATCCGCAGCGGCTGGCGGCCGTGGGCATTGCTCAGGCGCACCCGCAGTGCGCTGCCACCCAGGCTCAGGCGCAGTGTCTGGCGGAAGGTCTGGTCGTGCAGGCTGGCCGGAATGAGGGCGGGGAACAGGAAGTCCTTGCCCCAGACCGGCTGTGGGCTGGCCTGCCAGCTGGCCACCCAATGGGGCTGGGCGGGGCCCGCGTGGGCGGAAAGCGGCAGCAGGGCGGTGGCGGCAAGCAGGTAACGGCGCATGGCAGGCGTCCTCGGAAGGGATAGCCAGCGTGGCCGTTGCGCCACCTGTGAACTAGACTGCGCACGGACAATCATCTGTGAACAGGATTCACCATGGCGCGCCCCGACATCAACCGATCCGGCGAACTGGAAGTGTTCGTGCGGGTGATCGAGACCGGGGGCTTTTCCGCCGCCGCGCGCAGCCTGGACATGACGCCTTCGGCGGTCAGCAAGCTGGTGGCGCGGCTGGAACAACGGCTGGGCACGCGCCTGCTGCAGCGCTCCACCCGGCAACTGCAGTTGACCCCGGAAGGCTGCAGCTTCTACGAGCGCGGGCTGCGCGTGCTGGCCGACCTGGAAGAGGCCGAACGCTGCGCCAGCGCCCATGCCGAACCGCGTGGGCGGCTGCGGCTGAATTCCAACGTGCCGTTCGGGCGCCATTTCCTGCTGCCGCTGCTGCCGGCGTTCCTGCAGGCGCACCCGCAGGTGGGGGTGGACCTGAGCCTGAATGACGAGGTGATCGATCTGCTGGAACAGCGCACCGATGTGGCCGTGCGCGCCGGGCCGCTGAAGAGCTCCAGTCTGGTGGCGCGGCAGCTGGGCGCGACGCGGATGATGATCGTGGCAGCGCCGTCCTATGCGGCCCGGCACGGCCTGCCTGCCGACGCCGATGCGTTGCTGTCACACAACCGGCTGGATATCGGCCATGCGCGGACGTTGCAGGGCTGGCCGCTGCTGCACGACGGCCAACAGGTGCGGGTGCCGACCCAGGGCAACCTGCGCGCCGGCAATGGCGACGCGCTGCGCCAGCTGGTGCTGGGCGGTCTGGGCATGGCGCGGCTGGCGGCCTTCCAAGTACGCGACGACCTGGCTGCCGGGCGCCTGCTGCCGGTGCTGGAAGACGCCAATCCCGGTGATCTGGAAGAAGTGCACGCCGTGTTCGTGGGGCAGGGCGGCTACCTGCCGCTGCGGGTGCGCGCGCTGCTGGATTTCCTGGTGGAACACGTGGATCTGGCCAAACCCTTGGCGTGACCCCGGCTTGGTTGAGTCGAGCCATGCTCGACTGCTCTTGGTCTGACGCCAGAAGCAGTCGAGCATGGCTCGACTCTACAGACTTGGCACCCCGTAGATCCACGCCATGCGTGGATGCGCGTGCTCAGTCGAGCAAGCTCGACGCGACCAACAGCTTGCGCGCGGCCGCGCGTGCTTCCTTGCTCACTTCCACCCCGCCCAGCATGCGCGCCAGTTCTTCCTCGCGGGCCTTGGTGTCCAGCTTCTCCACCGCGCTCTGGGTCATGCCTTCCACCGGCGCCTTGCTGACCCGGTAATGGGCGTGGCCCTTGGAAGCGACCTGCGGCAGGTGGGTGACGCACAGCACCTGGCGCTTCTCGCCCAGTGCGCGCAGCTTCTGGCCGACGATGTCGGCCACGGCGCCGCCAATGCCCGAATCCACTTCGTCGAACACCATGGTCGGCACCGCGTCCAGATCCAGCGCGGCCACTTCGATCGCCAGCGAGATGCGCGACAGTTCACCACCGGAGGCCACCTTGCGCAGGGCGCGCGGCGGCTGGCCGGCGTTGGCGGCAACCAGGAATTCGACGCGCTCGGCGCCCTGCGGGTCGGGCTTGCCGGCGTCCTGCGGTTCCAGCTCGATCAGGAACTGGCCGCCGCCCATACCCAGCTCGGCAATGATGCCGGTGGTGGTGGCCGACAGTTCGGCGGCCGCCTTGCGCCGGCTGGCGGTCAGTACCTCGGCCTGCACCCGCCAGGCGGCCACAGCCTTGTCGATCTCGCCGGCCAGGCGCTGCAGGCGCTCGTCGGCGCCGCGCAGCTGTTCCACTTCGGCATGCATGCGCTCGCGCTGCGCGCCCAGCTCGTCCATCGGCACCCGGTGCTTGCGCGCCAGGTCGTGCAGGCGGCCCAGGCGGCGCTCGTTCTCTTCGAACTGTTCCGGGTCGGCGTCCAGGTCGTCATGCACCCGGTCCAGCAGCGACAGGGCTTCGTGCAGCTGGATCGAGGCGTTTTCGATCAGGCCGTCCACCTCGCCCAGGCGCGCGTCGTGTTCTATCAGGCGCGACAGGTCGTGGCGCACCTGCTGCAGCAGGTCCAGCGCGGAACTGCCGTCGTCGCCGTTGAGCTGGTTGCTGGCGGCTTGGCAGGCGGTCAGCAGGGCGCTGGCATGGGCCTGGCGGCGGTGGCTGGCGCCCAGGGCGGCAATCGATTCCGGTTCCAGGTCCTCGCGGTCCAGTTCGCGCAGCTGGTGTTCCAGGAAACCGATGCGGTCACTCACGTCGCCCTGTTGCGACAGCGCCAGCGATTCGTCCACCAGCGCCTGCCAGGCAGCGGCGGTACGGCGCACCTGGCGGCGGGCCTCTTCGTTGTTGGCGAAGGCGTCCAGCAGGGCCAGCTGCGATGGCCGCGCCAGCAGCGCCTGCTGTTCGTGCTGGCCGTGGATTTCCACCAGGTGCGCGGCCAGATCGCCCAGCTGCGCCAGGGTGACCGGGCGGCCGTTGATCCAGGCGCGCGAGCCGCCATCGGCGCGGATGACCCGGCGCAGCTGGCATTGCTCGTCGTCGTCCAGCTCGTTGTCGGCCAGCCATTGGCGGGCGGCCTGCAGCTGGTCCAGGGCGAATTCGGCCGACAGCTCGGCGCGGGCGGCGCCGTGGCGGACCACGCCGCTGTCGGCGCGCAGGCCGGACAGGAAGCCCAGTGCGTCGACCATCAGCGACTTGCCGGCGCCGGTCTCGCCTGAAACGACAGTCATGCCGGGCCCGAATTCCAGTTCGGTGGCGCGGACGACGGCGAAATCCTTGATCGAAAGATGTCTGAGCATGGGTAATGGGGTGTCTGCAGCCGCGCAACGCTAGCATGTGCGGCCGGGTGGTCCAATGACTTGCCAAGGTGCTGCGCCGCCATTATCTAGTGTCCGTGTCTCACAGGTTGATTCCATGCACGGTTCCGCCGACCAGCTAGCCCCGCGCGCGCGCCATCTGCTGCGCACGCTCATCGCGCGTTACATCCAGGACGGCGAGCCGGTGGGCTCGCAGACGCTGGCGCGCGTGGCCGGGCTGGAAGTCAGTCCGGCCACCATCCGCAACATCCTGGGCGACCTGGAAGACCTGGGCCTGCTGGCCTCGCCGCATACCTCGGCCGGGCGCATTCCAACCGCCCACGGCTACCGGGTGTTCGTCGACAGCCTGCTGCAGATGCAGCCGCCGGGCGAGGGCGAGCTTGCCCGGCTGCGCCTGGAGCTGGCCGGCGGCGGCAGCACCCAGGCCCTGCTGGGCAGCGCCTCGGAGCTGCTGTCGGCCATGAGCCATTTCGTCGGCGTGGTCAGTGCCCCGCGGCGCGAGCAGTTCGCCTTCCGGCAGATCGATTTCGTGGCCCTGGACGGGCGCAGGGTGCTGGCCATCCTGGTGTTTGCCGACAATGAAGTGCAGAACCGGGTGATCGAGACCCGCCAGGACTTCGCCCCGGGCCAGCTGGAACAGGTCGCCAATTACCTGAACGCGCATTTCGCCGGCCTGCCGCTGGCCGAGATCCGCACCCGCCTGCTGCTGGAGCTGCGCGATGCCCGTTCCGAGCTGGAGCAGCTGCTGGCGCACAGCATCGAGCTGGCCGAGCAGGCCCTGCAGCCGCCGGCCGACGACATGCTGGTGGCCGGGCAGACCCGGCTGATGGGGGTGCAGGACCTGTCCGACCTGGAACGGCTGCGCGAACTGTTCGAGCTGTTTTCCAGTAAGCGCGAGATCCTGCAGTTGCTGGAACGGACCATCCAGGCCCCGGGCGTGCGCATCTTCATTGGCGAAGAGACCGGCATGATGCCGCTGCAGGGCGTCTCGCTGGTCACCGCGCCCTATACCGCCAACGGCCAGGTACTGGGCGTGCTGGGGGTGATCGGGCCCAAGCGCATGGCCTACGACCGCATGATTCCGCTGGTGCAGGCCACCGCCGACGTGCTGGGCGCGGCCTTTTCGCCGTCCGGGCGCACCCCGGGCACATCCGACGCTTGAAACGCAGCATCCCGCCCACACTAGGGTGAGTGGAGGCGGGCTGTGACCGCCAGGGACCCAGACATGAACCACGAAAACCCCGATATCGAATCCCAGCAGAGCGCGGCCGATGCAGCGGCTGCGGCCGGCGTGAGTGACGAAACCGAGCGCCTGCGCGCCGAGATCGAGCAGATCAAGGCCGACGCCCTGCGTGAACGCGCCGACCTGGACAACCAGCGCAAGCGCGTGGCCCGCGACATCGAGCAGGCCCGCAAGTTCGCCAACGAAAAGCTGCTGGGCGAGCTGCTGCCGGTGTTCGACAGCCTGGATGCCGGCCTGAAGGCCGCTGGCGATGACGCCCATCCGCTGCGCGAGGGCCTGGAGCTGACCTACAAGCAGCTGCTGAAGGTCGCCGCCGACAATGGCCTGGTCCTGCTGGACCCGACCGGCCAGCCGTTCAACCCGGAACACCACCAGGCCATCAGCCAGGTGCCGACCCCCGGCGCCGCCCCCGGCAGCGTGGTCACCGTGTTCCAGAAGGGCTACCTGCTGAACGAGCGCCTGCTGCGGCCGGCGCTGGTGGTGGTGGCCGCCGACTGACCGGCTGGGCGCACGGCCGCCGGGCAGGGCCCGGCGCTACCCGCCCCCCGCAATGTTTTCCAGGCGCTGAACACAGCGTTCGGGGGATGGCTTGAATGTTCCACGAGCCTCCCCCACATCCCATTCATCCACCGGCACAACGGCCGGACTGAACCCAACAAGCATTCTTCAGGAGTCTCCCCCATGGGCAAGATCATTGGTATCGACCTCGGCACCACCAACTCGTGCGTGGCGATCATGGACGGCGGCAAGGCCCGCGTCATCGAGAATTCGGAAGGCGATCGCACCACCCCGTCGATCGTCGCCTACACCAAGGACAGCGAAGTGCTGGTCGGTGCCTCGGCCAAGCGCCAGGCCGTGACCAACCCCAAGAACACCTTCTACGCGGTGAAGCGCCTGATCGGCCGCAAGTTCACCGACGCCGAAGTGCAGAAGGACATCGCGCACGTCCCGTACAGCATCCTGGCCCATGACAATGGTGATGCCTGGGTGGCCACCAGCGACGGCAAGAAGATGGCCCCGCAGGAAATCTCGGCCAAGGTGCTGGAAAAGATGAAGAAGACCGCCGAGGACTTCCTCGGTGAGAAGGTCACCGAAGCGGTCATCACCGTGCCGGCCTACTTCAACGACAGCCAGCGCCAGGCGACCAAGGACGCCGGCCGCATCGCCGGCCTGGACGTCAAGCGCATCATCAACGAGCCGACCGCGGCCGCGCTGGCCTATGGCCTGGACAAGGGTGACAACAAGGATCGCAAGATCGTGGTGTACGACCTGGGCGGCGGCACCTTCGACGTCTCGGTGATCGAAATCGCCAACGTCGATGGTGAAAAGCAGTTCGAAGTGCTGGCCACCAACGGCGACACCTTCCTGGGCGGCGAAGACTTCGACAACCGCGTCATCGAGTACTTGGTTGAAGAGTTCAACAAGGACCAGGGCATCGACCTGCGCAAGGATCCGCTGGCCCTGCAGCGCCTGAAGGATGCTGCCGAGCGCGCCAAGATCGAGTTGTCCAGCGCCCAGCAGACCGAAGTGAACCTGCCGTACGTCACTGCCGACGCCTCGGGTCCGAAGCACCTGAACATCAAGCTGACCCGCGCCAAGCTGGAAGCGCTGGTGGAAGACCTGATCAAGAAGTCGATCGAGCCGTGCCGCGTGGCCCTGAACGATGCCGGCCTGCGTTCGAGCGACATCAGCGAAGTGATCCTGGTCGGTGGCCAGACCCGCATGCCGAAGGTGCAGCAGGCGGTGACCGAGTTCTTCGGCAAGGAACCGCGCAAGGACGTCAACCCGGACGAAGCCGTGGCACTGGGTGCGGCGATCCAGGGCGGCGTGCTGGGCGGCGACGTGAAGGACGTGCTGCTGCTGGACGTGACCCCGCTGTCGCTGGGCATCGAAACCATGGGCGGTGTGTTCACCAAGATCATCGAAAAGAACACCACCATCCCGACCAAGGCTTCGCAGGTGTTCTCCACCGCCGAAGACAACCAGTCGGCCGTGACCGTGCACGTGCTGCAGGGTGAGCGCGAACAGGCCCGCTTCAACAAGTCGCTGGCCAAGTTCGACCTGTCCGGCATCGAGCCGGCCCCGCGCGGCCTGCCGCAGGTGGAAGTGTCCTTCGACATCGACGCCAACGGCATCCTGCACGTGTCGGCCAAGGACAAGAAGACCAACAAGGAACAGAAGGTCGAGATCAAGGCCGGTTCGGGTCTGTCCGAGGAAGAAATCGCGCGCATGGTGGCCGATGCCGAAGCCAACCGCGAAGAAGACAAGAAGTTCCAGGAACTGGTGCAGGCCCGTAACCAGGCCGATGCCCTGATCCACGGCACCCGCAGCGCCATCACCGAGCACGGCAGCAAGGTGGGCGGCGATGTCATCGGCAAGGTGGAAGCAGCCCTGGCCGATCTGGAAACCGCGATGAAGGGCGACGACAAGGCACAGATCGAAGCCAAGTCGAAGGTGCTGGAAGAAGCCGGCCAGGCGCTGTTCGCTGCTGCTTCGGCTGACCAGGGCGGTGCCCCGGGTGCCGACGCCGGCAACGCAGGCAAGGCGCAGGATGACGTGGTGGACGCTGAGTTCACCGAAGTCAAGGACGACAAGAAGTCCTGATCCGGACCGACACGGGGCGCTGCCTGGCAGCGTCCCGTTGTCGCATCAGGGTCCTGACCGCCACCCGGCGTGTCGGGGCGCCCGACGCAAGAGCGGACCTGGTTCCGCTCTTCCGCTTTGACGAATCCCGACTTTCCGGAAGCTGATTCACCCTATGAGCAAGCGCGATTACTACGAAGTGCTGGGCGTTGCCCGCACCGCCACCGACGAAGAGCTGAAGAAGGCCTACCGTCGTTGCGCGATGAAATTCCATCCGGACCGCAACCCGGGTGATGCGGCGGCCGAAGCCTCCTTCAAGGAGTGCAAGGAAGCCTACGAAACGCTGTCCGACGGCAACAAACGCCGCATGTACGATGCCCACGGCCACGCCGCGTTCGAGCACGGCATGGGCGGTGGCGGTGGTCCGGGCGGCCCGGACATGAACGATATCTTCGGCGATATCTTCGGCAATATTTTCGGTGGCGGCGGCGCGGGCCCGCGCCAGGCCCGTCGCGGTGCCGACATCGGCTACGTGATGGAGCTGGACCTGGAAGAAGCGGTGCGTGGCGTTGAGCGCCGCATCGAGATTCCGACCCTGGCCGAATGCGGTGACTGCGATGGCAGTGGTTCGGAAGACGGCAAGGTCGAGACCTGCAACGTCTGCCATGGCCGTGGCCAGGTGCGCATCCAGCGCGGCATCTTCGCCATGCAGCAGGCCTGCCACAACTGCAACGGCCGTGGCCAGATCATCGCCAAGCCCTGCAAGACCTGCCACGGCAACGGCCGGGTGGAAGAAGACAAGGTGCTGTCGGTGAAGGTGCCGGCCGGTGTCGACACCGGCGACCGTATCCGCCTGTCCGGCGAAGGTGAGGCCGGTCCGGCCGGTACGCCGCCGGGCGATCTGTACGTGGAAGTGCGCGTGCGCGAGCATGCGATCTTCCAGCGCGACGGTGACGACCTGCACTGCGAAGTGCCGATCCGCATTTCGCAGGCCGCGCTGGGCGATACCGTGCGCGTGGCTACCCTGGGCGGCGAAGCGGAAATCCGCATTCCGGCCGAAACCCAGACCGGCAAGCTGTTCCGCCTGCGCGGCAAGGGCGTGCGTTCGGTGCGCAGCCGCAGCGAAGGCGACCTGTACTGCCGCGTAGTGGTGGAAACCCCGGTGAACCTGACCGCTGACCAGCGCAAGCTGCTGGAGCAGTTCGAGGCGACCTTCAACGGTGAGGACGCACGCAAGCACTCGCCGAAGTCGGCCACCTTCATGGACGGTGTAAAGGGCTTCTGGGACCGGATGACGTCCTGAGGTTTCACCGCAGACGGTGAACGGTAACGCCGGGCCATGCCCGGCGTTTCTGTTTGTGGACATCGCACGCATTCCGCCGGGCATGGCCCGGCGCTACCAGGGGGACTGTTCTCTGGTAGATCCACGCCATGCGTGGATGTGGTTCGAGGAATCAACGGAAAAACGCCGCCGGCGTCTGCCCCAGCTGCCGCTTGAACATGCTGGTGAACGCACTGGGGCTGTCATAGCCCATGGCCAGCGCCACATCGATCACCTTTTCGCCCACGGCCAGGCGTTCCATCGCCGCCAGCAGCCGTGCCTGCTGCCGCCATTGGCCGAAGGTCATGCCCAGCTCGCTGGCGAAATGGCGTTGGATGGTTTTCACGTCCACCGCCAGGGCCTGCGCCCAGTCCTGCAGCGTGGCCTCGTCACCGGGGTGCTTCTGGATGTGCTGGCAGATGCGCTGCAGGCGCGGATCGGCCGGCGTTGGCAGGTGCAGCGGCAGCACATCCATGCGATGCAGCTCGTCCAGCAGCAGGCGCACCACGCGGCCGTCGCGGCTGTCGTCTTCGTGCTCGCCCTGGATCTGGCTGGCCGCGTGCAGCAGTTCGCGCAGCAGTGGCGCCACCTGCACCGCGAACGGTTCGGTGGCCAGCTCCGGGGCGAAGGCGGGATCGATGTACAGGCTGCGCATGTGCACATCGGCAATGCAGTCCACCCCGTGCGCCATGCCGGCCGGCATCCAGATCGCGCGGGTGGACGGCACCACCCAGCGGCCTACTTCCGAGCGCACCACCATCAGGCCCGACATGGCATACACCAGCTGGTGGCGGCGATGCCGGTGCGGCGACACCCGGGTGCCGGCGGGGTAGTCCTTCACCCGGCAGGTCACCGGCCGGTGGCCGGGAACCTCGTTCCAGGGCGCGGACTCCCGGATCGCGCAGGGCGTGTCCTTTTTGCGATATGGCATGACCAGAACGCGGCGGAAGGGAAGGGACGGGCACCGTAGCATGCGTGGCTCGCCCCCATCCTGACTGCGCACCATGTCCAGCTTGGCTTCCCCGGTTCCACGCACCCGCAGCACGTCCCCGGGCGTGCTGGCGGCGATTTCCACCTCCCATGTGGTCAACGACATGATGCAGTCGCTGATCCTGGCCATCTATCCGGTCATCAAGGGCGGTTTCAATCTCAGCTTCACCCAGATCGGCCTGATCACGCTCACCTACCAGCTGACCGCGTCGATCTTCCAGCCGCTGGTGGGCCTTGCCACCGACCGCAAGCCGGCGCCGTATTCGCTGCCGATCGGCATGGCCTCGACCCTGTGCGGCATGCTGCTGCTGGGTTTCGCACCGAACTACGCGATGGTGCTGCTGGCCGCGGCGCTGGTGGGCGTCGGCTCGGCCATCTTCCACCCGGAAGCCTCACGCATCGCGCGCCTGGCTTCGGGTGGCCGCCATGGCTTCGCGCAATCGGTGTTCCAGGTGGGCGGCAATTTCGGCACCGCGCTGGGCCCGCTGATCGCCGCGGCGGTGATCGTGCCGTACGGCCAGCACGCCGCATCGTGGTTTGCCGGCGCGGCGCTGGTCGGCATTGCCCTGCTGACCTATGTCAGCCGCTGGTACGCGCTGCACCTGGGTACGCCGCGGCCGGCCGGGCAGGGCACGGTCGCCCCGCGTCATCCCCGGCGCACGGTGGCGCGGGTGATGGCCATCCTGCTGGTGCTGATCTTCAGCAAGTACTTCTACATGGCCAGCATCGGCAGCTACTTCACCTTCTATCTGATCCACCACTTCGGCATTCCGGTGGCGCAGGCGCAGCTGCATCTGTTCGCGTTCCTGGTGGCATCGGCGGCTGGTGGCTTCCTGGGCGGGCCACTGGGTGACCGCATTGGCCGCAAGCCGATCATCTGGGCCTCGATCCTGGGCGTGGCGCCGTTCGCGTTGGCGTTGCCGCATGCCGATCTGCTGTGGACCACGGTGCTGGCGGTGCTGATCGGTTTCGTGCTGTCGTCGGCGTTCTCGGCCATCGTGGTCTACGCGCAGGAAATGATGCCGCACCGGATCGGCATGGTGTCGGGGTTGTTCTTCGGTTTTGCCTTCGGCATGGGCGGGCTGGGTGCAGCGGTGCTGGGCCTGCTGGCGGACAAGACCAGCATTGAGTTCGTCTACCAGTTGACCGCGTTCCTGCCGCTGCTGGGCATCGTCGCGGCCTGGCTGCCACCGTCGCGGCCGGCTGCACACTGAGGGGGGTGTTGGTCTGCAGGGCTTGCAGCCCTGCACCTGCTGTAGAGTCGAGCCATGCTCGACTGAAGCAACGTCAACGTCAAAAGCGGGTTTCCGGTGGGTAGGCGGGGCGGTGTCGGATTGCGGGGACGCCGCAAGTCCCCCTCCGGGGCCCGGCCCAGCCGCTGGCGGCTGTGCGTTCGGGCGCTTGCGAAGCAGTGCTTCGCAAGCAAAGCGCCCTCACCCTTGTAGGCTTGGCAGCGGCATCCATGCCGCTGACACCCCGCAATCCGACACCGCCCCGCCTTCGACAGATTGCCGCGATCTGTTGGAACCACACGGGGTCGGATCCCGTTGCTGCGTAACGGGCTCCGACCCCATTTTGAATGTCGATATTTGACAGATTTCATCCACGCATGGCGTGGATCTACTGTGTCGACCAAGGTCGACACCTACCAACAGCTGCGGGGGACTGTCAGAGGTGGGGCGGTGTGGGTGGGCAGGACCGCAGGCGCCATGGGCCCGAGGCATGCCTCGGGCGGGTTGGGCAGGACGCCCAACCCCGGTCTTGCCGGGCGCGCAGGATTGCGCGCGCGAGCAAGGCGCCTACGAGCCTCCATGGATGGATTCACGGCGTGTCCTGCCCACCCACACCGACCCGCCATCCCACGCAATGTTGCCGTTGCCGTTGCTTCAGTCGAGCATGGCTCGACTCTACAGGGGTGCAGGGCTGCAAGCCCTGCCGAAAACTCCCTTGGGCGTAGAATGCGGGGATGAGCGAATCCCTCGAAAACCACTTGCTCCACGGTCGTCGCCAGCGGCCCGACGGGCCCTCGCCGATCGACGTCATTTCGGTCCAGTCGCAACTGGTCTACGGCCACGCAGGCAACAGCGCCGCGGTGCCGCCGATGCGCGCGCTGGGCCTGCGCGTTGCCGAAGTGCCGACCGTTCTGCTCAGCAACGCGCCCTTCTACGACACCACCCGCGGCCGCGTGCTGCCCGCCGACTGGTTCGCCGACCTGCTGCAAGGTGCCGCCGAACGTGGCCTGCCGCAGCGGGCGAAGATGCTGGTCTCAGGCTATTTCGGCAGCGCCGCCAATGGCGCGGCGTTTGCCGACTGGCTGGATACCCTGCTGCCGGCCTGCCCGCAGTTGCGCTACTGCCTGGACCCGGTGATCGGCGATACCCATACCGGTCCCTACGTGGAGCCGGGGCTGGAAGCCATCTTTGCCGAACGGCTGCTGCCGCACGCGTGGCTGGTCACGCCCAATGCCTTCGAGCTGAATCGCTTGACCGGCATGCCCGCGCTGGCCGAGGCCGATGCCATTGCCGCCGCGCGCACGCTGCTTGATCGCGGCCCGCACTGGGTGATCGCGCACAGCGTTGGCGGCAACCCGGGCGAACTGGTCACCCTGGCCGTGGGCCGCGAGGAAACCTGGCGCTGGACCTCGCCGCTGCTGCCGGTGGATGTGGCCGGCACCGGCGATGTGCTGATGGCCCTGGTCGTGTCGTTCCTGCTGCGTGGGGAATCGATGCAGCAGGCGATCTCGCGTGCCGTGGCCGGCACCCATGCGGCGTTGGAAGCGACGCTGGCGCAGGGCTTCGAGGAATTCGATGTGATCGCAGCGGCCCCGGCCGCGCTGGCCGACGGCGCCCGCTTCCAGGCCGAACGGCTGGCATGACCGCTTCGCAGGCACGCACGCCGCGCACGGTCGGCATCGTTGGCAGCGCCGGCGCCTACGGGCGCTGGCTCAGCCGTTTCTTCCAGCGGCACATGCAGCTGCAGGTGATCGGCCATGACCCGGCCGACCCCAGCTCACATTCGCCGGAGCAGTTGCTGGCACAGGCCGATGTGCTGGTGTTCTCCGCACCGATCCGGCATACGCCGGCGCTGATTGCCCGCTACGTGGAACAGTCGGGCGGGCGCGAGGCTGGGCGGCTGTGGCTGGACGTGACCTCGGTGAAGGAAGCACCGGTACAGGCCATGCTGGCCTCGCAGGCCGAGGTGGTCGGGCTGCACCCGATGACCGCGCCGCCGAAGGCGCCCACGCTGAAAGGCCGGGTGATGGTGGTCTGCGAGGCGCGGCTGCAGCAGTGGCAGCCGTGGGTGGATGCGCTGTGCAGCGCCCTGCAGGCCGAATGCGTGCGCGCCACGCCGCAGCACCACGACCAGATGATGGCGCTGGTGCAGGCGATGGTGCATGCCACCCATCTGGCCCAGGCCGGCGTGCTGCGCGAGTACCAGCCGCAGTTGGGTGACCTGGCCGCGATGATGCCGTACCGCTCGGCGTCCTTCGAACTGGACACGGCGATCATTTCGCGCATCCTGTCGTTGAACCCGTCCATCTACGAGGACATCCAGTTCGGCAACCCGTATGTGGCGCCGATGCTGGAAAAGCTGGTCGGTCATCTGCAGCGCCTGCAGGTGCAGGTGGGGCAGGGCGACGATGCGGCGCGCGATGCGTTCCGCGAGCAGTCGCTAGCGGCCAACCACGCGGCCTTCGGCGAGCCCGCGCTGGCGGCGGGCAACTACACCTTCGAGCGGGTGGGTTACCTGCTGGCCGACCTGACCGAGCGCAACGCGCTGTCGGTGCACCTGCCGGAAGATCGCCCCGGCTCGCTGCGAGAACTGCTGAACGTGTTCGAGCAGCATGGCATCAGCCTGGCGTCGATCCATTCCTCGCGCACGCCGGCCGGCGAAGTGCACTTCCGCATCGGCTTCGTGGCCGGCAGTGATGCCGCTGCCATCGCCCTGGCGGCGGCGGACGTCGATGCCAGTGGCATCGGCCGGGTGCTGGACTAGTCGCATTCATCCACAGGGGATGTGGATGGTTTCTGCGTAAAGGTGTGGATAACCGCGCGCAGCCCTTGGCAGGCAATGCTGTCAAGACGGTTGGTGAAAAATTGGCCACACCTTTTTGTAGCATCGAGCCTGCTCGACCGAGGCCCTGTGTCGACCAAGGTCGACACCTACCGTTGAGGTCGACACCTACCGTTGAGGTCGACACCTACCGGTGATCGGGCCATGCCGGGCGGGCCGATCAGATCGTCAGGTGCAGTTCGCCACCGGTGGTGGTGAATTCGCGGCCGTTGCGCACCAAGTGCCGGCCATCGTCCAGTTCGTAGCGCGGGGTGGCCTCGGACGCATGCCCGCTGCCATCGGCGTCGGACTTGAATTCGATGATGACATGGGTTTCGCCGTGGCTGTCCACGGCGGGAAACTGACGGAACGACATCGCCCAGCTCCTGCATGCAGCCGGTTCGCTGCGATTCCAGCGTGGGCTGCCCCGCGTTAGCGGGGCGTCATCAATCGATGAACTGCAGGCGCGCCAGTTCAGCGTACAGGCCGCCTTCGGCCAGCAGTTGCGCATGGGTGCCTTCGGCCACGATGCGGCCGTGGTCCATCACCACGATGCGATCGGCCTTGAGCACGGTGGCCAGGCGATGTGCGATCACCAGCGTGGTCCGCCCGGCCATCAGGCGTTCCAGTGCCTGCTGCACGCCATGTTCGCTCTGCGCATCCAGCGCGCTGGTGGCTTCGTCCAGCAGCAGGATCGGTGCGTCCTTCAATAACACACGGGCAATGGCCACGCGCTGCTGCTGGCCGCCGGAAAGGCGGGCACCGCGCTCGCCCAGTTCGCTGTCGTAACCCTGCGGCAGGGCGCGCAGGAAGGCATCGGCTTCGGCGGCGCGGGCGGCGTCTTCCACCTCGGCATCGCTGGCCTGCAGGCGGCCGTAACGGATGTTGTCGCGTGCGCTGGCGGCGAACAGCGTGGGCTGCTGCGGCACCAGTGCCAACTGCGCGCGCAGCGCGGCCGGGTCGGTTTCGCGCACGTCGATGCCGTCCACGCAGACGCGGCCCTGTTCGGGATCGTGGAAGCGCAGCAGCATCGACAGCACCGTACTCTTGCCGGCGCCGGAGGGGCCGACCAGGGCCACGGTTTCGCCGGGGCGCACGTGCAGGCTGAAGTGGTCCAGTGCGGCCTGGTCAGGCCGCTGCGGGTAGTGGAACACCACATCGTCGAACTGGATCTCGCCGCGCAGCGGCTGCGGCAACGCACGCGGCTGCGCGGGCGCGCGGATTTCGATGTCTTCCTGCAGCAGCTCGCCGATGCGGCCCATGCCACCGGCGGCGCGCTGCAGTTCATTCCACACTTCGGCCAGTGCGCCAACCGAACCGCCACCGATCAGGGCATACAGCACGAACTGGCCCAGGGTGCCGGCGCTGAGGCGGCCGGCGATGACGTCGTGGGCGCCGAGCCACAGCACACCGACGATGGCACCGAAGATCAGCAGGATGGCGCTGGCGGTGACCAGCGACTGCGCACCGATGCGCCGGCGCGCGGCACCGATGGCATCGGCCAGGGCGTGGTCGAAGCGGCCGCGTTCGTATGGCTCGCGTGCATGCGCCTGCACAGTGCGCACCGCGCCCAGGGTTTCGCTGGCCAGGCTGTTGGCATCGGCAATGCGGTCCTGGCTGTTGCGCGCCACCGTGCGCAGCTTGCGTGCGCCGATGATGATCGGCAGCACCGCCAGCGGAATGCCCAGCAGTGACCATGCGGCCAGCCGTGGGCTGGTGACGAACAGCATGCCCAGGCTGCCGACCACGGTCACGCTGCTGCGCAGGGCGACGGACATGGTGGAGCCGACCACGCTGCGCAGCAGCTCGCTGTCGGCGGTCAGCCGCGAGACCAGTTCGCCGCTGCGGCTGCGGTCGTGGAAACCGGCGCCCAGCTGGATCAGGTGTGCGTACAGCTTGCTGCGCAGGTCGGCCACCACTTTTTCGCCCAGCAGCGATACGAAGTAGAAGCGGGCGGCGGTGGCCAAAGCCATCACCACGGCCACCAGCATCAACAGGGCGAAGGCGCGGTTGATCTGGCCGCCGCTGCTGAAGCCATGGTCGATCATCTGCTTGACCGCCGGCGGCAGGCTGAGCGTGGCCGCCGAGGAGATGGCCAGCGCCACCAGCCAGGCACTGAACAGGCCGCGGTGGCGACGCACGAAGGGCCACAGCGTGCGCAGGCTGCCCAGGCGGCGCAGCGGCGGGGTCGAGGCGGTGGCGTCGTCCTTGTCAGTCATGCAGGTCGTCGTTGTAGATGCGGATACGATCACGGGTGGCGTCGCGCAGGCGCGTTTTCAATGCTTCCACCTGCTCTGCGGGCAATTCCACCCGCAGCCGCACACCGTGGCTGTCGAACTGTTCATCGCGTTTTTCGGCCCCGTGCGCGGGCAGGGCAGCGTGCAGGGCGCCCAGATCCTCGAAAGCGGCGGCCAGTTGCAGCCGTGCCAGTTCCACCAGGGGCTGGCGTGGCGCGGTGCGCAGGCATTCTGCGGCAGTACCGCCATAGGCGCGTACCAGGCCGCCGGCGCCCAGTTTGATGCCGCCGTACCAGCGCGTGACCACCACCACCACCCGATCAAAGCCCTGGCCATCAATGGCGGCCAGGATCGGCCGACCGGCTGTGCCGGCGGGCTCGCCATCATCGCTGGACCGGTAATCCTGGCCGTGCCGGTAGGCCCAGCAGTTGTGGGTGGCGTCGGCCACGGCGACCTGCTGCAGGAACGCCAACGCCGCCGCGGCACCGTCGATGGGCGCGGCATGGGCGGTGAAACGGCTGTGCTTGATCTCCAGCGTATGGCTGACGGGCTGGGCGAGGGTATCGGGCATTGCACGCATTCTACGGCGTTGCTGCCTGCTTGCCTCAGTCGTCCAGCAGCGGGCGCAGGTCCTTGGGCAGGCGCGATTCCGGGTACTGCTGCAGGTAGCGCTCCAGGCTGATGCGGGCCAGGTCGCGCTGGCCGGCATCGCGGCGCTCGCGGATCTTCTGCAGCCACTGCCGGCGCGGCAGTTTCGCATCGGCCAGTACTTCGGCGTGTACGTCCTGTGCGCTCAGCCCGGCATCGCTGGAGCGGCGCAGCATCACCCCGGGCGCGCGGGCGGCGGGCGCACTGGCCGGCGCCGGGCTGGCCTTGAAGGCGGCCGGTGCTTCGCGCTGCTGTTGGCGTGCGGCGGCTGCCGGTGCTGCTTCTGTGGCCATGTCGGCGCTGTCCGCTGCGACGGCTTCCGTTGCAGGCGCGGGCGCGGCGTACGCGACGGGCGCGGGCGGTGCCGGAGGTGCTGGCGGTGCCGGTGGCGCAACAACATTTTTGGCCACCGCTGCGGCCGCCGGTTGCGGTTCGGGTGCTGCCGGCGGGGGCGCGCGCTGCGCCCTCTGCGGTGCAGGCGCGGCCTGGGCCGGTGGCGGGGGCGGCAGGGTCGCCGGTTCGGCGGCGCGGCCGACCACCGCAGGCTCGGCTGCGGGCGCAGCTGCTGCGGCGTCTGCGGCTGCATGTTCGGCCTGGGCCGGCGCAGTGGCTTCCATCGGCGGTGGCGCAGGGGGTTCCGGCCGCATCTGCCAGGCGATGCCCACGGCCAGCACGGTCGAGGCGGCGATGCCGAACACCGCCGGCCAGCGCCCACCCTTGCGCGTACGCCGGGCCCGATCAACCGGCCGCGGCGTTGCGGCCGCGCCCTGTGCAGGGGGCGCCGTATCCTGCACCGCGGCGCGTGCGGCGGCCAGGATGGTCGCGTCCAGCGATGCCGGCGGCGCCTGTTCGCTGCGGCGCCCCAGCAGGCCGGCCAGTGCGCGTTCTTCCGGGGTCAGTGGATCGTCTCGGTTCATGCGTTCAGTCCCGCACGCAGCTTGTCCATCGCATAGCGCAGCCGCGATTTCACAGTCTCCCGGCCAACGCCGGTGATCTGGCCGATCTCCTCCAGGCTCAGTTCCTGTTCCAGCCGCAGTTGCAGCACTTCGCGCTGTTCCGGCGGCAGGTCTTCCATCGCGCGCTGGATGCGCCGGCGCTGCTCGAATTCAGACAGTTCAGCTTCCGGCGTGTGCCCGTCTTCCAGTGCAGCCAGGCGCAGGTCGGCATCGGCCGGTGCGGCGGGCCGGTGTCGCGCCGCGCGCCAATGATCGTTCAGCCGGTTGTGGGCGATGCGGAACAGCCACGTGCTGAATGCGGCATCAGGCTGCCAGCCGGCGCGCGCGCTGATCACCCGCTGCCAGACGTCCTGGAAGATCTCCTCGGCCAGCGCGTTGTCGCGCAGTTGCCGCAGCAGGAAACCGAACAGGCGCTTGCGATGCCGCGCATACAGGCTTTCGAACGCATGCAGGTCGCCACCGGCCCAGGCCAGCATCAAGGCTTCGTCGGTTGGCAGGGCGGCGGCGTCCACGCTGCACAGAGTAAGCGCTGCGGGCGGTGGCGCATAGCCGGTGGCAGGCAGGGGCAGGGCAGCGTTCAAAGGGCGCATTGCGTTCGAAGGTGCACGCAATAACGGCCCGCCATGCGAATCGGGGTTGTTGGGCTTCCATTTCCCCCCCGGTGGCGCGCTATGCTCGGTGACTCAGGGGAGGCGCTGCGTTGCAGTGCCAAGAGAACGTGATTTTGTCCATGCAAGCCGAACGCGTGCAGCCGCAATCACCACACGAGGCCGTGCTGAGCACGGCGCTGGTGCGCGCGCTGCATGCGCTGCTGCCAGCGGAAGCCAGCGTGCGCGTGGGCTGGGACGACCCGCAGCTGGGCCGCGGCCAGGATGCTTGGCCGGCCGGTGGCGGGGCCGGGGCGGTGCTGTGGTCGTCGCCCTGCGCGGTCGATGCCGGCTGCCAGCAGTGGGACCACGACGGCGCGCAGTTGCGCTTGCAGGTGCAGGGCGCCGATCCCGCACCGGCGTGGTGGGACATGGCGCGGCAGTCGATGGAACTGGCCCTGCAGCGCGGCCGCCAGGCCGGGCAGATCCGCGCGCTGGAACAGGCCGAGCGCCTGCAGCAGGCGCTGTTCCAGATTGCCGACCTGGCCGGTGCCGATCTGGAAATGGGCGAAATGCTGCGCCACGTACACGGCGTGCTGGGATCGCTGATGTATGCCGAGAACTGCTACATCGTGGAATACGACGATGTGCGCCGGCAGATCCGCTTCCTGTACTTCGCCGACCAGCTGGACGATTTCGTAGCCGATCCGGCACGCGGCTATGCCGCCGATGACATGCCGCACAGCCTGACGGTGGCGCTGCTGCAGCATGGGCGGCCGCTCAGTGGCCCCTCGCGCGTCCTGTTGGCGCAGGTGGGCGGGCTGGAATACGACCCGCAGCGCGGGCCGGAAAGCGAGGACTGGCTGGGCGTGCCGATGCTGCGCGACGGCCGGGTCTGCGGCGCCATCGTGGTGCAGAGCTACGAAGCCGGTGCGCGCTATGGCGAGGCCGAGCGCGCGCTGCTGGGTTTCGTCGCCCAGCACGTGCAGACCGCGATGGACCGGCGCCAGGCGCAGGTGCGGCTGGAACAGCAGGTGGAGCGCCGCACCCTGGAACTGCAGCGGGCCAACCGCAGCCTGCAGGATGAAGTGGCCGAGCGCCGCCGCGCCGAGCAGCTGCAGACCGCGCTGTACAACATTGCCGAACTGGCCATGTCCGCCGAGAGCCTTGCCCAGTTCTACGGCCAGGTGCACGGGGTGGTGGGGCGCCTGCTGGATGCGCGCAATTTCTACATCGCGCTGGTCAACGCCCGCGGCAATGGCCTGGATTTCGTCTATTCGGTGGACGAGCACAACGCCAGCCGGGCACCGCGCGCCTTCAGCCACGGCCTGACCGAGTACGTGGTGCGCCACCGCTGCCCGCTGCTGGCCTCGCGCGCGCAGATCGATGCGCTGCTCGACGCCGGCGAGGTGCGCGAGCACGGCGCGCGTTCGCAGTGCTGGCTGGGCGTACCGCTGCTGCGCGATGACGAAGTAGTGGGCGCCATCGTGGTGCAGAGCTACAGCGCGCAGATCTCCTTCAGCGTGCACGACCAGCGCCTGCTGACCTTCGTGGCGCAGAACATCGGCACCGGGCTGGCCCGTCAGCGCGACCAGCAGAACCTGCGGCTGGCCCACGCCGAGCTGGAAAAGCGCGTGGAAGAGCGCACCCGCGAACTGGCCGAGGTGAACGACAAACTGCTGGGCCAGATTGCCGAGCGCCTGCGCGCGGAGCAGCGGCTGACCCACCAGGCCATGCACGATGCCCTGACCGGCCTGCCCAACCGCCTGCACCTGCTGGACCGCCTGCAGGACGCGCTGGCGCGTGCGCGGCGCGAGGGTGGCCCGGTGTTCGCGGTGCTGTTCCTGGACCTGGATCGCTTCAAGCTGGTGAACGACAGCATCGGCCACGCTGCGGGCGACCGCATGCTGGTGGAAGTGGCCAAGCGCATCGTCTCCATGGCCGGTGACAACGATGTGGTGGCGCGGCTGGGCGGCGACGAATTCGCCGTGCTGCTGGAATGCCCCAGCGGCCTTTCGCAGGCCCTGGAGTTCGGCCAGCGGCTGCTGCTGGCGCTGCAGGAATCGGTCTGGATTGCCGGGCGCGAGCTGTTCCCGTCCGGCAGCCTGGGCATTGCGCTGTGGAACAGCCACTACCGCACCGGTGAAGAGCTGCTGCGCGACGCCGATGCGGCCATGTACCGCGCCAAGGCGCAGGGCCACGACCGCTGTGCGATCTTCGACGAGGACATGCGCGAGCAGGCCATGCGCAGCCTGGACCTGGAAGCGGACCTGCGGCGGGCGATCAACAACCGCGATTTCGTGCCGTTCTACCAGCCCATCGTGCGCCTGGCCGATGGCGAAGTGGTCGGCCATGAGGCGTTGCTGCGCTGGCAGCACGAGCGCCGTGGCCTGCTGCTGCCCGGTGCATTCCTGGAGCTGGGCGAAGAAAGCGGCCTGATCGAACAGGTTGACTGGCTGATCTACGAACAGGTGATCGCCGGCCTGGCCGATGGCGGCCGCGGCTATGTGTCGGTGAACGTGTCACCGCGGCATTTCCGCTCGGCCGATTTCAGTGCGCGCCTGTTCGGCCTGCTGGAAGCCTGCGATGCCGATCCGCGGCGCCTGCGCCTGGAGATCACCGAAGTGGCGTTGCTGGACGATGGCCCGCATACGCTGCGCACGCTGAAGGGCCTGCGCGAGCGCGGCATCCAGGTGCAGCTGGACGATTTCGGTACCGGCTTCTCGGCGCTGTCCTACCTGCACCGGTTCCCGATCAGCACGCTGAAGATCGACCAGAGCTTCATTGCCGGCCTGCACGGGCCGGAAGCGCAGAGCACGCGCGCGCTGGTGGAAGGCGTGCTGTCGCTGGCGCGCACGCTGGGCATTGAAACCATCGGCGAAGGCATTGAGACCGAGCCGCAGCGGCAGAGCCTGCTGGAGCTGGGCTGCGACTACGGCCAGGGCTACCTGCTGGGGCGCCCGGCGCCGTGGACGCGCGCGGTGGCCTGAGCCGCCGCGCGCGGGTGCATCAACGCAGCGCGGCGCGGCGCTTTTCGTCGATCCATTTCGAGGCCTGGGCCGGCTGGTAGTTCTTCATCCAGACCAGCATTTCCTCGATGTCCGAGCCGTACCACAGGTCCTGGCGCTGTTCCGGGTGCAGGAAGCGCTCTTCGACCATGCGATCGATCATGCCGATCAGCGGCGCGTAGAAGCCGTCCACGTCCAGGAAGGCGCAGGGCTTGTTGCCGATGCCCAGCTGGCGCCAGGTCAGCATTTCGAAGATTTCTTCCATGGTGCCGAAGCCGCCGGGCAGGGCGACGAAGCCGTCGGACAGATCGAACATGCGCGACTTGCGCTCGTGCATGGAGCCGACGATTTCCAGTTCGGTCAGGCCACGGTGGGCCACTTCCCAGTCGGCCAGCTGGCGCGGAATCACGCCGGTCACTTCGCCGCCGGCGGCCAGCACCGCATTGGCCACGGTGCCCATCAGGCCGACGTTGCCGCCGCCATACACCAGGCGCATGCCGTCACGGGCGATGCGGTCGCCCAGCGCGATGGCGCGTTCGGTATAGGCCGGCTTGCTGCCGGCGTTGGAGCCACAGTAGACGCAGATCGACTTCATGGTGTGCCTGTCTCTTGATGCGGAAACGAAAACGCCCCGCCGGCAACCGGTTCAGCGGTTGCGGGCGGGGTGTGTCGTGATTATGAGGCCTCGGGCGGGGTTGTGCCCGACTGCGCGCTGTCCGTCGTGCTTCGTAGAGTCGAGCTTGCTCGACTGCGTTTCGTCCGGATATCGGCAAAAGCCAGGCGAGCAAGCTCGACTCTACCAAGGCTGGCGGCAACGGCGCAGTCGAGCATGGCTCGACTCTACAGATCAGGCGGCGGCGGCCTGCTGGCGGCGCGGGCCTTCACGCAGGGCGCGGCCGACCATGCCCACCAGCAGGTCCAGCTCGTCGCTGTCCATGCCGAAGTGCGGGGTGAACCGCAGCGAGTTCTCGCCGCCGTGGATCACGTTGATGCCGTGCTGGCGCAGCCATTCCTCGGTGGAGTGGGCGCCATAGCACTTGAACTGCGGGGCCAGTTCGCACGAGAACAGCAGGCCGGTGCCCTGCACCTTGGTGATCAGCCCGCCCAGCTCGTTCTTCAGCTGCTCCAGCTTGCGCACCGCTTCGGCGCCGCGTTCGGCGATGTTGGCGCGTACCTGCGGGGTCAGCTGGGCCAGGGTGGCGCAGGCCACGTCCAGCGCCCGCGGGTTGCTGGTCATGGTGTTGCCGTAGATGCCCTTGCGGTACAGCTGGGCGGCATGTTCGGTCACTGCAAGCACCGACAGCGGATACTGGGCCGCGTTCAGTGCCTTGGAATAGGTTTCCATGTCCGGCGGGTCCAGGCCTTCGAAGCCGGGGTAATCGACCACCGACAGCACGCCATGGGCGCGCAGACCGGCCTGGATCGAATCGAGCAGCAGCAGGCTGCCGTGGGCACGGGTCAGTTCGCGGGCCAGGGCATAGAAGGCCGGCGGCACCGAACGGCCCGGGTCGCCTTCACCCATCACCGGCTCCAGGAACACCGCTTCGATGAACCACTGGTTGCGCGCGGCATCGTCGAAGACCTGGCGCAGGGCGGCCTCGTCATAGGGCGCTACGGTGATCACCGAATCCTCGCCGCGGTAGCTGGCCAGGTGCTGCAGGTAGGTCTTGCGGCTGGAATCGGAATACAGCGCCGGGCGGTCGGTGCGCCCGTGGAAGCTGCCCTTGACGACCACCCGCTTGATCGCGGCACCGGCGTGGCGCGCACCCGGGTCGGTCTGCAGCTTGGCGTTCACATCGGCGATGCGCGCGGCCAGGCCGACCGCTTCCGAGCCGGAATTCAGGCACATGAAACGGGCATAGGGGCAGCCGCCACGGCGGTGACCGACTTCGGCGCGCAGGGCGGTAATGAAGCGCTGCTGCGACAGGCTGGGGGTCATGATGTTGGCCATCACCTGCGGCCGCGCCATCGCTTCCAGCACGGCATCGGGGGTGTGGCCGAAGCCGAGCATGCCGTAGCCGCCAGCGTCGTACAGCACCGCGCCCTTCAGGGTGACCACCCACGGGCCGCGTGCAGCCAGTGCCACGTACGGGGTCACCGCATCATCTGCATAGAAGTTCACGAAGCCGTCCTGCATGGCCTCGATCTGGGCCTGCTCGTCCTGTGCCAGCAGCGGCCCCAGTTCGCCCTGCACGCGCGCGAATTCCGCTGCGGCGGCGTCCACCGCGGCAACCAGCTGCGGGTGGCGGTCGGCCAGGGCGGTCAGGGTGGCATCGTCCAGGCCGGTGGTCAGGCGGGTGCCGGGCTGGGTGCGCAGGGGGGCAAGACGTTCGATGAAGCTCATTGCAGATCTCCTGAAACGATGGTTCACACGGGCCTGAAAATGCAGAACGCGCGTCATCACGCGCGCTTTGGGGCAGGCTCGTGCAGCGGACTTCCTTCCCGATGCTAGCACTTGTTTTTTTGCGCGATAACCCCGCAGAAACCTGCTGCATAGCAGCATAATGCCCGACGTTCGCCACGATGCGCGCTGCCTGGCCGATGCTGGACGTACAATGCGCGCCATTGTCGACCTGATGCCGCCACCGCCTTGAAGAAGTCCGATTTCCATTACGACCTGCCGGCCGAACTGATTGCCCAGGCGCCGTTGGCCGAGCGTTCGGCCAGCCGCCTGATGGTGGTGCCGCCGGCGCCCGCCGCCTTCACCGATGTGCAGGTGCGCGACCTGCCGTCGCTGCTGCAGCCGGGCGATCTGCTGGTGTTCAACGATACCCGGGTGATTCCGGCGCGCCTGTTCGGGCAGAAGGCCAGCGGCGGGCGGGTGGAGATCCTGATCGAGCGCCTGCTGGGCGGCCAGCAGGTGCGGGCCCAGGTGGGCGCCAGCAAGTCGCCCAAGGCCGGCAGCCGCATTGCCCTGGACGCCGGCGGCGAGGCCGAAGTGCTGGGCCGCGATGGCGAGTTCTACCTGCTGCAGTTCCATGTGCCCGAATCGCTGGAGCAGTGGCTGCTGCATGCCGGCCGGCTGCCGCTGCCGCCGTACATCCAGCGCGAACCGGGCCAGGATGACCGCGAGCGCTACCAGACTGTGTTCGCCCGCGAAGTGGGCGCCGTGGCCGCACCGACCGCCGGCCTGCATTTCGATGAGGCCCTGCTGGGCGCACTGAAGGACAAGGGCGTGGCGTTCGGCCACGTGACCCTGCATGTGGGCGCCGGTACCTTCCAGCCGGTGCGGGTGGATGACCTGAAGGACCACGTGATGCACCGCGAGTGGCTGAACGTGGGCGCCGAACTGGTGCAGCAGGTGCGGCGCACGCGCGAGGCCGGTGGCCGGGTGATCGGCGTGGGCACCACCGTGGTGCGCGCGCTGGAAAGTGCGATGCGTGACGGCGAGCTGCTGCCGTTCGCCGGCGAGACCCAGATCTTCATCACCCCGGGTTACCGCATCCGCAGCGTCGATGCGATGGTGACCAACTTCCACCTGCCCGAAAGCACGCTGCTGATGATGATTTCGGCCTTCGCCGGCCGTGAGCGGGTGTTCGAGGCCTACCAGCACGCGATCGAGCAGCGCTACCGCTTCTTCAGCTACGGCGACGCGATGCTGCTGTTCCCGCAGGCGGGCTGACGATCCATCCGTGGTGGGTGCGCACCGTTGGTGCGCACGCCCCGAACCACCCAAGGTAGGTGCGCACCTTGGTGCGCACGCCCGGATGGGAGACAATAGGCAACTATTTGCCTGAATGACCGCTCCATGTCCCGACTGCAGTTCCAGCTCCAGACCCGTGACGGCCGTGCCCGCCGTGGCCGCCTGACCTTCCCGCGTGGCACGGTGGAAACGCCTGCTTTCATGCCGGTGGGAACCTACGGCTCGGTCAAGGGCATCCTGCCGGACCAGGTGCGTGCGCTGGGCGCCGAGATCATCCTCGGCAACACCTTCCACCTGTACCTGCGCCCGGGCCTGGACATCATCGCCGACCACGGCGGCCTGCACGGCTTCTGCCGCTGGGACGGCCCGATCCTGACCGATTCGGGTGGCTTCCAGGTGTTCTCGCTGGCCCACCGCCGCAAGATCACCGAGCAGGGCGTGACCTTCGCCTCGCCCACCGACGGTGCCCGCGTGTTCCTGGGCCCGGAAGAGAGCATGAAGATCCAGAAGGTGCTCGATTCGGACGTGGTGATGATCTTCGACGAGTGCACCCCGTACCCGGCCACCGAAGAGGTGGCGCGCCGTTCGATGGAGCTGAGCCTGCGCTGGGCCCAGCGCAGCCGCAACGCCCACGACGAGCTGGGCAACGACGCGGCACTGTTCGGCATCGTGCAGGGTGGGGTGCATACCGACCTGCGCAGCCGCTCGGCCGACGCCCTGCAGGCCATCGGCTTCGACGGCTACGCCATTGGCGGCCTGGCCGTGGGCGAGCCGGAACACGAACGCAATGCCATGCTGGACCACCTGGACCCGGAGCTGCCCAGCGACCGCCCGCGCTACCTGATGGGCGTGGGCCGGCCGGAAGACCTGGTGGAAGGCGTGGCCCGCGGCGTGGACATGTTCGACTGCGTGATGCCGACCCGCAACGCCCGCAACGGCCACTATTTCACCTCGTTCGGCACCGTACGCATCCGCAATTCGCAGTACGCCCGCGACATGGACCCGATCGAGCCGGGCTGCGGCTGCGTGGCCTGCACCGGCGGCTACACCCGCTCGTACCTGCGCCACCTGGACCGCTGCAACGAGATGCTGGCGCCCATGCTGGGCACCCTGCACAACCTGTTCTACTACGAAAAACTGATGGCCGACATCCGCGCGGCCATCGAGGCGGGAACCTTCCAGGCCTTCCGCGAGTCCTTCTATGCGGCCCGTGGGGCGGTGGCGCCCCCGCTGTAACCCCGTGGTACCCCTGCCGAACGGCCCAAGGACGAACGTCCGGGGCCGTGGCATACTTCAAGGCTGACCCAGATCCGCGGTCGACACCCCCGCCCGTGAACGGACGGGAGCGCCGCCCAACCAAAGGACCAACGATGAACCTGCTTGCCTTCCTGATTCCCGCCGCCCACGCCCAGGCCGCCGGCGGCCAACCGCAGGGCATGGGCCTGACCACGCTGCTGTTCCCGATCATCCTGATCGCCATCATGTACTTCCTGATGATCCGCCCGCAGATGAAGCGGCAGAAGGAGCACAAGGCCATGCTGGAAAAGATCAAGCGTGGCGACGAAGTGCTGACCAACGGCGGCATCGCCGGCGTGGTCACCGACATCGGCGACAACTTCATCACCATCGAAGTGGCTGACAACGTGCGCATCCGCGTGCAGAAGGGCGCTGTCGGCAACGTGCTGCCGGCCGGTACCCTGAACTCGGCCAAGTAAGCCACTCCCTTTCCGATGCACAACCGCGGCGCCGGGGATGGCGCCGCGCGGGACCCAAGCAATGCTCGAATTTCCACGCTGGAAGTACGTCGTCATCCTGATCGTACTGGCGCTCAGCACCCTGTACGCGCTGCCCAACATCTACCAGAAGGACCCGGCCATCCAGATCACCGCCAACCGTGGCGGGCAGGTTGACGATGCGCTGCGCGACCGTGTGCTGGCCGACCTGAAGAAGGCCGGCATCAACACGATCGGCGCGGAGAAGGAAGGGGAAAGCCTGATCGTCCGCCTGCCGGACCTGAAGACGCAGTCGGCCGCCAGCGATGCGCTGCGCGACAGCGTGGGCGAGAACTACACCGTGGCCCTGAACCTGGCCTCCACCGTGCCGGACTGGCTGGCCAACCTGGGCGGTCGCCCGATGGTGCTGGGCCTGGACCTGCAGGGCGGCGTGCACTTCGTGCTGCAGGTCGACCAGAAGGCCGCGCTGGAAAAGCGCCTGGATGCCTACACCGAAGACGTGCGCAGCACCCTGCGTGATGCGCGCATCGCCTACCAGTCGGTGGAACGCCGCGCTGACAACACCATCGTGGCCAACCTGAGCCCGTCGGCTGGCGCCGATGCGGCCAGCCGTGCCCGCGTGGCGCTGGGCACCGCGCAGCCGACCTTGGGCTATGACGTTTCTGGCAACCGCATCACCGTGACCGTGCCGGACGCGGAGATCGCGCAGATCGCCAACGGCGCGATCGAGCAGAACATCAACACCCTGCGCAACCGCGTGAACCAGCTGGGCGTGGCCGAGCCGATCATCCAGCGCCAGGGTGCTGACCGCGTGGTCGTGCAGCTGCCCGGCGTGCAGGACACCGCCGAAGCCAAGCGCATGATCGGTGCCACTGCCACCCTGGAATACCGTGCGGTGGTGGAAGGTAACGCGCAGGATGCCATCGCGTCGGGCCGCATTCCGCCGGAAGCCAAGGTCTACCAGCAGCGTGATGGCCGCGGCCCGATCCTGCTGAACAAGCGCGTGATCGTCACCGGCGACCAGATGGTGGCCGCGCAGGCGGTGACCGATTCGACCAGTGGTTCGCCGGCGGTCAGCGTGACGCTGAACAATGTCGGCGGCCAGCGCATGTTCGACTTCACCAGCGCCAACGTGAACAAGCCGATGGCCGTGGTCTACACCGAGCGCGTGCCGACGGTGACCGTGGTCGATGGCCAGGAAGTGCGTGGCTTCAAGGTCAACGAGGAAGTGATCTCGGTGGCCAACATCAACGGCGTGTTCGGCAAGAACTTCCAGACCACCGGTCTGCAGAAGAAGGAAGCCGAAGATCTGGCCAAGCTGCTGAAGTCGGGCTCGCTGGCTGCGCCGATGGACTTCGTGGAAGAGCGCGTGGTCGGCCCCAGCTTGGGCGCCGAGAACGTGAAGAACGGTATCACCGCGGTGGTCTACGCCTTCCTGTTCACCCTGGTGTTCTTCAGCATCTACTACCGCGTGTTCGGTCTGATCACCTCCATCGCGATGCTGTTCAACCTGCTGATCGTGGTGGCGGTGATGTCGCTGTTCGGTGCCACCATGACCCTGCCGGGCTTCGCCGGTCTGGCGCTGTCGGTGGGCCTGTCGGTGGACGCCAACGTGCTGATCAACGAGCGCATCCGCGAGGAACTGCGTGCCGGTGTGCCGGGCAAGACCGCCATCGTGACCGGTTACGACCGCGCCTCGGGCACCATCCTGGACGCCAACCTGACCGGCCTGATCGTGGGCGTGGCCCTGTTCGCCTTCGGCACCGGCCCGCTGAAGGGCTTCGCGCTGACCATGATCATCGGTATTTTCGCCTCCATGTTCACCGCGATCACCGTGTCGCGCGCGCTGGCGACGCTGATCTACGGCGGTCGCAAGAAGCTCCAGAACGTGGCCATCTGACGGGACGACACGCACAATGAAACTGTTTCCGCTGCACATCCTCCCGAACGACACCAAGATCGACTTCATGCGGTGGCGCCATGTCGCCATGGTCGTCACGATCGCCGTGTTCATTGCCTCGATCGCCATCATCGGCGTGAAGGGCTTCAACTACGCACTGGACTTCACCGGCGGCACCCTGATCGAAGCGCGCTTCGACAAAGCGGTGGACGTCGAGGACGTCCGTACCAAGCTGGAGCAGAACGGCTTCGACGGCGCGCAGGTGCAGAGCGTGGGTGGCAACACCGACCTTCTGATCCGCCTGGCCCCGCACGGCGAGCACGCCCCGGGTACCGGTGGCGCGTCGGCTGAAGACAAGGCCACCGCGGCCGCCGTGGTCAAGGCGGTCTCTTCGGCCGACAACCAGGCCACCGTGCTGCGCAATGAATTTGTCGGTCCGCAGATCGGCAAGGACCTGGCGATGAATGGCCTGTACGCCACCATCTTCATGCTGGCCGGCTTCCTGATCTACATCGCCGTGCGCTTCGAGTGGAAGTTCGCCGTCACCGCCAGCATCGTGGCGCTGTTCGACCTGCTGGTCACCGTGGCCTACGTGTCGCTGCTGGGTCGCGAATTCGACCTGACGGTGCTGGCCGGCCTGCTGTCGGTGATGGGTTTTGCGATCAACGACATCATCGTGGTGTTCGACCGCGTGCGAGAGAACTTCCGCAGCCTGCGCGTGGAGCCGATGGAAGTGCTGAACCGTTCGATCAACCAGACGCTGTCGCGTACGGTGATCACCGCGGTGATGTTCTTCCTGTCGGCGCTGGCGCTGTACCTGTACGGCGGTAGCTCGATGGAAGGCCTGGCCGAGACGCACATGATCGGTGCGGTGATCGTGGTGCTGTCCTCGATCCTGGTGGCCGTGCCGATGCTGACGATCGGTTTCCTGCGCGTAAGCAAGCAGGACCTGCTGCCCAAGGCGAAGGACATCGAAGCCCTGGAGCGTCGCCCGTAATCCTTACGGCACGCAGCACACAGAGAACCCCGCGCAAGCGGGGTTTTTTGTGGGCAGGGCTTGCAGCCCTGCACCTCTGTAGAGTCGAGCCATGCTCGACTGAAGCAACGTCAAAAGCTCGGTGTCCGTGGAATGGCGGGGCGGTGTGGGTGGGCAGGACACGCCGCAAGTACGTCCCTGTAGGCTCGTAGGCGCCATCCATGGCGCCTGCGGTCCTGCCCACCCACACCGCCCCGCCTCTGACAGGTTCACGCGGCTGTTGGTAACGGCGCCTGTTGTTCCGCGCGGCTGTTGGTAGGTGTCGACCTTGGTCGACACATCGTTCAGATATCGAACGAATCATCCACGCATGGCGTGGCTCTACTGTGTCGACCAAGGTCGACACCTACCAGAGCAGAGCGCTGCTCCGACAGGTTGTTGGTAGGTGTCGACCTTGGTCGACACATCTGTCAGATATCGAGATCCGCCTGGAGTCAGAGCCCGTTGCGGAGCAACGGGATCCGACCCCTGTCTCGACCAAGCCAGAACGCCGTTCCGACATATCGCGAAAAACTGTCGAAGGCGGGGTGGGTCCGGTTGCGGGGGTGTCCGCGGCATGGATGCCGCGGCCAAGCCTACATGGACGTACTTGCGGCGTCCCCCGCAACCGGACCCGCCCCGCCAACCCACGGTTCGCCCGCTTTTGACGTTGATGTTGATCCACGGCAGGTGCAGGGCTGCAAGCCCTGCAAAAGAGAAACCCCACCCTACGCCTGCGTCGGTTGTGCAATCGTCCCCCGCGCACTACGATCCTGCGGTTCGCGTGCGCCCGCGTGCGCCGCATCTGCCAACCCGAGGTATCCATGGTCATCAAACCGCGCGTCCGCGGCTTCATCTGCGTCACCACCCATCCGACCGGCTGCGAGGCCGCGGTCAAGCAGCAGATCGACTACATCCGCGCCCGCCCGCCCATCCAGAACGGCCCCAAGCGCGTGCTGGTCATCGGCGCATCGACCGGCTATGGCCTGGCGGCACGCATCACCGCCGCCTTCGGCAGCGGCGCGGCCACCCTCGGTATCTTCTTCGAACGCCCGGGCAGCGAAACCAAGCCGGGCACCGCCGGCTGGTACAACTCGGCCGCCTTCCACAAGTACGCCGACGAAGCCGGCCTGTACGCCAAGAGCATCAACGGCGATGCCTTCTCCGATGAAGTGAAGGCCAAGACCATCGAGATGATCAAGGCCGACCTGGGCCAGGTCGACCAGGTGGTCTACAGCCTGGCCGCGCCGCGCCGCAAGCACCCCAAGACCGGTGAGATCATCAGCTCCACGCTGAAGCCGATCGGCGAACAGATCACCCTGCGTGGCCTGGACACCGACAAGGAAGTGATCACCGAAACCACCCTGCAGCCGGCCACCCCGGAAGAGATTGCCGGCACCGTTGCGGTGATGGGCGGCGAAGACTGGCAGATGTGGATCTACGCGCTGGCCGATGCCGGCGTGCTGGCCGATGGCTGCACCACCACCGCCTTCACCTACGTGGGCGAGGAGATCACCCAGGCCATCTATTGGAATGGCTCGATTGGTGCCGCCAAGAAGGACCTGGACAACAAGGTGCTGGGCCTGCGCGAAACGCTGGCCAGGATCGGTGGCGACGCCCGCGTGTCGGTGCTCAAGGCCGTGGTGACCCAGGCCAGCTCGGCCATTCCGACCATGCCGCTGTACCTGTCGCTGCTGTTCAAGGTGATGAAGGCGCAGGGCACGCACGAAGGCTGCATCGAGCAGCTCGATGTGCTGTACGACATCCTGTACGGCGGCAAGGCTGACGGCGTGGCCGTCGACCGCCTGCGCCACGATCTGGTCGATGGCCAGGGGCGCAAGGTTGCGCTGGTGGACGAGGAAGGCCGCCTGCGTGCCGATTACAAGGAAATGGCGCCGGAAGTGCAGGGCAAGGTGCTGGAACTGTGGCCGCAGGTGACCAACGAGAACCTGTACGAGATCAGTGATCTGGCCGGCTACAAGGCCGATTTCCTGCGCCTGTTCGGGTTTGGCGTGGAAGGCGTGGACTACGAGGCCGACGTCAATCCGGACGTGAAGATCGCTAACCTGGTCGATCTGACCTGAGAGCCGAGGTAACGCCGGGCATGGCCCGGCGGATGCCTTGAATGCCGCTGCGCCCGCCGGGCATGGCCCGGCGCTACCGGTGCCGATCTGCGGCCCGGCGCATGCCGCTCAGCCGAACTCGAAGTTCATGACCGGCAGGGCAGGGCCGACGAAATCACCCTGCACGTAATCCACGCCCGCACTGAACAGCAGGGTCATGGAATTGGCGTCGCTGACGAACTCGGCGACGGTGCGGATGCCGGCTTCCTGCGCACGCGCGGTGATCTGGCTGATCAGATCGATGTTCTCGCGGGTCGACACCAGGTCGCTGGTGAAGCTGCGGTCCAGCTTCAGCACCTGCGGCTGGAAGTGCGCCAGCAGCTGGAACGAATCCAGCCCCGAACCGAACTGCTCCAGGCCGATGCGGCAGCCCAGCGGGGCAACTTCGGCCAGGAACTGCTGTGCGGCGCGCAGATGGGTGAACACCTTGGCCTCGGGCGCGTGCAGCCACAGCCGTTCGCCTGGCACGCCGTGGGCCTGCAGTTCGCGGCGCAGGGTGGCGATCATCTTCGGGTCATCGAAGGATTCGGGCGTCACCTTCACCAGCATCTGCGTGGCATGGCCCTCGCGCGCGCGCGCGCCGAGCACGCTGATCGCGCGGGACACCACCCAGCGATTGATGTCGGCCAGCAGGCCATGTTCTTCGGCAATGCCGAGGAAGGCCGTGGGGCTGAGCAGCTCGCCGTTGTGTTCCAGGCGCAGGTAGGCCTCGTACAGTTCCAGCGATTCCCCCTGCAGGTTCAGCACCGGCTGGTAGTGCAGCTGGAAGCCTTCACCGGCCAGCGCTTCGCGGATGCGTGCCACCCAGCGCTGCACGCGCTCTTCTTCAACGCGGTCGGCAGCGGCCGGGTCGAAGATGCGGCAGGTATTGCCCAGCGCGGCGGCGGCCTGGGTGCATTCGCTGGCGCGGGCCAGCACCTGGCCGATGCTGGCGATCTTTTCGCCCACCTGCACGCCACCCACGCTGACCGTGACCGTGGCCGAGCGCGCCCCAATGCTGAACACATGCGCGGCATAGGCGGCGCGGATGCGTTCGGCCAGCGCTTCGGTCTGCGCATACGGGCCCGACTGCAGCACGGCGAAGCTGTGTTCGCCAAAGCGCGCCAGCTGCGCCTGGTCACCCACCACCTCGGCCAGCAGCCCGGCCAAGGCGCCGATCAGGGTGTCGGCCGAGTCCAGGCCGATATCGGGGATCAGGCGGGCGTAGTGGTCCGGCTCGACCAGCAGCAGGCCGAACTGGCCTTCGCTGCGGCCGGCCTGGGCCACCGCATCTTCCACCTGCAGCATGAAGGTGGGGCGGTTGAGCAGGCCGGTGACCTGGTCGCGCTGGCGCAGGTCTTCCACTTCGCGCGCCAGTTCGGTGTCCAGTTCCAGGCGGCGGCGGAATACCACCTGCAGGCAGGCCTCGCCTTCATAGGTGGCGGCGGTGAATTCCATGGTGGCCGGGAATGCGCTGCCGTCCTGGTGGCGGGCATCCAGCTGGTACTGCGGGGGCGGTGCTTCGCCGCGGCTGAGTGATTTCAGTAGCTGCTTGAAGCCATCCACGTGCTGTGCGGCCACCATGTCCAGCAGCGAGATGCCTTCGATATCGTCGAATTCGTCGTAGCCGAACATGCCCAGGTAGGCGTCGTTGGCGCGGATGTGCATGCCTTCATGCACGTAGGCGATGGGGTCGCGGGACGAGGCGATGAGCGCGTCGCAGCGGCGTTCGGTCTCGCGCATCTGTGCTTCGATGCGGCGCAGGCCGCGGCGTGCCTGCAGATCCACCCACTGGTCACGCACCACGGCCAGCAGGTGCTCGTTGCGCTGGCGCAGGGCCAGGGCCCGCACGCCGTTGCTGCTGGCCTGCACCAGTTCGTCTTCGTCGATGCGGTCGGCCAGCAGCACCAGCGGAATATCCTTGCCGCTGGCGGCAATGTGCTGGGCCACCAGTGGCAGGGGGATGCCCTGCGACGGCGAGGCCAGCACCAGATCGATGGCCTGGCTGGCCAGCACCTGTGACAGTTCGGCCGAATCCTGTGGGCGCCACGGGCGAACGGCAATGCCGCTGTTGCGCAGGGTGCTGACGATGGCTTCTGCGTTTTCGCCGCTGTCGTCCACGATCAGCAGGCGGATGGTGATGTCGTTCGCGTTCTGCATGCACTGCTCCCCAATCTGCGAACCTAGATACACGATGCGCGGCGGCACGTCCATGCGCTGGCCCCGGCCGAGCACCGAACGGCGATGCGGTTCACACCACGCTGCCGGCGGCGTGACCGCTGGCCCACGCCCACTGGAAGTTGTAACCGCCCAGCCAGCCGGTCACATCCAACACCTCGCCGACGAAATGCACGCCGGGCACGCGCTTGGATTCGAACGTGGAAGACGACACTTCGGCCGTATCCACCCCGCCCAGGGTGACTTCGGCGGTGCGGTAGCCTTCGGTGCCGCTGGCCACCAGCGGGAACGCGCCCAGCACCTGCGCGGCCTGGCGCAGCACCGGTTCGTCGAGCTGGCGCACCGGCCGGTCCGGCAGCCAGTGCTCGCACAGGCGCTGCGCCAGCCGCTTGGGCAGTACCTCGCCCAGCACCGTGCGCAGTTCGGCGGCAGGGCGCTCGCGCTTCATCTGCCGCAGCCACTCGCCGGCGTCCTGACCGGGCAGCAGGTCGATCTCCAGGGTGTCGCCGGGCTGCCAGAACGAGGAGATCTGCAGGATGGCCGGCCCGCTGACGCCACGATGGGTGAGCAGCATGAAGTTCTGGAAGCTCTTGCCATTGCAGCGCGCCTGCACCGGCAGGGCCACCCCGCTCAGCTCGGCCAGGCGTTCCTGGTGCTTGCCACTGAGGGTGAGCGGCACCAGGCCGGCGCGGGTGGGCAGCACGTTGTGGCCGAACTGGCGGGCCAGTTCGTAGCCGAAGCCGGTGGCGCCCAGGCTGGGAATGGACAGCCCGCCGGTGGCCACCACCAGCGATGCGCAATGGAACAGCCCCTGCGTGGTGTGCACGCGGAAGCCATCGCTGCCGTGTTCGATGCGCTCGATGCTGCACTGGGTGCGGATCTGCGCGCCGGCGGCCTGGCACTCCTCCACCAGCATCTTCACGATCAGCTTCGATGAGACATCGCAGAACAGCTGGCCCAGCTCTTTTTCGTGATAGGCGATGCCGTGCTTCTCCACCATGTCGATGAAGTGCCACGGCGAATAGCGGGCCAGCGCCGATTTGCAGAAATGCGGGTTGGCCGACAGGAAGTTGGCCGGGGTGGTGCCGGTGTTGGTGAAGTTGCAGCGCCCGCCGCCGGACATCAGGATCTTCTTGCCGACCTTGTTGGCGTGGTCCAGCACCTGCACCTGGCGCCCGCGGCGGCCGGCGGTGAGCGCGGTCATCAGCCCGGCGGCACCGGCGCCGATGACCACCACGTCGCAGCGGGTAATGCTCATGCCTTGGCGCGCTTGCGCCAGCTGGGAATCACGTCCAGCTGGATCTGGTCGTTGAGGATCTGCACTTCGCCGTCCTGGATGAGCACGCTGAAACGCATGGCGCGCTGGATCTGCTGGCCCCACTGTTCAACGAAGGCGCCGTCCAGGTCGACCACCGACAGGTTGTCGAAACGGGCCAGGCCCTTGCCCTGCTTGGTCCACCAGATATCGGACGCGTTGCCGCCGTAGTTCACCACCTGCACCGAACGGCTGCGGTTGCTGGCCTTGCGGATGCGCGATTCGTCGGGGTGGCCCAGGTCGATCCACTGCAGGATGTCGCCGGTGTAGTCGTGCTGCCACAGGTCCGGCTCGTCGTCGGTGCTCAGGCCGCGGCCGAACTCCAGGCGGTCATCGGCGTTCAGGGCGAAGGCCAGCAGGCGCACCATCAGGCGCTCGTCGGTTTCCGACGGGTGCTGGGCCAGGGTCAGGTTGTGGGTCGCGTAGTAGCCGCGATCCATGTCGCTGATCTGCAGTTCGGCCTTGCGGATGGTGGCGGTGAGGGCCATGGGCGTTCCGGGGGCAAAGACCGCCCATGATAGAGGTTTGCTGGCGGGGTGTCCGTTGCAGGGGTGTCTGCGCGGTGTCAACGGTGGCACTCTGGCCGCGACTTCCCTGTGTGTGTGTTCGATGAGCCTGCCCAGCCGCCTGCAGCTGCCCCCCGGTGACTGGCCGACCCTGCTGGACGGTCTGTGCGTGCGCTTTCCGCGCATTGACCGCGGCCAGTGGCTGGACCGTTTCGCGCGTGGGCGGGTGCAGGATGCGCAGGGCAGGGCGCTTGCGGCCGACCAGCCGTGGCAGGTCGGGCTGGAGATCGTCTACTTCCGCGAAGTCAGCGCGGAGCCGGTCATTCCGTTCAGCGAGACGGTGCTGTACCAGGACGCGCATCTGCTGGTGGCCGACAAGCCGCACTATCTGCCGGTCACCCCGGCCGGGGGCTATGTGCGCGAGACCCTGTTGGCGCGTCTGGTGGCACGTACCGGCAATCCCGACCTGGTGCCCCTGCATCGGCTGGATCGGCTGACCGCCGGGTTGGTGCTGTTCTCGCAGCGACCCGATTCGCGCGACGCCTACCAGCGCCTGTTCCGTGAACGGCGCATCGAAAAGATCTACGAGGCACTGGCGCCGGCCCTGCCAGGGCTGCCGTTCCCGCAGCAGCGGTTGAGCCGGATCGTGCCGGGTGAGCCCTTCTTCCGCATGGCCGAAGTGCCAGGCGAACCCAATGCGCGCACCCGCATCGAGGTGATTGCCGAGCACGGCGCGGCCTGGCACTACCGGCTGTGGCCGGAAACCGGGCGCAAGCACCAGCTGCGCGTGCACATGGCGGCGCTGGGGGCACCGATCCTGGGCGATGACCTGTACCCGCAGCTGCGGCCGATTGACGATGCGCCGCCGCTGCAGCTGCTGGCCCGAGCCCTGGCCTTCCAGGACCCGCTGAGTGGAGAGCGCCGTGTGTTCAGCAGCGAGCGTTCGCTGCGCTGGCCGCCGGACCCGATAGAGCGGGCATGATCATCGCGGCTTGATCAGCGTGGTTTGATCCGGGCCAGCCAGCGGTCCAGTTCGGCCGCGAACAGCTGGCGGTCGCGCGCGCCCAGCGGCGGCGGGCCACCGGTCTGCACGCCCGCACCGCGCAGTTCCTCCATGAAATTGCGCATGGACAGGCGCTCGGCCATGTTGTTGGCGGTGTACAGCTGGCCGCGCGGGTTCAGCGCCACGGCCTTCTTTTCCAGTACCAGCGCCGCCAGCGGGATGTCCTGGGTGACCACCAGGTCACCGGCGGCCACCCGTTCGACGATGGCGCTGTCGGCCACGTCCAGGCCCTGCGGCACCTGCAGCGAGCGGATCCAGCGCGAGGGCGGGGTGCGCAGCCACTGGTTGGCCACCAGGGTCAGCTCCAGGCCGACCCGTTCGGCGGCCCGGAAAAGGATGTCGCGAATGACCGTCGGGCAGGCGTCGGCATCGACCCAGATGCGTGGGCGGGCGTGTTCAGCGGGGGTTTCAGCTTCAGTCATCAGCCCAGTGTAGGGTAGGAAAAACCTGAATAGGGACTCGGGTTTAGCCCTGATCTGGGCCCAGCCCTTGTCACGCCTAGCGGGCGGGGCTCTGCCGCTGAATGCCGGGGCTATCGCTTTTTGCTGAAAACACGCGTATCGTTCGATCCACTGTGTTTGCTAGGGTCACCGTGAATCGTGGCCTGGTGCAGTTGATCTCACGATCCGCTCATCGATCCGCTTTACCAACGCCTGCAACTCAGTCTCGGCCCCGATTCCCGGTGGCTGCGATTTTTTCAACATGTGTTTCAGGAGTTAGTCAAATGTCTGATCGTCAGACCGGCACCGTCAAGTGGTTCAACGACGCCAAGGGCTTCGGCTTCATCACCCCGGAAAGCGGCCCGGACCTGTTCGTGCACTTCCGTGCCATCCAGGGCACCGGCTTCAAGACCCTGCAGGAAGGCCAGAAGGTTACCTTCATCGCCGTCCAGGGCCAGAAGGGTATGCAGGCTGACCAGGTGCAGGCGGTCTAATCCGTCTGCTACCGTTTGGTAGCCAGAACGCCGGAAGCGAAAGCTTCCGGCGTTTTTTTTTTGCGAGGTGCATGCATCGCGCGCGGTACGATGCGGGCTTACCTCAGGAGTTTCCGCATGCGCATCGTCCACCACCTGGAAAACTCGCGTTCACTGCGCGTGCTGTGGATGCTGGAAGAACTGGGGCTGGACTACGAACTGCGGCGCTACCCGCGCGATCCGAAGACGCTGCTGGCGCCGCCGGAGCTTCGGCAGATCCATCCGCTGGGCAAGGCACCGGTGCTGCAGGACGGTGACCAGGTGCTGGCCGAATCCGGCGCGATCCTGGACTACCTGGTCGACCGCTACGACACCCAGCGCGTGCTGTCGCCGTCGCCGGTGCCGGCCGACAGTGCCGAGCGCATCGCCTATCGCTACTGGCTGCATTACGCCGAAGGGTCGGCCATGCCGCCGCTGCTGCTGACCCTGGTGGTCGGGCGGATCCGCAGCGCACCGATGCCGTTCTTCGCCCGCCCGATCGCACGCCGCATCGCCGACAAGGCCGAGCGCAGCTTCATCGGCCCGCAGCGCCGCCTGCATCTGGACTGGATGGAGCGGCGCCTGGCCGAAAGCCCGTGGTTCGCCGGTGAACGGTTCAGTGCGGCCGATATCCAGATGAGTTTCCCGATCCAGGCCGCGGCCGCCCGTGGCGGCGGCCTGGACGACAAGCCGGCGTTGCGGGGCTTCCTGAAACGCATCGGCCAGCGCCCGGCCTACCAGCGCGCCGAGGCCCACGGCGGGGCACTGCAGGCCCTGCGCGGCGATTGAGGCCGGGGCCGACCGCCCCCATCCTGCTGGCATGGATACCCACGCCCCCCGTTTCGACAACCGCCTGTTGACCGCCCTGCCGGGCGACCCCGAATCCGGCCCACGCCGCCGCGAGGTGCGCGAGGCGGCCTGGTCATCGGTGCTGCCGACCCCGGTCGCGGCGCCGACCGTGCTGGCCTGGTCGCCGCAGGTTGCCGCGTTGCTTGGCTTCGACGCCGCCGATGTGCAGGGCGTCGACTTCGCCCAGGTCTTCGGCGGCAACGCGCTGTACGACGGCATGCAGCCGTGGGCGGCCAACTACGGTGGACACCAGTTCGGTCATTGGGCCGGGCAGCTGGGCGACGGGCGTGCGATATCGCTGGGTGAGCTGGTGGCCGCCGACGGGCGCCATTGGGAGCTGCAGTTGAAGGGCGCCGGGCCCACGCCCTATTCGCGCGGCGCCGATGGACGCGCCGTGCTGCGCTCGTCCATCCGCGAATTCCTGTGCAGCGAAGCCATGCATCACCTGGGCGTGCCGACCACGCGTGCGCTGTCGCTGGTCGGCACCGGCGAGGACGTGGTGCGCGACATGTTCTACGACGGCCACCCGCGCGCCGAGCCCGGCGCGATCGTCTGCCGCGTGGCGCCGTCGTTCATGCGCTTCGGCACGTTCGAACTGCCTGCCTCGCGCGGCGAGACCACGCTGCTGAAACAACTGGCCGACGTCTGCATCGCCCGCGATTTCCCTGAACTGCAGGGGGAGGGGGAGGCGCTGTACGGCGACTGGTTCGCGCAGATTGCCGTGCGCACCGCTGAGCTGATGGCGCACTGGATGCGCGTCGGCTTCGTGCATGGGGTGATGAACACCGACAACCTGTCCGTGCTCGGCCTGACCATCGATTACGGCCCCTACGGCTGGGTGGAGGATTACGACCCGGACTGGACACCCAACACCACCGACGCGCAGGGGCGCCGCTACCGCTTCGGCACCCAGCCGCAGGTGGCGTACTGGAATCTCAACCGGCTGGCGCAGGCGCTGTCGCCGTTGTTCGCCGATGTGCAGCCGCTGCAGGCGGGGCTTGCGGCGTTCCAGTCCACCTTCGTGGCCTGCACGCGGCGCGATGCGGCGGCCAAGCTGGGGCTGGCGGCGGCTGACGACGAGGACTTGCAGCTGTACCTGCGCTGGCAGCAGCTGCTGCAGGACGGCGGCATGGACATGACCCTGGCGTGGCGTGCGTTGATGGGCGTGGATGTGACCGCGCCGGACGTGGCCGCACTGGGCGATGTGTACTACGACCAGGCGCGACGGCAGGCGGTGCAGGCGCCGTTGCAGCAGTGGCTGCAGGACTACGCGGCGCGGTTGCGTGTGGACCCGCTGTCGGCCGAAGCGCGGCAGGCGAAGATGGCGGCAGCCAATCCGCTGTATGTGCTGCGCAACTGGCTGGCGCAGGAGGCCATCGATCGCGCCGAGCAGGGCGACCTGGGGGGCGTGCATGCGCTGCAGGAGGTGCTGCGCGATCCGTATACGCAGCGGCCGGGGCTGGAACATTACGCAGGCAAGCGGCCGGCCTGGGCCGAGCACCGCGCCGGCTGCTCGATGCTGTCCTGCAGTTCGTAGGGGAGTTCTCTTGCAGGGCTTGCAGCCCTGCACCCGCTCAATGCAACAGCAACGTCAAAAGCGTGCATTCCGTGGGATGGCGGGGCGGTGTGGGATTGCGGGGACGCCGCAAGTACGTCCTTGTAGGCTTGGCAGCCGCATCCATGCGGCTGACACCCCGCAATCCGACACCGCCCCACCTTCGACAGTTTCCCGCGATCTGCTGGAACGGCATTCTGCTCTGGTGGGTGTCGACCTTGGTCGACACGGATGAATTCGTTCGATATCTGAAAGATGTGTCGACCAAGGTCGACACCTACCAACAGCCGCGCGGGACAATTGGCGCAGATACCAACCGCCGCGTGAATCTGTCGAAGGCGGGGCGGTGTCGGATTGCGGGGTGTCAGCCGCATGGATGCGGCTGCCAAGCCTACAAGGACGTACTTGCGGCGTCCCCGCAATTCGACACCGCCCCGCCATCCCACGGAATGCCGCTGTTGCTGTTGCTCTTGCTGTTGCTTTCGCCGTTGCCGTTGCATTGAGCGGGTGCAGGGCTGCAAGCCCTGCAAAGAACCCCCCTACAACCAACGTATTACCTATTCAGTGCGATATTCGCACGCACAGTCGATTACCGCACTTGAATGGTGCAGTGCGATAAACCTAATTTCACTTCCGCAGTTTCATAGCAGTCCAAGCGATCCACCCCTGGCGGGGCGAGGGCAGCATCGGTCACGGTGCTGAAGCCAGGTGCAGGGGAAGACCGTTGGATCTCTTTCACCTGTGCGGAGTGATCGCATGTGCCGTCGTCTGTCTGTCGTTTCCCTGTCCCTGCTTGCCCTGCTGCCGTCGCTGGCGCTGGCCTACCAGGCCGAACCGCCGCGTGAAGCGCTGCAGGTGCTGCGTGTCGATCGCTACGCCGACGACAGCAACGCCGGCTCGCTGCGCTGGGCCATCAATACCGCCAACGCCACGCCGGGCCGCTACCGCATTGAAATCGATGCGGTGGGCGCTGCCCCGTACGTGATCAAGCCGGCCTCGCCGCTGCCGGAAATCAAGGGCCCGGTGCAGATCGTCGGCACGCCGTGGGCACGCGACGGCCAGTTCGTGGCCATCGATGGCTCGGCCTACGTGACCGGCACCGGCACCGATGCCTGCCCGGGTGCCGAGCCGGGCCAGTCCGGCACCAATGTGCGCACTACCACGCTGCCTGGCCTGGTGCTGCGCGATACCCAGGGCGTCGAACTGACCGGCCTGGAGATCCGCAACTTCTGCATCGGCGTGCTGATCAACCGCGCCAGCCACAGCGAAATCCATGACAACCGCATCGTCGCCAACAAGGGCGGTGCCGGCATCATGCTCACCGGCGACGATGGCAAGGGCCAGTCCACCGCCACCACCACGGTGCACAACCGCATCGTGCGCAACGTGTTCCTGGACAACGGCGATGGCCTGGAACTGACCCGCGGCGCTGCCTGGAACCTGGTGGCCGACAACCTGTTCCAGTCCACCAAGGCCAACCCGGAACCGTCGCAGGGCATCGAGATCCTGTGGGGCAATGACAACAGCGTGGTGCACAACCGCTTCGTCGATTACTCCGATGGCCTGCAGATCAACTGGGGCAACCGCAACTACATCGCGGCCAATACCTTCACCGGCAACTCGATCGGGCTCAGCATCACCGGCAGCGGCAACGTGGTCGATGGCAACACCATCACCGGCAACGGCATCGGCATTGGCGTGCGCCCGCAGCCGGTCAGTGTGCCGAACCGCTTCAGCGCCAACCGCATCTTCGGCAACGGTCTGCCGATCGAGCGCTGCGAAGCCGGCGGTGCCTGCGTGAAGGGCCAGCCGCGCGGCGCCATCGTGTTCGGTGTGCCGGGGCTGGAACATGCCAGCTTCGTCGGCTCGCGCGGGCGCGGCGTGGACACCGATCCGGCCAAGCGTGCGCGCATCTGCAGCGCCGCCGGCCAGGCCGATTGCCAGCCGCTGGCCAACCTGGGCCAGGCGGCGCCGCAACTGGTTGCGGTGCACGGCAAGGGCGCCCAGCGCAGCCTGACCGGCAGCTTCCACGGCCAGCCGGACAGCCACTACCAGGTGGAAGTGTTCGGCAACCGTGCGGCCAACGGCAGCGAAGCCGAGCGCGTGCTGGGCACCGTGCAGGCGCGTACCGACAGCCAGGGCAACGGCACCTTCACCTTCCCCTTGGGCAATGGCGCCGATGCTGCGGATCTGGGCGGTGTGACCGCCACGGTCACCTCGCCGCAGGGCGCCACGTCGCCCCTGAGCGCGCCGCTGTCGCTGCGCTGATCACCTTTCCGAGACCCTGACCATGATTCCTGCAAAGCCTGTTTCCCTGGCCGTACTGGCCGCGATGGCCCTGCTGCCGGCCGTCGCCAGCGCGCAATCCAGCAATCGCTACGCGGGCAAGACGCTCACCGGCGACTGGGGCGGTACCCGCACCGATCTGTACGAGCGCGGCATTGCCTTCCGCGGCGACTACGTGGGCGAGGCCATGGGTGTGGTGGACGGTGGCTACGGTGAAACCGGCGCCCGCTATGCGCAGCAGGTGCGCGTGGGCATGGACCTGGACATGGGCAAGCTGGCCGGCTGGGACGGCGGTGCCTTCCACTTCACGCTCAATGACCGGCGTGGCCGCAGTACCTCGGCCGATCTGGTCGGCAACCGCTTCCCGATCCAGGAAGCCTACGGCGGCCAGTACACGCGGCTGACCGAACTGAGCTACGACCAGACCTTCAACGGTGGCCAGTCGTACTACAAGCTGGGCTACTACGCGATGGGCAACCAGTTCGGCCTGCACAGCCTGCTGACCCATTTCGTCAACGCCGCGTTCTGCGCGCACCCGCTGGCGATGTCCGGCAACAGCGGCTGGTACAACTACCCGGTGGCGCGCTGGGGCGGTGAAGTGGCGCAGCAGGTCAGCCCGGCGTTGAACGTGCGCACCGGCTGGTTCCAGGTGAATCCGAACCTGGGCGGCAACATCGAACGCAATGCGTTCCGCCCGTTCGCCTCGGGCACCACCGGTTCGCTGTTCCCGGTGGAAGTGACCTGGACCCCGGCCAAGGGCAGCCGCTACGCCGGCGTCTACAAGTTCGGCGGCTACTACGACACCTCGCGCGTGGACCAGCGCGGCCTGGATACCTCGCCCACCACCGGACGCCACGGCGCCTACGTGCTGGCCGAGCAGCGCCTGACCCAGGAGTCGGCCGACCCCAGCCGCGGTCTGACGGCGTTCGCACAGTACATGGTGTCCGACGCCGATACCGCGCAGATCAAGCGCTGGTATGCAGTGGGTGGTGTGTACCAGGGCATCGGTTCGCGCGCGCAGGACAGCATCGCGCTGGGTTACGTGGGCGCCGACATCAACGACCGCCTGGTGGATGCGCGCCGCGCTTCGCTGGCCGCCGGTGGCGTGCCGGTGGATTCGCCGCTGTACAACCTGAGCCAGGCCGAGGAGCTGTTCGAACTGTCCTACAGCTTCCAGGTCAACCCGTGGCTGATGATCCGCCCCGACGTGCAGTACATCGTCAATCCCGGCACGTTCAACTACAGCGGTACCGACAACGCCTGGGCCGTGGGTGTCCAGGCCAAGGTGACCTTCTGATGGTCGCGCGCTCCTTCCACGCCCTGGTGACTGCCATGCGTATTCCGTTTGCCTCCCTTGTCCTCGCCGGTGCGCTGTGCACCTCCCCCGTGTTGGCCCTGGCCGCACCGCCGCCGGCGGTGCTGCAGGTGGGCTCGCTGCGCATCGGCGAGGGCAGTCCACGCACCATCGTGCCGATTACCGGTGCCAGTGCCGAACTCGCCCTGCAGCAGGCCGCGGCCATCGCCGCCAGCACGCACACCGACCTGGCCGAATGGCGCATCGATTACCTGGATATCGCCACCGATGGCAGCAAGCTGGTGGCGCTGGGCAAGCGCATCCAGGCCACGCTGGGCGGCAAGCCGATGATCGTCACCTTCCGTACCAAGGCCGAAGGCGGTGCGAAGGCGATCAGTGACCGCGACTACGGCGCGCTGTACGCCACGCTGCTGCGCGGTGGCTTTGCCCAGTTGATCGATGTGGAAATGTTCCGCGACCCGAACGTAGTGCAGGCGCTGGTGGCGCAGGCGCACAAGGCGGGGGTGAAGGTGGTGATGTCCAACCACGATTTCCAGGCCACGCCGCCGCGCGAGGAGATCGTCGCGCGCCTGCTGAATCAGCAGGCGATGGGCGCGGACGTGCTGAAGATCGCGGTGATGCCGCGCGACGCCGGCGATGTGCTGGCCCTGCTGGACGCCACCTGGCAGGTACGCCAGCGCAGTGACAAGCCGCTGCTGACCATGTCGATGGGCGGCACCGGCGTGGTCTCGCGACTGGCCGGGGAAACCTTCGGCCAGGCGCTGACCTTCGGCATGATCGGCACGCCGTCGGCGCCGGGCCAGGTTGAAGTCGAACAACTGCAGGACGTCCTGCAGGTCATCCACGCTTCCAGCCAGGCCGGTCGCTGAGACCACCACGCCGGATGTTCCGCCGCTTCACGCTGTTGCAGGAAACCGCACCATGAGCCACGCCTCCGCCGCTGCACCGCCGCTCGTCCTGGAACGGATGAGTCCCTTCCAGTGGACCGCCATCGCCATCTGCGTGCTGCTGAACATGCTCGATGGCTTCGACGTGATGGTCATGGCCTTCACTGCGCCGCACGTGTCGGCGGACTGGGAACTGTCGGGCAAGGTGCTGGGGCTGATGCTCAGTGCCGGCCTGGTCGGCATGGCGCTGGGCTCGTTCCTGCTGGCGCCGCTGGCTGACCGCTGGGGCCGGCGGCCGATGATCGTGTGCTGCCTGCTGATCCTGACCACGGGCATGGCACTGTCGGCGCTGGCCGGCAACGCCTGGCAGCTGGGCGCGCTGCGCGTGTTCACCGGCATCGGCATTGGCGGCATGCTGGCCGGTGTAGGGGTGATCACCGCCGAGTATGCCAACGCCAAGTGGCGCAGCACCGCCGTGGCCCTGCAGGCAACCGGTTATCCCATTGGCGCCACTGCCGGTGGCGTGCTGGCGGCGTGGATGCTGCAGCACTGGTCCTGGCACAGCGTGTTCCTGATCGGCGCGGGTGCCTCGCTGCTGTGCATCCCGCTGGTGCTCAAGTGCCTGCCCGAATCGCTGGATTTCCTGGTGGCACGGCGCCCGGCCGATGCGCTGCCGCGCTTGAACGCGCTGCTGTCGCGCATGCAGATGCCGGCGCTGCAGGCATTGCCGCCGGCACCGGTGCGCGATGGCCAGCCGCAGGGCTACGCCGCGCTGTTCGTGGGTGATCTGCGCCGTGTCGCGCTGCTGATCGCGCTGGCGTTCTTCCTGCATATGTTCGCGTTCTACTTCGTGCTGAGCTGGACCCCGAAGCTGCTGGTATCTGCAGGTGTTTCGGCGCAGCAGGGCATCACCGGTGGCGTGCTGCTGAACCTGGGCGGCATCGTCGGCGGCAGCCTGTTCGGCTGGCTGGCCTCGCGCTGGTCGCTGTCCCGCCTGACCGCCGGCGCGCTGCTGCTGGCGATGGTGGCGATGCTGGGCTTTGCTGCGTTCAACACGCAGTTGAACGTGGCCTTCCCGTTGGCCTTCGTGATTGGTGCCGCGCTGTTTGCTGCCATGGCAGGGCTGTACGCCGCCGCACCGGTGGTGTTCGCCGCACAGGTGCGCACCACCGGCCTGGGTTGGGCGATCGGCATCGGCCGGGTCGGCGCCATTCTGTCGCCGCTTACCGTGGGCGTGCTGGTGGATGGCCACTGGCCGCCGTCGGCGCTGTATGTGCTGTGCGCGCTGCCGCTGCTGCTGGCCGCCTGGGCGTGCCTGGGGCTGCGCGTGGGCGTGGGCCAGAACCGGCGTTGAACCGCCTTCCGGAGCCATGCAGGCAATGTGCGATTATCGGATTGAATGGCCGAATATCGGATTGACCGGGCAGGGGCCTGTGCGCACCATGTCCGCGTCATGTTTTCCCGTCGCAGTGGCCGTGCGCCGCGCTGGTAGGTACCAGCGAAGGGCAGGGCAAGGAGCAATGCAGTGATCGACAAGACCGTGGCCAGCGCCGAAGCAGCGGTGGCCGATATCCACGATGGGGCCACCGTGATGATCGGTGGCTTCGGTACCGCGGGCATGCCCGACGAGCTGATCGATGCGCTGATCGCGCAGGGCGCGCGCGAGCTGACCATCATCAACAACAATGCGGGCAACGGCGATACCGGCCTGGCCGCGCTGATCAAGCACAAGCGCGTGCGCCGCATCGTCTGTTCGTTCCCGCGCCAGTCCGATTCGCAGCATTTCGATGCGGCCTACCGCGCCGGTGAAATCGAGCTGGAACTGGTGCCGCAGGGCAACCTGGCCGCGCGCATCCACGCGGCCGGTTCCGGTCTGGGCGCTATCTTCACTCCCACCGGTTACGGCACCGAACTTGCCCAGGGCAAGGAAACGCGCGAGATCGATGGCCGCCACTACGTGCTGGAATATCCGCTGCATGCCGACTTCGCGCTGATCAAGGCCGACCGCGGCGACCGCTGGGGCAACCTGGTCTACCGCAAGACTGCGCGCAACTTCGGCCCGCTGATGGCGATGGCCGCACGCTGCGCGATCGTGCAGGTGCGTGAGGTGGTGGCGCTGGGCGAACTGGACCCGGAAGCGGTGGTGACGCCCGGCATCTTCGTGCAGCGCGTGGTGCCGGTGGCCGCAGCAGGAGTACAGGCATGAACAAGCTCAGCCGCGAACAGATGGCCGCGCGCGTGGCCCGCGATATTCCCGAAGGTGCCTACGTGAACCTGGGCATCGGCCTGCCGACCACGGTGGCCAACTTCCTGCCGACCGACAAGGAAATCTTCCTGCAGTCGGAAAACGGCCTGCTGGGCATGGGCCCGGCGCCGGCGCCCGGCCACGAAGACCCCGACCTGATCAATGCCGGCAAGCAGCCGGTCACCCTGCTCACCGGGGGTTGCTATTTCCACCATGCCGACTCGTTCGCGATGATGCGGGGTGGCCACCTGGACATCTGCGTGCTGGGCGCCTTCCAGGTGTCGGTGCAGGGTGACCTGGCCAACTGGAGTACCGGTGCGGCCGACGCCATTCCCGCCGTGGGCGGCGCCATGGACCTGGCCATCGGCGCCAAGCAGGTCTTCGTGATGATGGACCTGTTCACCAAGAAGGGTGAAAGCAAATTGGTGGCCGACTGCAGTTACCCGCTTACCGGCCTGCGCTGCGTATCGCGCGTGTATACCGATGTGGCGGTGTTCGACCTCGGCCCCGGCGGCGCCACCGTGCTGGAAATGGTGGAAGGCATGGACATCGCACAACTGCGTGAACTGACCGGCCTGCCGCTGGCACTGGCCGAAGGAGCCTGAGATGAGCCTGCACGAGACCTACATCGTCGATGGCATCCGTACCCCGATCGGCCGCTACGGCGGCGCGCTGTCCGGCGTTCGCGCCGATGACCTGGGCGCGATTCCGCTGAAGGCCCTGCTGGCGCGCCACCCGCAGCTGGACCCGGCGCTGATCGAGGATGTCTACCTGGGCTGCGCCAACCAGGCCGGCGAAGACAACCGCAACGTGGCGCGCATGAGCCTGCTGCTGGCCGGCCTGCCGGTAAGCGTGCCGGGCAGCACGATCAACCGCCTGTGTGGTTCGGGGCTGGATGCGATCGGTACCGTGGCGCGTGGAATCGCTGCGGGCGAGCTGGGTCTGGCCATCGCCGGCGGCGTCGAATCGATGTCGCGCGCACCGTTCGTGATGGGCAAGGCGGCCTCGCCGTTCGCCCGTGACCAGCAGATCGAAGACACCACCATGGGCTGGCGTTTCATCAACCCGCGCCTGCGTGAACTGCATGGCGTGGAAACGATGGGCCAGACCGCCGAGAACGTGGCCGAGCGCTACGGCATCAGCCGCGACGACCAGGATGCGTTCGCCCTGCGCAGCCAGCAGCGCACCGCCGCGGCGCAGGCGCGTGGCTTCTTCGACGGAGAGATCGTGGCGGTGGATGTGCCGGGCCGCAAGCGCGGCGAGACCGTGACCGTCGACCGCGATGAACACCCGCGTGGCGATACCACCGCCGAAGCACTGGCCAAACTGAAGCCGCTGTTCCGCCAGCCGGGCACGGTGACCGCCGGCAATGCGTCGGGCATCAACGATGGCGCGGCGGCACTGCTGCTGGCCTCGGGCGCACAGGTCAAGGCGCTGGGGCTGACCCCGCGCGCGCGCATCCTCGGCTTCGCCAGCGCGGGCGTGGAGCCGGCCATCATGGGCATGGGCCCGGTGCCGGCCAGCCAGAAGCTGATGGCACGGCTGGGCCTGTCGATCACCGATTTCGATGCCATCGAACTGAACGAAGCCTTCGCCTCGCAGGGCCTGGCCTGCATGCGCCAGCTGGGTCTGGCCGACGATGCCGCACACGTGAACCCCAACGGCGGTGCCATTGCGCTGGGCCATCCGCTGGGCATGAGCGGCGCGCGCCTGGCGCTGACCCTGCTGCGCCAGCTTGAAGCCAGCGGCGGCCGCCGTGGTCTGGCCACCATGTGCATCGGCGTGGGGCAGGGCGTGGCCCTGGCCATCGAGCGCGTGTGACCCCCTCGCATTCCATAATCTGCCCGTAACCAGCATGACAGCCGCGGCCCTGGGGCCGCTCGCCAACAGGAGTACGCCATGAGCGATCCCACCGACCTGCGCGGCTACCGCAAGCCGTATCCCGGCAGCCAGCCGCCGCGCATCCACCTGCCGTATGCCAGTACCGCCAAGCGCGGCCCGGGCACCGATCCGATTGCCATTCCGGTCACCCTTTCCGAAGTGACGGGGCCGAGCATCAACCGCATCACCCTGGGCGCGCACGCCGCCGATCTCACTGCTGGCTTCCCCGGCCAGCCGCTGGGTGAGCGCATCATCGTCAGTGGCCGCGTGCTGGACGAGAACGGGCGGCCGGTGCGCAATTCGGTGGTCGAGGTGTGGCAGTGCAACGCCGCCGGGCGCTACCTGCACAAGGGCGACCAGCACGACGCACCGCTGGACCCGAACTTCAAGGGCACCGGCCAGGTGTTGACCGACAGCGAAGGCCGCTACCGCTTCACCACCATCAAGCCGGGCGCGTACCCGTGGCGCAACCACTACAACGCCTGGCGCCCGGCGCACATCCACTTCTCGCTGCACGGCGAAGGCATCGGCCAGCGCCTGGTCACCCAGATGTACTTCCCCAACGACCCGCTGCTGGCGTTCGATCCGATCTACAACTGCGTGGATGACGCCAAGGCCCGCGAGCGCATGGTGTCCTCGTTCGACTGGGAAACCACCGCGAATGAATTCGCGCTGGGCTATCGTTTCGACATCGTATTGCGCGGTCGCAAGATGACCGTGTGGGAGTAAGACCATGAGCTTCCAATCCACTCCGTGGCAGACCGTCGGCCCGTACTACCGCCTGGGCCTGGAACCGCTGTACCGCGTCGACATCGCACCGGCGCAGGCGCAGGGCGAGCGTGTGCAGGTGCAGGGCCAGGTGTTCGATGGCGAGGGCGTGCCGGTGTCCGATGCCGTGCTGGAAATCTGGCAGGCCGACGCACAGGGCATCTACGCGCATGCCGAAGACCCGCGCCGCGACGACCACGATCCCAGCTTCGATGGCTGGGGCCGGGTGCCGACCGACGACCAGGGCCGCTTTGCCTTCAGCACCGTCAAGCCCGGCCGCGTGCCGGGGCTGCGCGGTGAAGCGCAGGCCCCGCACCTGGTGGTGCTGGTGTTCATGCGCGGCCTGCTGCAGGCCACCCGCGGCCGCATCTACTTCAGTGACGAAGCCAGCAATGGCGACGATGCCATCCTGGCGCTGGTGCCGGCCGAGCGCCGCCACACCCTGGTCGCGCAGGCGCAGGGCCAGGGCGTATACCACTGGGACGTGCGCATGCAGGGCCCCGACGAGACCGTGTTCTTTGCCTACTGAACGCCCGGGCTGTCGCTTGCCCACGCCGGTCACGGCCGGCGCGGGTAAGCTGGGGCAACCCCGGAAGGATCTACTTTGATGAACCCGACTCCTTCGCTGCTTGGCGGCCTGTTCGGCGAGCCTGCCGTGGACGTGGCGTTCACCGATGCGGCACGGCTGCAGGCCATGTTGGATGTGGAAGCCGCGCTGGCCCGCGCACAGGCGCGCTGCGGGGTGATTCCGCAGGCGGCGATGGCCCCCATCGAGGCGGCCTGCAATGCAGCGCATTACGATGTGAGCGCGCTGTCAGCCGCCACCGCGCTTTCCGGCAACCCCGCCATCCCGCTGGTGAAGGCACTGACCGCGCAGGTCAAGGCCAACGACGCCGAGGCGGCGCGCTGGGTGCACTGGGGCGCGACCAGCCAGGACATCATCGACACCGGTGCGGTGCTGCAGTTGCGCGCCGCGCGTGAGCACGTGCTGTCGCGCCTGCAGACGCTGTGTACGGCGCTTGCGCAGCTGGCCGACGCCGAGCGCGGTACCGGCCTGCCGGGCCGCACCTTGTTGCAGCAGGCGGTTCCGGTCACCTTCGGGCTGAAGGCCGCCGGCTGGCTCGATGCCCTGCAGCGCAGCCAGCGCCGTCTGCTGGCCCTGGGCGAAGACACCCTGGTGCTGCAGTTCGGTGGTGCCGCCGGCACCTTGGCCTCGCTGCAGCACCGTGGCCTGGACGTTGCCCAGGCGCTGGGCGAGGAACTGCAGTTGCCAGTGCCGGCACTGCCCTGGCACACCGCACGCGATCGCGTGGCCGAGCTGAGCAGCGCGTTCGCATTGCTGACCGGCAGCCTGGGCAAGATCGCCACCGACATCGTGCTGCTGATGCAGTCCGAAGTGGCCGAAGCCTTCGAGCCGGCAGGCGAGGGCAAGGGCGGATCGTCGGCCATGCCGCACAAGCGCAACCCGGTGGGCTGCGTGGCCGCCATTGCCGCTGCCACCCGTGTGCCGGGCCTGCTGTCCACGCTGTACAGCGCCATGCCGCAACCGCACGAACGTGCGGCCGGGCAGTGGCATGCCGAATGGGAAACCGTGCCGGAGATCGTGCGCCTGTGTGCCGGCAGCCTGGCCCAGGTCACCGTGGTGGTGCAGGGCCTGCAACTGGATCGCGCGCGCATGCTGCAGCACCTGGACAGCCATGGCGGCCTGCTCTATGCCGAAGCCGTAGCGGTCACCCTGGGCGAGCGCATCGGCAAGGCCGCCGCGCACGCGCTGGTGGAACAGGCCGCGCAGCGCGCACTGGGCCATTCGCAGCACCTGCGTGCGGTGCTGGCGCAGATGCCCGAGGTGACCGCGCAGCTTTCCGCTGAACAACTCGATGCCTTGTTCGCCGCCGACAGTTGGCGCGGCATGGCCGATACCTGGATCGACCGCGTGCTTGCACGCGCCTGATCCCCACGTACTTCGCTGGAGCCAGCATGCCGTTTCTCGAGCTTCCGCAGCATCGCCTGCACTTCCAGACCGAGGGCCGTGAAGACGGCCCCTGGCTGACCTTCTGCAACTCGCTGGGCACCGACCTGGGCATGTGGGCGCCGCAGGTGCAGGCGCTGTCGGCGCAGTACCGCATCCTGCGCTATGACCGCCGTGGCCATGGCCAGTCCAGCGCGCCGCCTGGCCTGTACAGCGTGGCCGAGCTGGGCGCCGACGTGCTGGCGTTGTGGGATCACCTGGGCATCGAGCGCAGCCACTTCTGCGGGCTGTCCATCGGCGGGCTGACCGGCCAGTGGCTGGGCGTGCATGCTGGCAACCGCCTGCGCACGCTCACCGTGGCTGCCACCGCCGCGAAGATCGGCAGCGCCGAAAGCTGGCAGGCACGCATCGCCCAGGTGCAGCACGATGGCCTGCTGCCGCTGGTCGATGGCACGCGCGAGCGCTGGTTCACGGCCGGCTTCGCGCAGACCCATGCCAGCCAGGTGGAAGACATCCTGCAGCGCTTCCTCGCCACGTCAGTGGAAGGCTACGTGGGCTGCTGCAACGCGGTGGGCACGGCCGAATTCCGCGATGTGCTGGCGCGCATCCAGGTGCCGCTGCTGGCCATCGCCGGCGATGACGATCCGGTCTGCGTGCCGGCCGATCTGCAGGCCATTGCCAGCGGCGCAGCGCAGGGCGCGTATGCGCAGGTGGCCGGCCGGCATATCTGCAACCTGGAATCACCGCAGGCCTTCACCGCTGCATTGGCCGCGCATCTGGCGCAGGCCACGCACTGACACTTGCACAGGTAGACGACGATGGACGAACAGGAACGCTACGAAGCCGGCTTGGCGGTACGCCGCCAGGTCCTGGGCGAAGCCCATGTGGAACGCTCGCTGCAGGCGCGCACGGACTTCACCACTGAATTCCAGGAATTCATCACGCGCACGGCGTGGGGCACGGTGTGGACGCGCGACGGCCTGCCGCGGCACACCCGCTCGCTGCTGACCATCGTGATGATGGTGGCGCTGGGCCACGACGAAGAGTTCAAGCTGCATATCCGCGCGGCACGCAACAATGGCGTGACCCCGGAAGAGATCAAGGAAGTGCTGCTGCAGGCCGCCATCTACTGCGGCGTGCCTGCGGCCAACCACGCCTTCGCGCTGGCCAAGCCGATCCTGGAAGAGCAGGCGGCCGAATGAGATCGGGGTCGGATCCCTTTGCAACGCAAAGGGCTCTGACCCCACTCACGACTGGGGTCAGAGCCCTTTCCTGCGGAAAGGGATCCGACCCCGGGGCTTGGCTCAATGCAGCAACGACCCCAGCTGCTGCGCGGCTTCGCGCAGGCGCGGCAGCAACTGCGACTGCATCACGCCCAGGTTCACGCGGCCGGCCTGGGTGCCGATGTTCAACGCGGCAATCACCTCGCCACTGCGCGAACGCACCGGCACGGCGATCGAACGCAGGCCGATCTCCAGCTCCTGGTCCACCAGTGAAACGCCTTCGCGGCGGACCTTCTCCAGCGTTTCCAGGAAATCATCCATGCGGGTGATCGTGCGCTCGGTGCGCGGGCGCAGGGGCGTGCGTTCCAGATAGCCTTCCAGCGTGTCGCGCGGCAGGGCCGCCAGCAGCACCCGGCCCATCGAGGTGCAGTACGCCGGCAGGCGGCTGCCCGCGCGCAGGCCGATGGACATGATGCGCACGGTCTCGGCACGCGCGATGTACAGGATGTCGTCGCCATCGAGCACGCCCAGCGAGCAGGATTCGTGCACGTCGTCGCGCAGTGCATCCAGCACCGGTTGCGCGGCGGCGGTCATCGACGAAGACGCCACGTAGGCGCCGCCCAGCCCCAGCACGCGCGGCAGCAGCACATAGCCGCGGCCCTGTTCGCCCACATAGCCCAGCTTTTCCAGCGTGTACAGCACGCGGCGCACCGCCGCACGCGAGATGCCGGTGTCGCTGCTGATCTGTGACATGGTCACTTCGCGCGGATGCTGCGAAAACACGCTCAACACGGCCAGGCCGCGGCCGAGCGAGGTCATGAAATCCGGATCGCCCTGGTTGCCCTGGATCTGCTGCATCAACTCATGGGCCAGCCCGCGCTCCTGTGGCGGGGCCGGGGAACGCTTGGGGCGGCGGCTGGGAGGAACAGCAGGCATGGCAACCGGTTTCATCTACGTAAGCCCTGCATGGTAAGCGCTGGGCCGCAGGATCGGTACCCGCACGCCGTGGCCACGATGGGCCACGGCGTGGACACGGTTCACTTGCTCTGCGGCAACGCGTAGGCGATCACGTAATCGCCGCGGTCCGGCGACTGGCGCGCGCCACCGGCGGAAATCACCACGTACTGGCGGCCGGTCTTCGGCGAGACATAGGTCATCGGCGTGCCCTGGCTGCCTACCGGCATGCGGGCCTTCCAGACTTCCTTGCCGCTGCGGCTGTCGTAGGCGCGCAGGTAGTAATCCTGGGTGCCGGCGAAGAACAGCAGGCCCGACTGCGTGGCCAGCGAACCGCCCAGCGTCGGCATGCCGATCGGGATGGGCAGGTGCATCTTGATGCCCATCGGCCCGGTGTCCTGCACCGTGCCCACCGGCACCTGCCAGACCAGCTTGTGGGTGGCCAGATTGATGGCCGACATCGTGCCGAACGGCGGCTGCTGGCAGGGAATGCCCAGCTTGGACAGGAAGCGGTCACGCAGCGAGCCATATGGCGTGCCGGTCTGCGAAGCGGCGCCCATTTCCACACCACCATCGCCGCTGGTCATCTGCGCACGCGGAATCAGCTTGGTCCACAGGCCCAGGCGCATGTCGTTCACGAACAGGTAGCCGGTGGTCGGGTCGACCGAGGCGCTGCCCCAGTTCATGCCGCCCAGCGAACCGGGCCACTGCAGGGCCAGGTCTTCGCCCGGCGGGGTGTACATGCCGTCGTAGCGGAACTGCTTGAACTGGATGCGGCACAGCATCTGGTCGATCGGCGTGGCGCCCCACATGTCCGATTCGGTCAGCGTCTGCGCGCCGATCTGCGGCAGGCCCACCGACAGCGGCTGGGTGGCGGCGTAGCGCTCGCCCTGGGCGTTGCCCTGCGGTGCGGGAATCTCGCGCACTTCGGTGATCGGCTGGCCGGTCTGGCGGTTCAGCATGAAGATCTGGCCGGCCTTGGTGATCTGCAGCAGGGCCGGCAGCGTGCCGCCCTTGCCGTCGGGCACATCGGTCAGGGTCGGCTGCGCGGGCAGGTCGTAATCCCACAGGTCATGGCGCACGGTCTGGTAGACCCAGCGCTCCTTGCCGGTGGCTACGTCGAGCGCGACCACGGCCGAGCTGTACTTGTCGTCCTGCGGGGTGCGCTCGCCGGCCCACTGGTCCGGCGTGGTGTTGCCGGTGGGCAGGTAGACCAGACCCAGCTGCGGATCGTAGGCCATCGAGGTCCACACGTTCGGCGTGGCGCGGGTGTAGTGGATCGACGGATCCAGCGGCACGTCCGGGGTTTCCTTGGACAGATCCCAGACCCAGGCCAGCGCGCCGGTGCGCACGTTGTACGCACGCACCACGCCGGACGGTTCGCCCACTTCAATGTTGTCGGCTACGCGGCCGCCGACCACGATCAGGTCACCGGCCACCAGCGGTGCGGCGGTCAGGGTGTAGAAGCCGGGCTTGATCTCGCCCATGCCCACCTTCAGGTCGACCACGCCGTTGCTGCCGAAGTCCGGGCACAGCGCGCCGGTCTTGGCATCCAGCGCGAACAGGCGGGCATCGATGGAGGTCATCAGGATGCGCTTTTCGCAGATCGCCGGCTGGCCCACTGCAGCGGCGACGCTGGGGGCCGGTGCGGACGGCTCGACCGCAGCGGCCGGCGCGGCGATGGCGGTGCTGCTGTCGAAGTACCCCAGGCCGCGGCAGCGCTGCCAGTTCGGTGCAGTGGCCTTGGGATCGAAGGCCCAGCGCTGCGTGCCCGAATCGGCATCGATGGCGATCACCTGGTTGTGCGGGGTGCACAGGTAGAGGGTGTCGCCGATCTGCAGCGGGGTGTTCTGGTCTTCGGCGCCGAAGCCGTTGCTTTCCGGCACATCGCCGGTGCGCGCGGTCCAGGCCACCTGCAGCTGCTGCACGTTGTCGGGGGTGATCTGGTCCAGCGCGGCGAAGCGGGTGCCGGCGGTGGTGTTGCCCCAATGCATCCAGTCACGCTGCTCGCTGCCCTTGGCCACCGGCACCACCGGCGGCACATCGCCGGCGGCGGACACCACCGGGCGCGGCTGGAAGGCCGACACCGCGGTGGCCAGCAGGCCCACCAGCAGCACGGCGGCAACGCCGTAGGCACCGCGGCCGGCCCCTGCGCCACGGCTGCGCCGCAGCAGCGGCCAGGCCAACGCCACCAGCAGGGCCAGCACCGCCGGCATCACCAGGCGCGAGACCAGCGGCCAGAAATTCCAGCCGGCATCGACCAGCGCCCACACCACGGTGGCCACGAAGGCGGCGCCGTACAGCAGCGCACCGGCCGGGCGGCGCGCCAGCAGCAGGGCACCGGCCAGCGCCGATGCCAGACCCATCAGCAGGAAATACCAACTACCTCCCAGCAGGGCCAGGCGTACACCGCCGACCAGCAGGGCCAGGCCGAACAGTGCCACCAGAATGCCGAGCAGAACCAGCAGCACCCGGCACAGGGCCGGAACTTTCGTCGTCTCGTCCACGTTGCATGAACCTCGTATCGAAAAACCCCACGGCCGTGGGGGAAGGCCCGCGCGCGCCAGGCGTGGCGGGGACCGTTCGGCATCCCTGGCTGCGGGCCGTCCAGCGGGCGGGCAGGCAGTGACCTGCTTATGGCGCAGGCGGAGTGAATGGCCGGTTAGGGCGATTATCGCACGTATGTGCGATTTTGGCGTGACATCGGGCAGGCCACGAATGGAACGTTGCGGCGCGCCCATGCCGGGAACGGGCAGCGTTCAGGCGAACCGGTTACCCTATGCCGCCATACAAGCTGGTAGCTGCAATGACCGACGCCACCGTGGCCGTCCCCGCCTGGGCCTCGCGCCTGCGCGATATCGCTGATTTCCCCAAGCCCGGCATCCTGTTCAAGGACATCATGCCGCTGCTCGCGCACGGCGAAGACTTCCGCGGCGCGATCACGGCCATGGCCGATCGTTGGCGCGACCAGAAGCTGGATGCGGTGGTCGGTATCGAATCGCGCGGTTTCATCCTGGGCGCGGCCATGGCGCTGGAACTGGGCGTGGGCTTCGTGCCGGTGCGCAAGCCGGGCAAGCTGCCGGGCAAGGTGCTGCGCGAGGAATACACGCTGGAATACCGCAGCGACTGCATTGAGGTGCACGCCGATGCGCTGCACGCCGGTGCGCGCGTGGCCATCATCGATGACGTGCTGGCCACCGGCGGCACCCTGGTCGCCGCGCTGTCGCTGGTGCGCCGCCTGGGCGTGGACGTGGTCGGCGCCGGCGTGCTGGTGGAACTGGACGGCCTGGGTGGCCGTGGCCGCTGGGAAGCTGATCTGCCGCTGCACACCGAACTGGTGTTCTGAGCGGGGAGCCTGAGCCGGTAGGCTTTGGTAGGTGCCAACCTTGGTTGGCACTGCTGTTCGCGCGACCTGTGGAGCGCCAACCAAGGTTGGCGACTACCAGACCACGGTGATTCGCTTTGGTAGGTGCCAACCTTGGTTGGCACTGCTGTCCGCGCGATCTGTGGAGCGCCAACCAAGGTTGGCCACTACCAGATCGCGGTGATTCGCTCTGGTTGGCACCGGTTGGCAACTACCAGATGGCGGTGATCTGCTTTGGTAGGTGCCAACCTTGGTTGGCACTGCTGCTCGCGCCATCTGTGGAGCGCCAACCAAGGTTGGCGCCTACCGGATCACTGTGGCGCCTACCCGATCACATCATCCGCACGCGGAAGCGGCGGCCCTTGATCTTGCCGGCTTCCAGCTTCGCCACGGCCTTGTTCACCTGTTCGCGGGCGATGGCCACGTACGAGCGGGTGGGGAAGATCGCGATCTTGCCGATGTGCTTGCCCGACAGGCCGGCATCGCCGGTCAGCGCACCCAGGATATCGCCGGGGCGCAGCTTGTCCGTCTTGCCGCCATCGATGCGCAGCGTGCGCATGGCCGCCTGCGGCAGTTCGGCCGGGCGCGAGGTCGCCAACGGGGTCTTCTGCCAATCCAGCGGCTGGCCCATCTGTGCTTCGATCGCCTCGGCACGGGTCTTCTCGCGGCCTGCCACCAGGCTGATCGCCAGACCGCTGGCACCGGCACGGCCGGTACGGCCCACGCGGTGCTGGTAGCTCTCCACGTCGGTCGGCAGTTCGTAGTTGATCACCGCCGCCAGTTCTTCCACGTCCAGGCCACGGGCGGCCACGTCGCTGGCCACCAGCACGTTGCAACTGCGGTTGGCCAGGCGCAGCAGGACTTCCTCGCGGTCGCGCTGTTCCATGTCGCCATGCAGGGCGAGTGCGGAGAAGCCGAACTGCTGCAGCGAGTTGGCCACTTCGTCCACATCCTTGCGGGTGTTGCAGAACACCACCGCCGATTCCGGCGTGTACTTCAGCAGCAGGCCGGCCAGCGCCTTCTGCCGGTGCGCCGGTTCCACTTCGCAGAACAGGTGGCGGATGGCCGGGGCCTGGTCGGCGCCTTCCACGGTGACTTCCACCGCATCGCGCAGCAGGTCGCGGGCGATGGCGCGGATGCTGTCGGGGAAGGTGGCCGAGAACAGCAGGCTCTGGCGATCCTTGTGGGTGCGGCCGGCGATCTCGCGGATGGGTTCTTCAAAGCCCATGTCCAGCATGCGGTCGGCTTCGTCCAGCACCAGCGTGCGCACCGCGCCCAGGTTCAGTGCGCGCTTGCGGGCCAGTTCCTGCACGCGGCCGGGGGTGCCCACCACCACATGCGGGTCGTGGCCTTCCAGCGATGCCAGCTGCGGGCCCAGCGGCACGCCACCGACCAGGGTCAGCAGCTTCAGGTTGGGAATGCCGGTGGCCAGCTTGCGGATCTGCTTGCCGACCTGGTCGGCCAGTTCGCGGGTCGGGCACAGCACCAGCGCCTGCACGCGGATCAGGCTGGGGTCGATGGCCTGCAGCAGGCCCAGGCCGAAGGCGGCGGTCTTGCCGCTGCCGGTCGGCGCCTGTGCGATCACATCGCGGCGGTCCAGGATGGCGGGCAGGCTCTGCGCCTGGATCGGCGTAAGCGTGGTGTAGCCGAGGGCGTCCAGGCCGGGCTGCAGGGCCGGGCTCAGCGGCAGGGTCGAAAAGTCAGTCATGGCGCATTGTACCTGTCTGCGGCCAAGCGCCCGTGGTGCGGCGGTCATCCACGCATGGCGTGGATCTACTGGCGGGTGCCGACCGCCCTACCTTTGGTGGGTGCCGACCGTTGGTCGGCACTGCCCTCAGCCCAGCACCGCCAGCACGCCCTGGTGGATCGCCAACCCACCCAGCAGCAGCCACGCAAACAGCACCAGCGCCAGCAGCAGCGGCTTCAGCCCGGCCTGGCGCAGTGCAGACACATGGGTGGTCAGGCCCAGCGCGGCCATCGCCATCGCCAGCAGCACCGTATCCAGCTGCACCAGCCCGGCCTGCAAACCTGCCGGCAGCACATGCAGCGAATTGAAACCGGCCACCGCCACGAACCCGAACGCGAACCACGGCACCACGATGCGCGGGGCCGTGCCTTCACCAGCCGCCTTGCCGCCGCGCGCCAGCCACAGCGACAGCCCCACCAGGAACGGCGCCAGCAGCATCACCCGCACCATCTTGGTGATCACGGCGGTATCGGCGGCGGCCTCGCTCACCGCGCGCCCGGCGGCCACCACCTGCGCCACCTCGTGCACGGTGGCACCGGTGAACAGCCCGTACTGGCGCGCGTCCATGGCCAGCCAGCCATGCGACTGTGCCAGCGCAAACAGGGCCGGGTACAGGAACATGGCCAGCGTGCCGAACACCACCACCGTCGACACCGCCACGGTCACCTGCGCGGCGCGCCCGCGCACCACGGGTTCGGCGGCCATGACCGCCGCCGCGCCGCAGATCGCGCTGCCGGCACCGATCAGCATCGCCGCTTCGCGCTCCATCCTGAACACGCGCACGCCCAGCCAGCAGGCCAGGCCGAAGGTGCTGGCCACCACCAGCGCATCCATCAGTACGCCGGCCACGCCCACCTGGCCAATGTCCTGAAAGGTCAGGCGCAGTCCGTACAGCACGATGCCCGCGCGCAACAGCCAATGCTTGGAAAAGCCGACGCCGGCTGCGCTGGCGGGGGCCAGTCGCGGGTAAAAGGTGTTGCCGACCACGATGCCGGCCACGATGGCCACGGTCAGCGCGCTCAGGCCATGCGCCTGCAGCCACGGCAGCTCGGCCAGGTACAGCGACGCCCCGGCCAGCAGACCCACCAGCAGCAGGCCGGGAAGGCGCGGCTGCCAGCGCTGGCGCAGAGCGGGCAGGGACCAGGGAGTCAGGGCAGGGGCGTTCATGGCGGGCGGGCATGGAGGAGGTGCGCTCAGCCTGCGCCCGCGCGGCCTACCTGTAAAACGAATACTATGGGTGAAAACTACCTATCAAGCAGGTAATCGCATGCGCCTGACCCTGCGCCAGCTACAGGTCTTCGTCGCCATTGCCGACCACGGCAGCACCACGGCCGCCGGGCAGGCGATCGCCCTCTCGCAATCGGCCAGCAGCGCGGCCCTGCAGGAGCTGGAAGCGCACTTCGGTACGCCGTTGTTCGACCGCATCGGCCGTCGCCTGGTGCTGAACGGGCATGGCAGGGCACTGCTGGAACCGGCCCGCACCCTGTTGGCGAACGCCGCCGACCTGGAACGCCACCTGGCGGCAGGCGGCACGCCGGGGCGGGGCGCACCGCTGCGCCTGGTGCTGGCCGCCAGCACGACCATCGGCAACTACCTGCTGCCCGCACGCATTGCGGCCTTGCTTCGGCAGGCCCCGCAGGCCGAAGTCGACCTGCGCATCGACAACAGCGCCGGCGTGGTGGCCGCCGTGCAGCGGCTGGACGTGGACGCTGGCCTGATCGAAGGCCCGTGCCACGAGCGCGGCCTGCAGGTAACGCCGTGGCAGCAGGACCCGCTGGTGATCGTTGCTGCCGCAGACGCCCCCGCGCGCTGGTCGCTGGACGAACTGCGCGCCGCCCGCTGGCTGCTGCGCGAGCCCGGTTCCGGCACCCGCGAAGCGGTGGAGCAGGCCCTGCTGCCGCACCTGCACGGTTTCGCCCAGACCCTGCAGTTGGGCAACACCGAAGCCATCAAGCAGGCTGCCATCGCCGGGCTGGGGGTGGCCTGCCTGTCGCGCCACGCGGTGGAAGAGCCGCTGGCGCTGGGCCGCCTGCAGGTGCTGGACACCCCGTTGCCCGCCCTGCAGCGCACCCTGTGGCTGGTACGCCACCCCGGCAAGCATTGGCTGCCGGGGTTGCAGGCGTTGCTGGGGGATGCAACCCTGCCACCGCGTATTGGCAACCCGAACGGATCATGCGAGCGATAGAGAGACTCAGCCGCGACCTGGGCCTGCCACCCGCTGACAGCCTTAGCCAGGACTGGGCCTACGAACTGCCCGACCCGTATCGGACCGACGCCTGGTTGGACCGGTACCTGGCGGCATATCACGACAGCGGCTATCCGCCGGACGTCAGGCATGCGCTGATGACCCTGGCCCTGGACGTAAGCAATGATCTGCTTGGCGCGGGTGCCAGGCCGGATGATCGCAGCATTGCCGCCGTACTCGCCGCGCTGCGTCAGGATCGTCACGAGCACCACGCCCTGATCGAGTACTGGGCGCTGGAGGGGCAGCCATTCGACGACTGCTTTGCCCTGACCCCTGAGGTCAGAAAGATCAAGGCTGCACGCTGAGCCCCGCCCCGATCGAGCGCCGGAAGCTGCCGGAGCCGGGGCGGTAGCGTAGACCGTTGGTCGACTATCGCGGGCAGCGCGGGCGTCAGAGAGCAGTCGACTGACAGTCGACTCTACCCGTCGACGCTACCCGCCGAGATTCCGGCTGACCTCCCCAACCCTTACACTATGGGGATGCCTCTGATTACTCTGCAGAACGTCGACTTCAGCGTCGGCGGCCCGTTGTTGCTGGAAAAGGCCGAACTGTCGATCGAGCCGGGCGAACGCATCGCCCTGATCGGCCGCAACGGCGCCGGCAAATCCACCCTGCTCAAGCTGCTGTCCGGCGACCACAAGCCTGATGACGGCGAAGTGCGCGTGCAGCAGGGCGTGCGCGTCACCCGCTTGGAACAGGAAGTGCCGCACGGCGCCGCCGGTTCGGTGTTCGACGTCGTGGCCGACGGCCTGGGCGAACTGGGCCAGTGGCTGGCCGAATTCCACCACCTCAGCCATGCCGAGGAATTCGACGGCGAAGCGCTGGGCAACGTGCAGGCCAAGATCGATGCCGCCAACGGCTGGGGCCTGGACCAGCGCGTCAGCGAAACCCTGACCAAGCTCGACCTGGACGGCGAAGCCGAATTCGGCCGCCTGTCCGGCGGCATGAAGCGCCGCGTGCTGCTGGCCCGCGCGCTGGTGTCCAGCCCAGATGTGCTGCTGCTGGACGAACCGACCAACCACCTGGACATCGAAGCCATCGACTGGCTCGAAGCCTTCCTGAAGGGCTGGAGCGGCAGCGTGGTGTTCGTCACCCATGACCGCCGCTTCCTGCGCGCGCTGGCCACCCGCATCGTCGAAATCGACCGCGGCCAGGTCACCAGCTGGCCGGGCGACTGGGCCAACTACGAGCGCCGCCGCGAGGAACGCCTGAACGCGCAGGCGCAGGAAAACGCCCGCTTCGACAAGCTGCTGGCGCAGGAAGAAGTCTGGATCCGCCAGGGCATCAAGGCCCGCCGCACCCGCGACGAAGGCCGCGTGCGCCGCTTGAAGGCGATGCGCACCGAGCGCTCGCAGCGCCGCGACCTCAGTGGCAACGTCAAGATGGAAGCCGCCCAGGGCGTCAGCTCCGGCAAGAAGGTCATCGACGTCAAGGACATTTCGTTCGCCTTCGGCGAGCGCACCATGGTCCGCGACTTCACCACCACCATCCTGCGTGGCGACCGCATCGGCCTGATCGGCCCCAACGGCAGCGGCAAGACCACACTGCTGAAGTTGCTGCTGGGTGAGCTGCAGCCGGCCAAGGGCGAAGTCAACGCCGGCACCAACCTGCAGATTGCCTACTTCGACCAGTACCGTGCGGTGCTGCGCGAAGACTGGAGCGCGATCGAGAACGTGGCCGAAGGCCGCGATTTCCTCGAATTCAATGGCAAGCGCAAGCACGTGCATGCCTACCTGCAGGACTTCATGTTCACCCCCGAGCGCGCGCGTGCGCCGATCACCCGCCTGTCCGGTGGCGAGCGCAACCGCTTGCTGCTGGCCAAGCTGTTCGCGCAGCCATCCAACCTGCTGGTGATGGACGAACCGACCAACGATCTGGACGTGGAAACCCTGGAGCTGCTGGAAGAGCTGCTGGGCGAATACACCGGCACGCTGCTGCTGGTCAGCCACGACCGTGATTTCATCGACAACGTGGTGACCTCCACGCTGGTGATGGAAGGCGACGGCGTGATTGGCGAATACGTGGGCGGTTACAGCGACTGGCAGCGCTACGCGGCCAGCATCAGCAGCCCGGTAGCACCGGTGGTGGCCAAGCTGGCGCCGGCCGTGGCGCCGGCACCGGCCGCTGCCGAACCGGCCGCCGCCAAGCGCAAGCTCAGCTACAAGGAAGCGCGCGAGCTGGAGCAGCTGCCCAAGACCATCGAAAAGCTGGAAGGCGATGTGGAAGGCCTGACCGCGGCGATGAACGACCCCTCGTTCTACACCCGCAGCAGCGCCGAAGTGACCGCCCACACCCAGCAGTTGGCCAAGGTGCAGGCCGAGCTGGACGCGGCGTACGCGCGCTGGGAAGAGCTGGAAGGCTGATCGCCTGGGGTTCGTGCGGACCAAGGTCCGCACCTACCAAAGCCGGCGCCCGGTAGATCCACGCCATGCGTGGATGGCGGATTCGTGCGGACCAAGGTCCGCACCTACCAACGCCGGCGCCCGGTAGATCCACGCCATGCGTGGATGGCGGATTCGTGCGGACCAAGGTCCGCACCTACCAACGCCGATGCCCGGTAGATCCACGCCATGCGTGGATGGCGGGGTCATTTCACCCCGTGCAGGTCCCGCAGCTGGCTGGTCCGGCTGCCGAAGTACGCCGCCAGATCCGCAATGTCCTGGTCGCTCAGGTCTTTGGCCTGCGGCGTCATCAGGGCATGTTCTCGGTCGCCGGCGCGGTAGGCCTGCAGCGCATGGGCCAGGTAATCGCCGTACTGGCCGCCCAGCTTGGGGTAGGTCGGGTCGATCGGCGCGTTGCCGTCGGCACCATGGCAATCGATGCAGCTCTGGTTGGTGGCCTTGCCCTTCACCTTGGCGCGGGCCTCGCCGGCGGCTTCGCGCCCGGCCGGCAGGCCGGCCGACGATGACGAGCCGTGCTCGCCACTGGCATGGCCAGGGTCGGCGGCGGATTTTTCGCTGTTTTCCACCTGCGACTGCGAACAGGCGGCCAGCAGCAGGGCGACGGACAGGGCGATGGCGTGACGCACGGGATGCGCGGCTTTCGACATGGGCGGGCCTTACTTGACGGTGGACAGGTAAACAGCGAGATCGGCGATCTCCTGTTCGCTGAAGCTCATCGACTGCGCCTGCATCGTCGGATGCCGACGCTTGCCCTGGCGGTATTCGGTCAGGGCCTGGGTCAGGTACTGCTGGCTCTGGCCACCGATCTTGGGCACCCGGTAACTGGGGTAGGCGTTCTTGTAGCCGGTGATGCCATGGCACCCCTGGCAGGTGTAGGCCAGCACCCGGCCATTGTCGAAATTGCCGCTGGGTGCGGCAGGCGCCGGCGTGGCGGCAGGTGCCGGGGCCGGTGCGGGTGTGGCAGGTGCAGAAGCAGGAGCGGGCTGTGCGGCGGCCCCAAGGGGCAGGAGGACGGCCAGAGCGAGACAAGCGGCGAGCGGCTGCGGGCGCATGATGTCGTTTCCGGGATTCGGGTCTGGTCGTTCCGGCGTGGGGTACGGAACGGTCCCGAGTATAGCCGCAGGTTTCATCTAGCTGAAATGGGGGCGGTCCGACCAGCGGCGTGAAGGCACCATGACCTTTGGGATATGGTGTGGCCGTGAAGTGGTGCATTACTTTGGTAGCACACCTGTCCACACCCCCGTCCACGCATCTTCCAGGGACCTGACGATGTCGTACTCCAACTTGCTGCCGGGCCCCCGCAGCGCAACCTGTGCTGCCGCGCTGCTGCTCACCACCTCCCTGCTGCTGAGTGGCTGTGCCGCCGGGCCCAACAACGAGGCCAAGGCCGAAACCAAGGACGAGAAGAAGGTCGATGCGGTACCGGTGGAAGTGGCCGTGGCCAGCCATCGCGCCGTGGCGGCCAGCTACACCGGCACGGCTGCGCTGGAACCGCGCGCCGAATCGCAGGTGGTGGCCAAGACCTCCGGCGTGGCGCTGGCGGTGCTGGTGGAAGAGGGCCAGCGGGTTTCCGCCGGCCAGCCGCTGGTGCGCCTGGACCCCGATCGCGCACGCCTGGCCGTGGCGCAGAGCGAAGCGCAGCTGCGCAAGCTCGAAAACAACTACCAGCGCGCGCAGAAGCTGGTGGGCCAGCAGATGGTCAGCGCCGCCGACGTGGACCAGCTGCGCTACGACCTGGAAAACATGCGCGCCCAGTACCGCCTGGCCACGCTGGAACTGTCCTACACCACGGTGGTGGCGCCGATCTCCGGCGTCATCGCTTCGCGCTCGATCAAGACCGGCAACTTCGTACAGATCAACACGCCCATCTTCCGCATCGTCGACAACTCGCGGCTGGAGGCCACGCTGAACGTGCCCGAGCGCGAACTGGCCACCCTGCGTGCCGGCCAGCCGGTCACGTTGTCGGCCGATGCACTGCCGGGGCAGAGCTTCACCGGCACGGTGGACCGCATCGCGCCGGTGGTCGATTCGGGCAGCGGCACCTTCCGCGTGGTCAGTGCCTTCGATGGCGCCGCGCACGCCCTGCAGCCGGGTATGTTCGGCCGCATCCGCATCGACTACGACCAGCGCGCCGACGCACTGGTGGTGCCGCGCCTGTCGCTGCTGGACGATGGCGAACCGGCAGTGTTCCGCGTGCGCGCCGGCAAGGTCGCCCGCGTACCGGTGAAGCTGGGCTACGCCGAAGGCCCTTGGGTGGAAATCCGCGAAGGCCTGGCCGCCGGTGACCAGGTGGTCACGGCCGGCAAGGTGGCGCTGCGCGATGGCACGGCCGTGCAGGTCATCGCCGATCCCAACGCCAAGGCCAAGGCCAAGCCGGCCACGGTGGCCGCGGCCAAGCCCGCAGACAAGGCCGGGAGCCAGCAATGACCGCCCCGGGCCACGACCACGGTGCCTCGCCGGCGAGCGACGGCGCCGCCTCCGGCATGCGCGGCGGCCTGGTGGAATTCGCCACCCGCCGCCGCGTCACCATCGCCATGTGCACGGTCACCCTGCTGCTGTTCGGCCTGATCGCGCTGAGCAACCTGAAAGTGAACCTGCTGCCGGACCTGAGCTATCCCACGCTCACCGTGCGCACCGAATACACCGGCGCGGCACCGACCGAAATCGAAAGCCTGATCAGCCAGCCGGTGGAAGAAGCGGTGGGCGTGGTCAAGAACCTGCGCAAGCTGAAGTCGGTTTCGCGCACCGGGCAGAGCGATGTCGTGCTCGAATTCGCCTGGGGTACCAACATGGACCAGGCCAGCCTGGAAGTGCGCGACAAGATGGAAGCGCTGAACCTGCCACTGGAGGCCAAGGCCCCGGTGCTGCTGCGCTTCAATCCGTCCACCGAGCCCATCATGCGCCTGGTGCTGTCGACCAAGGCCACCCCGGCCAGCGATGAAGACGCGATCCGCGAACTGACCGGCCTGCGCCGCTATGCCGACGAAGACCTGAAGAAGAAGCTGGAACCGGTGACCGGCGTGGCCGCGGTGAAGGTCGGCGGTGGCCTGGAGGATGAGATCCAGGTGGACATCGACCAGCAGAAGCTGGCCCAGCTCAACCTGCCCATCGACACCGTCATCAAGCGGTTGAAGGAAGAGAACATCAACATCTCCGGCGGCCGCCTGGAGGAGGGCTCGCAGCGCTTCCTGGTGCGTACCGTCAACCAGTTCGCCGATCTGGAAGAGATCCGCAACCTGCTGGTCACCACCCAGTCGTCCAACGGCAGTGCCGCCGATTCGGCCCTGCAGCAGATGTTCACCATCGCCGCCTCCACCGGTTCGGCCGCCGCCGTTGCCGCTGCGTCGGCCGCGCAGAGTGCCTCTTCGGGCAATTCCAGCGTGGTCGCCAACGGTGTGCCCGTGCGCCTGAAAGACGTGGCCACCGTGCGCCAGGGTTACAAGGAACGCGAAGCAATCATCCGCCTGGGCGGCAAGGAGTCGGTGGAGCTGGCCATCTACAAGGAAGGCGATGCGAACACCGTTGCCACCGCGCAGGCCCTGCGCACGCGCCTGGAACAGATCAAGAGCACCTTCCCGTCCGACGCCGAACTGACCACCATCGAGGACCAGTCGCGCTTCATCGAACACGCCATTGCCGATGTCAAAAAGGACGCGGTGATCGGTGGCCTGCTGGCCATCCTCATCATCTTCCTGTTCCTGCGCGATGGCTGGTCCACCTTCGTCATCAGCCTGTCGCTGCCGGTGTCGATCATCGCCACGTTCTTCTTCATGGGCCAGCTTGGCCTGAGCTTGAACGTGATGTCGCTGGGCGGTCTGGCCCTGGCCACCGGCCTGGTGGTGGACGACTCGATCGTGGTGCTGGAAAGCATCGCCAAGGCGCGCGAACGTGGCCTGGGCATCCTGCAGGCGGCCATCGTCGGCACCCGTGAAGTGAGCATGGCGGTGGTGGCCTCCACCCTGACCACCATCGCCGTGTTCCTGCCGCTGGTGTTCGTCGATGGCATTGCCGGCCAGCTGTTCCGCGACCAGGCGCTGACCGTGGCCATCGCCATTGCCATTTCGCTGCTGGTGTCGATGACCCTGATCCCGATGCTCAGTTCGCTGAAGGGCCGCCCGCCGCTGGCGTTCCCGGAAGAACCCGGCGCCGAAGCGTGGCGGCCGGACAGCCGCTGGCAGAAGCCGGTTGCGCTGGGCCGTCGCGGGTTCGTGGCCAGCGTGCGTTGGAGCTTCTTTGCCCTGGCCTGGCTGGTGGTGCGCGTGTGGCGCGGCATCGTGGCCGTGGTCGGCCCGGTCATGCGCAAGGCCAGCGATATCGCCATGAAGCCCTATGCTGGCGCCGAGCGCGGTTACCTGCGCCTGCTGCCCAATGCCCTGGCCCATCCGGGCAAGGTGCTGGGCCTGGCCGGGCTGGCCTTCGTGGCCACCATGGCCATGGTGCCGATGCTGGGCGCGGACCTGATTCCGCAGCTGGCCCAGGACCGCTTCGAAATGACCGTGAAGCTGCCCGCCGGCACGCCGCTGAAGCAGACCGATGCGCTGGTGCGCGAACTGCAGCTGGCCCATGGCCAGAGCCAGGGCGTGGCCTCGCTGTACGGCGTCAGCGGCAGCGGCACCCGGCTGGATGCCAGCCCCACCGAAAGCGGTGAGAACATCGGCAAGCTGACCGTGGTGATGGCCGGTGGCGGCAACGCGAAGACCGAAGCGGAGATCACCGAGCGCCTGCGTGACAGCATGGGCCAGCACCCGGGCGCGCAGGTCGACTTCGCGCGGCCGGCCTTGTTCAGTTTCTCCACGCCGCTGGAAATCGAGCTGCGCGGGCAGGACATGGCCACCCTGGAAGTGGCCGGCCAGCGCCTGGCCGCGCTGCTGCGTGGCAACGCGCACTACGCCGACGTCAAATCCACCGTGGAAGAGGGCTTCCCGGAAATCCAGATCCGCTTCGACCAGGAACGCGCCGGTGCGCTGGGCCTGACCACCCGCCAGATCGCCGATGTGGTGGTGAAGAAGGTGCGCGGCGACGTGGCCACGCGCTACAGCTTCCGCGACCGCAAGATCGACGTGCTGGTGCGTGCCCAGGAAGGCGACCGCGCCAGCGTGGACAGCATCCGCCGGCTGATCGTCAATCCGGGCAGCACCCGTCCGGTCACCCTGGATGCAGTGGCCGACGTCATCGCCACCAGTGGCCCCAGCGAGATCCACCGCGCCGACCAGACCCGCGTGGCGGTGGTCTCGGCCAACCTGCGCGACATCGATCTGGGCGCGGCCATGCGCGAAGTGCAGCAGATGGTGGCCGAACAGCCGCTGGGTGCCGGCGTGGGCCTGCATATCGGCGGGCAGGGCGAAGAACTGGCGCAGGCCGCCACCTCGCTGATCTTCGCCTTCGGCCTGGCCATCTTCCTGGTCTACCTGGTGATGGCCTCGCAGTTCGAATCGCTGCTGCACCCGTTCGTCATCCTGTTCACCATTCCGCTGGCGCTGGTCGGCGCCATCCTGGCGCTGATGCTGACCGGGAAGCCCATTTCGGTGGTGGTGTTCATCGGCCTGATCCTGCTGGTCGGCCTGGTCACCAAGAACGCGATCATCCTGATCGACAAGGTGAACCAGCTGCGCGAAGCCGGCGTGGCCAAGCACGAAGCACTGGTGGAAGGGGCACGCTCGCGCCTGCGGCCGATCATCATGACCACCTTGTGCACGCTGTTCGGCTTCCTGCCGCTGGCGGTGGCGATGGGCGAGGGCGCCGAGGTGCGCGCGCCGATGGCCATCACCGTGATCGGCGGCCTGCTGGTGTCCACCCTGCTCACCCTGCTGGTCATTCCGGTGGTGTACGACCTGATGGACCGCCGCGGCGATGCCTATTACCGCGAACGCGGCCGCAAGCACGCCGGTGAAGGCCTGCACGGTGCCACCGGCAGCGCGGCGGGCGCGGAGGAACCGGCATGAGCGTTGCCGAGTTTTCCATCCGTCGCCCGGTCACCACCATCATGTGTTTCGTGTCGCTGGTGGTGGTCGGCCTGATCGCCTCGTTCCGGCTGCCGCTGGAAGCGCTGCCGGACATCTCCGCGCCGTTCCTGTTCGTGCAGATTCCCTACACCGGCTCCACGCCGGAAGAGGTGGAGCGCACCATCATCCGCCCGGTGGAAGAGTCGCTGGCCACCATGACCGGTATCAAGCGCATGCGCTCGTCGGCCACCGCCGAGGCGGCGTCGATCTTCATCGAGTTCAGCGATTGGGACCGCGACATCGCCATTGCCGCGTCCGATGCGCGCGAACGCATCGATGCGATCCGCAGCGACCTGCCCGACGATCTGCAGCGCTACAACGTGTTCAAGTGGTCCAGCAGCGACCAGCCGGTGCTGAAGGTACGCCTGGCCAGCACCACCGACCTGACCACCGCGTATGACATGCTGGACCGCGAGTTCAAGCGGCGCATCGAACGCATTCCCGGCGTGGCCCGCGTGGACATCACCGGCGCGCCGCCGAACGAGGTCGAGATCGCCATCGACCCGAACCGGCTGAACGCCCATGGGCTGAGCATCAACGAATTGAGCGAGCGCCTGCGCACGCTGAACTTCTCGATCTCGGCCGGGCAGATCGACGACAACGGCCAGCGCGTGCGCGTGCAGCCGGTGGGCGAGATCACCGACCTGCAGGAAATGCGCGACCTGGTGATCAATGCCACCGGCCTGCGCCTGGGCGATATCGCCGATGTGCGCCTGAAGCCGGCGCGCATGAACTACGGCCGCCGGCTGGACGGCAACCCGGCGGTGGGCCTGGACATCTACAAGGAGCGCAGTGCGAACCTGGTGGAAGTCTCACGCGCGGCGCTGGCCGAAGTGGAAGCGATCCGCGCGCAGGATTCCATGCGCGATGTGCAGATCAAGGTGATCGACAACCAGGGCAAGGCGGTCACCTCCTCGCTGCTGGAACTGGCCGAAGCCGGTGCGGTCGGCCTGATCCTGTCGGTCACCGTGCTGTTCTTCTTCCTGCGCCACTGGCCGTCCACGCTGATGGTCACCCTGGCCATTCCGATCTGTTTCACCATCACCCTGGGCTTCATGTACTTCGCCGGGGTCACCCTGAACATCCTGACCATGATGGGCCTGCTGCTGGCGGTGGGCATGCTGGTGGACAACGCCGTGGTTGTGGTGGAAAGCATCTACCAGGAACGCGAGCGCATGCCCGGGCAGCCGCGGCTGGCCTCGATCATCGGCACCCGCAACGTGGCCATCGCGCTCAGCGCCGGCACCCTGTGCCACTGCATCGTGTTCGTGCCCAACCTGTTTGGCGAAACCAACAACATCAGCATCTTCATGGCGCAGATCGCGATCACCATCTCGGTCTCGCTGCTGGCCTCGTGGTTGGTGGCCGTCAGCCTGATTCCCATGCTGTCCGCGCGCATGGCCACGCCCAAGCTGGTGCATTCGCAGACCGGCGTGATCGCGCGCCTGCAGCACCGTTACGCGAAGCTGCTGGACTGGTCGCTGCGCCACCGTGGCTGGAGCCTGCTGGGCATCGTGCTGGTGGTGCTGGTCAGCCTGGTGCCGATGAAGCTGACCAAGGTGGACATGTTTGGCGGCGAGGGTGGCAAGGACATCTTCATCGGCTACATGTGGAAGGGCGCGTATACCTACCGGCAGATGTCCGAGGAAGTGGGCCGCGTGGAAGCCTGGATCGAAGAGAACCGCGAGCGCCTGCACGTGCAGCAGGTGTATTCCTGGTACAGCGAACAGGAAGGCAGCTCCACCGTGGTCACCCTGGACGAGAAGCACGCCAAGGACATCAAGGCGCTGCAGGAAGAGATCCGCAAGGGGCTGCCCAAATCCGCTCGTACCGATTACTTCGTCGGCAACCAGGGCGGCGATGGCGGCGGCGGTGGCAACCAGGGCGTGCAGGTGCAGCTGGTGGGTGATTCCAGCACCCTGCTGCAGGAGATCGGCCAGGAAGTGCTGCCGTTGCTGGCGCAGCGCAGCGAGCTGCGCGACGTGCGCATCGACAACGGCGAAAAGGGCGGCGAGCTGAAGGTGCACGTCGACCGCGAACGTGCCGCCGCCTTCGGCTTCAACGCCGAACAGGTGGCCAGCTTCGTCGGCCTGGCCCTGCGTGGCGCACCCATGCGCGAGTTCCGGCGTGGCGACAACGAAGTGCCGGTCTGGGTGCGTTTCGCCGGTGCTGAACAGAGCAGCCCGGAAGACCTGGCCGGCTTCAGCGTGCGCACCGGCGATGGCCGCAGCGTGCCGCTGCTGAGCCTGGTCAGCGTGGATGTGGGGTCCTCGGCCACCCAGATCGGCCGCACCAACCGCCAGACCACGCTCACCATCAAGGCCAACCTGGCCGAGAAGATCACCGCACCCGACGGCCGCAAGGCGATCGAGGCCGTGCTCAAGCCGATGAACTTCCCGGCCGGCTATGGCTACAGCTTCGACGGTGGCGACTACGGCAACGACGATGAAGCCATGCAGCAGATGGTGTTCAACCTGCTCATCGCGCTGGTGATGATCTACGTCGTGATGGCCGCGGTGTTCGAATCGCTGCTGTTCCCGGCGGCGATCATGAGCGGCGTGCTGTTCTCGATCTTCGGCGTGTTCTGGCTGTTCTGGATCACCGGCACCTCGTTCGGCATCATGTCCTTCATCGGCATCCTGGTGCTGATGGGCGTGGTGGTGAACAACGGCATCGTGATGATCGAGCACATCAACAACCTGCGGCGTGGCGGCATGGGCCGCACCCAGGCATTGGTGGAAGGCTCACGCGAGCGCCTGCGCCCGATCATGATGACCATGGGCACAGCGATCCTGGCAATGGTGCCGATCTCGCTGACCAACACGCAGATGTTCGGCGATGGCCCGGAATACGCCCCGATGGCGCGCGCGATTGCCGGCGGCCTGGCGTTCTCCACCGTGGTCAGCCTGCTGTTCCTGCCCACGATCTACGCCCTGCTGGACGACCTGCGCAACGCCGCCGTGCGCCTGATCCGCCGCGCCCGCGGCCTCGACAAAACCGCGGCCACCGCTGCGTAGCGTCGAGCTTGCTCGACTACCGCCAATGGCGGCAACACCGTGTGTAGTGGTGGGGGGAGACCGGTCGTAGTGGGGCGGTCTCCCCCTTTTTTTCCTGCCGATCAGGCCTTGCGCAGGAACCAGGTCCGGCGCGTGTACTCGTGACCGAAATCGACATGGCCGAACCGCGCGATCTCGCGCTGGCCGCGGCGGTAGTAACGCCACGGGGCCTTTTCAGGCAGCGCGGTCTGGCCGTAGAACACGTCCATGTGGCCCACCGGCATCGCCTTGGGCGTCACGTGCATCACCACGCTGCGGCGGGTACTGGCCGACGGGTGGGGCGCACCGCCATGGAACAGCTGCGGGTGCCAGACAATCACATCGCCCGGCTGCACATGCACCGCCTGCGCCTGCAGCCCGGCTTCCTCGCACTGGCGCGCCACCGCGTCCTGGTAGCCCGCCCAACCTTCCCCGGCCATGGGGCTGACCGGGCCGTCACCGAACACTTTCTTTCGCAGTGCCTGCAGGTCGATGGGCGGCAGCAGGTGGCTGCCCGGAACAACGCGCAGCGGACCGTTGCTGTCATCCACCGCGTCCAGCGCCGTCCACACCCCCATGTAGCGCTCGCCCGGCGAGGTGCAGAACACGGGCGTGTCGCGGTGCAGCGACTGCTCCGATCCGCGCTCGTAGTACAGGCTGGTGTAGAGCGTGGTGGGCTCACCGAAGAAGCGGTCGCAGACATCGATGGCCGCGTTGTCGGTCAGCAGCGCGGTCATCGCATCCACCACCAGGTGCAGGTTGACGATGCGGTACAGGCGCTGGTGGTCATCCAGGTTGCGCGTCACCGCTTTCGCGTTGCGCTGCTTGAACCGCGCGATGCGCTGGTTGATGTCTTCCACCAGTGCCGGTGCGATCGCCTGGCGAACCACCACGTAGCCATCGCGCATCAGCGCTTCATATGCATCCATTGCTCAATCGTCTCCTCAACGCGTAGGCCTGCAGTGCAGGCCCTGGTTTCAGCCTGCCACCTTGCCCCACACCCGGCCGGCGGTCAGCCACAGGCCCAGCATGCTGCCCAGGTTGGTCAGCATGAAGGTCAGCACCACCCGGGTTACCCGGTTGCGGTACCAGCCCTTCAGGCTCTGCGCATCGTCGCGCAGCTTCAGGAAATCCTCGTAGGCCGGCTTGCGCAGGCGCGCTTCCACCAGCGCCGAGAACGCGCCGGTGGGAATGCTCAGGCGGAACGGCTTGAACGGTGCCACCACGATCGCGGTCAGGATGCTCAGCGGGTGGCTGCCGGCCAGCAGGCAGCCCAGGCCCGCCAGGCCGCCGGTGTACATCGCCCAGGTGGCCAGCAGTTCGGTGCCCACGCCCAGCCCGCCGCGGTAGAAGCCCACGCCAATGCCGGTCACCACGATGGCCAGGATGGCCAGGGTGAACCAGGGAATGTTGCGCTTCTTCGGCACCGCTTCCAGCTCGGCACGCAGCGCTGCCGGTGCGTCGTTGTCGGTTTCCAGGTAGCGCGCCAGGCCGGCCAGGTGGCCGGCGCCGACCACGGCCAGCACCTCGCGCTGCAGCGGGGTGTGTTCCTCGCGCAGGCGGGTGGCCATGTAGCGGTCGCGCTCGCCAATGATGGTTTCGTACAGCGCCGGGCTTTCGCTGGCGAACTCGCCGAAGCTCGATTCCAGCATGTCGCCCTGCTTCAGCTTCTCGATCTCGTTCTCGCCCACTTCTTCGGACGAGAACAGACCGGCGCCGAGCCCGGCCACCAGCTTCAGCTTGCCGAAGAAGCCCAGGCGCTGCGAGGCGCGGCGGAAGGTCAGGCCCACTTCGCGGTCGATCAGGTGTACCGGCAGGTTGCGCTCGCGCGCCAGGTCCACCGCACGCTTCAGCTCGGCGCCGGGCTCGATGCCCAGCTGCTCGGCCAGGCGGCGCTGGTAGGCCGACAAGGCCAGGTTGGCGGCGAACAGGGCCACGCGGCCCTTGCGGATCACTTCCACCAGGTCCAGCTTGGCCAGCGTGTCCGGATCGCTCAGTGCCTGCAGGCGCTGCGGGTCCAGTTCCACCGCCACCGCATCGAAGCGGCCGCTGTCGATGGCCTTTTCCACGGCCTCCACGCTGGCGTGGGAAACGTGGGCGGTGCCCAGCAGGGTGTAGCGCACGCCGTCGCGCTCGACAACGCGCACCGGCTGACCGGCAAACAGATCGTCGCCGGTTTCGGGAAGGGTTTCAGTCATGGGGTCATTCATTGGAAGGGGCGGTGTCGGCGCCGTCGCCGAGCGCGCGCTGCATCTGCACGGTGTCCAGCCAGCGGCCGTGTTTGCGGCCCAGGCCCTGGAACACGCCCACCAGGTGGAAGCCGAAGCGTTCGTGCAGCTTGATGGAGGCAGTGTTGGTAGGTTCGCCGATCACCGCCACCATCTGCCGGTAGCCGCGCGCTGTGCAGGCATCGATCAGTGCCTGCAGCAGGTGCGTACCCACGCCGTTGCCCTGGAAGGCGGCATCGACATAGACCGAATTTTCCACGGTCCACTGGTAGGCCACGCGGGTGCGGTAGGTGTTGGCGTAGGCATAGCCGGCCACCTGGCCGTCGATCTCGGCCACCAGGTAGGGGAAGCCGCGGTCGATGATGTCGCGCATGCGGCGCAGCATCTCGGCCGCATCCGGAATGTCGTACTCGTAGGTGTTGACGAAATCGGTCACTTCCACCGCGTAGATCGCGGTGATCGCAGCAATGTCGGCCGGGCCGGCATCACGGATGAGGACGGCCATGCCGGGTCTCCGGATCAGTCGATGTAGCGCTTCAGCAGATCACCGTACGCATCGATGCGACGGTCGCGCAGGAACGGCCAGATGCGACGCACGTGCTCGCTGCGCTGCAGGTCCACGTCGCAAACCAGCACGGTGGCGTCGGTGCCGGCTTCGGCCAGGAATTCACCCTGCGGGCCCAGCACGTGGCTGTTGCCCCAGAACTGGATGCCCGACGCGCCCAGCGGCGAGGCTTCGTGGCCCACGCGGTTGCAGCTGAGCACGGGCAGGCCGTTGGCCACGGCATGGCCGCGGTGGCTCAGCACCCAGGCGTCGCGCTGGCGGGTCTTTTCATCCTGCACATCGTCCGGGTCCCAGCCGATGGCGGTGGGGTAGAGCAGCAGTTCGGCACCGGCCAGCGCCATCAGCCGCGCCGCTTCCGGGTACCACTGGTCCCAGCACACCAGCACGCCCAGGCGGCCCACCGAGGTATCGATCGGCTTGAAGCCGATGTCGCCCGGGGTGAAGTAGAACTTCTCGTAGAAGCCCGGGTCATCGGGGATGTGCATCTTGCGGTACTTGCCCAGCAGGGTGCCGTCCTTTTCGAACACCACGGCGGTGTTGTGGTACAGGCCGGCGGCGCGGCGCTCGAACAGCGAGCCGACCAGCACCACGCCATGCTTCTTGGCCAGCGCGCCCAGGCGTTCGGTGCTGGGGCCGGGAATCGGCTCGGCCAGGTCGAACTCGTCCACCGATTCGTGCTGGCAGAAGTACGGGCCGTTGTGCAGTTCCTGCAGCAGCACCAGTTTCGCGCCCTGCGCAGCCGCCTCGGCCACACGCGCTTCAATCACCGCCAGATTGGCGGCGGCATCGCCGTGGTTGCGCTCCTGGATCAGGGCGACGGTAAGGGGGCTGCGCGAGTTCATGCGGGGCGTTCCTGCGGGGGAAAACCTGCATGTTAGCGCGGATGGCGCGCCGCGGCGTGTTGGCCGCTGAATGGGCCGCCTTTGTAGAGTCGAGCCATGCTCGACTGCTCTGTAGAGTCGAGCTTGCTCGACTGGCTCTTCGCGCGGTCTACGCGAAAAGCAAGTCGAGCAAGCTCGACTCTACCAAGGCGGTGCCGGGCGCGGAGCCGGCGATGTTGCATCCAAGGCGGTGCCGGGCGCGGAGCCGGCGATGTTGCATCCAATGCGGTGCCGGGCGCGAGGCCCGGCGATGTTGCATCAGGCCTTCAGCAGGCCCTGCGGCAACTGCATGGTGATGCAGTGCAGGCTGCCGTTCTGCCAGATCAGCGAGCGGCAGGGCACCTGCACGATCTCGCGACCCGGGTGGGCCAGGGCCAGCACGTCGCGGGCCAGGTCGTCGGCCGGATCGCCGTAGGCCGGCATCAGCACCGCACCATTGACGATCAGGTAGTTGGCGTACGACGCGGCCAGGCGGCGGCCTTCGTCGATCACCGGCTGCGCCCACGGCAGCGGGAACAGGCGGTACGGCTTGCCGTCCTTGGTGCGCAGCGCGGCCAGCTCGTTGCCCATCGCCTGCAGTTCGGCGTAGTGCGAATCGCTCTGGTCGTCGCAGGCCTGGTAGACGATGCTGTCAGGCGAGGCGAAGCGGGCCAGGGTATCGATGTGGGCGTCGGTGTCGTCGCCTTCCAGGTAACCATGGTCCAGCCACAGCACGCGGTCCTGCTGCAGCCAGTCGGCCAGGTCGGCGCTCAGGCTTTCGCGGTCGCGGTCCGGGTGGCGTTCGTGCAGGCACTTCCAGGTGGTCAGCAGGGTGCCTTCACCGTCGGTTTCAATGCCGCCGCCTTCCAGCGCGAACGGAATGCTGCGCACCGGTGCATCGTTGAACACACCGGCCTGGTCCAGCACGCCCACCAGCTGGTCGTCCAGGGTGGCGTCGAACTTGCCGCCCCAGCCGGTGAAGCGGAAGTCCAGCAGCTGGAAGCCGCCGTCGGCGCGGCGCAGGGTGATCGGGCCCGAATCGCGCAGCCAGGTATCGTCGTAGGCCGCCGTGGTGAAGCGCACCTTGTCCATGTCGATGCGGTTGGAGCGCAGCCGCATTTCGGCATAGGTCTCCACATCGTCATCGGCCACGCAGATCAGCACCGGCTGGAAGCGGGTGATGGCCGCAACCAGGGCGATGTAGGTCTCTTCCACCTGGCCCAGGCGGTCGGCCCAGTCGGTGTCGGCGGTGGGCCAGGCAATCAGGACGCCGCTCTGGGCTTCCCATTCGGCAGGAAAACGAAGGTTCTGGTTCATGGTCTCGCTACACGGGCCCGCCACGGGCGGGGTGGGGGATCAACGGATCGGCGGTTTCGGGCCGATTTCGTTCGGGTCGGCCTGGTTGGCCACCACATCGATCACCTTCTGCTTTTCAAAGTAGACGGTGAACTGCGGGTAGACCCAGCGGTGGATGGTCGGCCACTGGCGCTTCTGGCCGCCGCGCGGCTGCAGCTGTTCGCTCGGCGCGCCGAACTGCGACTGCACCTGCTGCATGCTCTGGCCGCGGACGGGCAGGGCGGTGGCCGGCTTTTCACGGGCGCGGTCGATCAGCAGGGTGTCGGCCAGCGCCGGCGTGGCGGCGGCCAGGGTGGCCAGTACGGCCAGGGTGGACAGGTAACGCTTCATCTCGAACTACTCCCCAGTGGTCAAGAAAGGCGATTACAGCAAAAACGGCGGAAAAAAGCCGCATAAACAAAAAACCGCCCGAAGGCGGTTTTTTGCATCGGGTCGCCCCGCGTGGGGCAGCCTGGGCCCGAAGGCCGGAAGGCTTAGCGCTGGCGCGCCTTGAAACGCGGGTTCGACTTGCAGATGACGAAGATCTTGCCACGACGACGCACGACCTTGCAGTCACGGTGACGGGCCTTCGCCGACTTCAGGGAGGACAGGACTTTCATGGCATACCTCGGCGTAAACAGTAGTTGTTCGGGTGGAGCGTGGCCGCGATATGCGAAAGACAATCGGCAGTTGACGCTCGTTCAAGCCCGCCATTCTACCGGGCTTTTCTCCGTGGTTTCAAGTGGTTGCACGAAAGTCGCCGCGCAGGGCGTCTGGCAGGGGCTAGAATGGCCCCTTCACACGCGCAAGGACCCCCATGAATCCACTCGCTCCCGTCCTGACCATCGACGGCCCGTCCGGGGCTGGCAAGGGTACCATCAGCCGCATCGTGGCGCGCCGCATGGGCTGGCATTACCTGGATTCGGGCGCGCTGTACCGGGCGGTGGGCGTGGCCGCCAGCTGGGCCGATATCGACACCTCCGACGCCTCGGCCCTGGTGCGCTGCACCTTCGACACCCGCGTTCAGTTTGTTGAACAGGGCGACGCCATGCGCGTGCTGGTGAACGGCACCGATGCCACCGACGAGCTGCGCCTGGAGACCACCGGTGCGCTGGCCTCGGCCATCGCCGCCATTCCCGAGGTGCGTTCGGCGCTGAAGGAGCGCCAGCGCGCATTCAGGGAGCTGCCGGGCCTGGTCGCCGACGGCCGCGACATGGGCACGGTCATCTTCGCCGACGCCCCCTACAAGGTGTTCCTGACCGCCAGTGCCGAGGAGCGCGCCGAGCGCCGGCATAAGCAGTTGAAAGACAAGGGGGTTTCTGTTAGCTTTGATGACCTCCTGCGCGAGATCATGGCCCGCGACGCCCGTGATGCTCAGCGTACCGTGGCGCCCCTGAAGCCGGCAGACGATGCCGTCCTCATCGACACCACAGGCATCGGCATCGCAGATGTCGTTGCCAGAGTGATGGATCTGCTTCCGGTTCCGGCTGCCTGATCCGTTCGCGCAGGAGCACTGCCAGCAACACCGGTGGTGGTCGCGCAATGCAGTGCTGTACAAGCTCCGTCGCGCAATGATGCGTGGCGGTTTTCCTACTACACACGACCTGCGTTTCCGGGGTCGACCAACAGGCGGGCGGTCGCCATTCCCCTGAAGGGGACGCCACCGACCCATGTGTCCAACAGAGTAAATCTAATGACCGAATCATTTGCCGAACTGTTTGAAGCCAGCCAGGCCAACCTGGCCAAGCTGAAGCCGGGCGCCATCGTCAGCGGTACCGTTGTTGAAGTCCGCGGCGACGTCGTGGTGATCAACGCTGGCCTGAAGTCCGAAGGCATCGTGCCGATCGAACAGTTCCGTAACGACGCTGGCGAAATCGACGTCGCCGAAGGCGACATCGTCAAGGTCGCCCTCGACTCGATCGAGAACGGCTTCGGCGAAACCGTCCTGTCGCGCGAGAAGGCCAAGCGCGCGATGGTGTGGGACGAGCTGGAAGAAGCGTTGGAAAAGAACGAAACCATCACCGGCCGCATCAGCGGCAAGGTCAAGGGTGGTTTCACCGTGGACATCAAGGATGTCCGCGCCTTCCTGCCGGGTTCCCTGGTCGATGTGCGCCCGGTGCGCGATCCGGCCTACCTGGAAGGCAAGGAGCTGGAATTCAAGCTCATCAAGCTGGACCGCAAGCGTAACAACGTCGTGGTCTCGCGCCGCGCTGTCGTCGAAAGCGAGCACTCGGAAGAGCGCGAGCAGCTGATGGACAAGCTGCAGGAAGGCGCGATCCTGAAGGGTGTCGTCAAGAACCTGACCGATTACGGCGCGTTCGTGGACCTGGGCGGTATCGACGGCCTGCTGCACATCACCGACATGGCATGGAAGCGCGTGCGCCATCCGTCCGAAGTCGTGAACGTCGGCGACGAGCTGGACGTGCGCGTGCTGAAGTTCGACCGCGAGCGCAACCGCGTTTCGCTGGGCCTGAAGCAGCTGGGCGAAGATCCGTGGGATAACATCGCCCGTCGTTACCCGGCCAACAGCCGCGTCTTCGGCAAGGTCTCCAACGTCACCGATTACGGCGCGTTCGTTGAGATCGAGCCGGGCGTCGAAGGCCTGGTGCACGTCTCCGAGATGGATTGGACCAACAAGAACGTCAACCCGTCCAAGGTTGTGCAGGTTGGTGACGAAGTCGAAGTGATGGTGCTGGACGTCGATGAAGAGCGTCGCCGTATCTCGCTGGGCATGAAGCAGGTTGCCGCCAATCCGTGGGAAACCTTCGCTGCCACCCACAAGAAGGGTGACAAGGTGTCGGGCCAGATCAAGTCGATCACCGACTTCGGCATCTTCATCGGCCTGGACGGCGGCATCGACGGCCTGGTCCACCTGTCCGACATCAGCTGGAACACCACCGGCGAAGACGTCGTTCGCAACTTCAAGAAGGGCGACACCCTGGACGCCGTTGTCCTGGCCGTCGATCCGGAACGCGAGCGCATCTCCCTGGGCGTGAAGCAGCTGGAGCAGGATCCGTTCGGCCAGTACATGGCTGCCAATCCGAAGGGCTCCAAGGTCGAAGGCGTGGTGAAGGAAGTCGACGCCAAGGGCGCGATCATCGAGCTGGCTGACGGCATCGAAGGTTACGTCTCGGCACGCGACATCGCCAACGAGCGCGTTGACGACGCCACCCAGCACCTGAAGGTCGGCGACAAGGTCGAAGCCAAGTTCGTGGGCATGGACCGCAAGGGCCGCACCCTGCAGCTGTCGATCAAGGCCAAGGACGACGCTGAAATGCGCGAAGTGCTGGAGGAATACCAGTCCTCTTCGGCTTCCAGCGGCACCACCCAGCTGGGCGCGCTGCTGCGTGCACAGCTGAACGGCAACAAGTCCGAGTAATATCGGCCTGTAGCTGTTCGTTGTTTCCTGGACGGCCCGGGCATTGCCCGGGCCGTTTCAGGCTGAGTGACCCCTGATGTGAGCCAGCGATGACCAAATCCGAACTGATCGAAATCCTTGCGCGCCGCCAGGCGCACCTGAAGGCCGATGATGTCGATCTGGCGGTGAAGTCGTTGCTGGAAATGATGGGCGGTTCCCTCTCTGCCGGGGATCGCATCGAAATACGTGGCTTTGGCAGCTTCTCGCTGCACTACCGGCCGCCGCGCCTGGGTCGCAACCCGAAGACCGGCGAATCGGTGGCCCTGCCGGGCAAGCACGTTCCCCATTTCAAGCCGGGCAAGGAACTGCGCGAGCGGGTCAGCAGCGTGCTGCCGCTGGACGCCGATCCGGCCTGAAGGTCCTGTCGCGCGACGACGTGCGATTTTTCCCGCCAGTCGGATAAGCTACAGGCTCCTGCCATTGGAGCTGTCGCATGAAGGTTTTCCGTCTGCTGGTGCTGCTGGCAGTCCTGATCCTTGGCCTGATCATCGGCGCGGTCAACATGACCGACATGTCGATCAACCTGTTGTTCACCCAGTTGCATACGTCGGTTGGCGTGGCGTTGATCGCCGCACTGCTGGTCGGCGTGGTTGTCGGTGCCGGGCTGGTGCTGGTAAGCGTGGTCATTCCGCTCTACAGCCAGCTGCGCCGCGCCAACAAGTCGGTGGCCGCCACGTCGGCCCCGGTTACTTCCCCCCAATCTTTTGATGGACGCTGATCGAAGATGGATTTCGTCACCGAGTGGTTCTGGTTTTTCCTGTTCGTGCCGCTGGCTGCTGTTGCAGGCTGGGTAATCGGCCGGCGTGGCGGTCAACGCCACGGTGACAATCAGGTCAGCCGCCTGTCCAGTACCTATTTCCGTGGCCTGAACTACCTGCTGAACGAGCAGCCGGACAAGGCCATCGAACTGTTCCTGCATATCGCCGAACTGGACAAGGAAACCTTCGAGACCCAGGTCGCGCTGGGCCATCTGTTCCGCCGCCGCGGCGAAGTGGACCGTGCCATCCGCCTGCACCAGGGCCTGGTGAACCGCAACGACCTGAGCGACGCGCAGCGCGTGCAGGCGCTGCTGGCACTGGGCGAGGACTACATGAAGTCCGGCCTGCTGGACCGTGCCGAAACCGTGTTCACCGAACTGGCGCAGCTGGACCAGCGCGCACCGCAGGCGCTCAAGCACCTGATCGGCATCTACCAGGCCGAGCGCGATTGGGAAAAGGCGATCGACAACGCCACCCGCTTCGAAGACGTGACCGGCGAGCCGATGGGCAAGCTGATCGGTCAGTTCGAGTGCGAGCTGGCCGAGCGCTTCCGTGGTGCCGGCAAGCTGGACGAGGCGAGGGCGGCCATCGCCCGCGCCTACCAGGCCGATGCCATGTCGGTGCGCGCCGGCATCATTGAAGGCCGTCTGGAAACGGATGCCGGCAATGCCGAAGCCGCCGTGCGTGCGTTCGAACGCGCCGCCCGCAACGACCCCGAATACCTGCCCGAGCTGCTGCCGGCGCTGATGGAGAACTACCGCAAGGTGGGTGACCTCGGCGGTGCCCGCGCGTTCCTGTCGGAAATGACAGAGCACTACCGTGGCATCGCCCCGGTGCTGGCGCTCACCCGCCTGATGGAAGAGCAGGAAGGCGTGGCCCCGGCGCGTGCCTACCTGGGCCGCCAGTTGAAGGACCGCCCGTCGGTGCGTGGCGAATCGGCGCTGATCGATCTGACCCTGGCCGAGGGCGCCGATTCCACCGCCACCCTGCACGATCTGAAGCACATCACCGATCAGTTGCTGGTGCGCAACCCGGCCTACCGCTGCACGCGCTGCGGCTTCGGTGCGCGTACCCACCACTGGCAGTGCCCGAGCTGCAAGGAGTGGGGCACCGTGAAGCCGCTGCTGAACTACGCGGTGCTCTGAGCCATGCCGTGGCTGGTGATGGGTGCGCTGCTGGGCCTGGCCCTGCTCAGCGCCGGATTGACGTGGGCCGCGCGGGGCTACGCCCTGCGCCGGCAACTGCTGGACCAGCCGGGCGAACGGCGCAGCCATAGCGTGGCCACCCCGCGCGGTGGCGGCATCGCCATCGTCATCAGTCTGTTGGTGGCCGCAGGTGCCGCGATGTGGGCCTGGCCCGACGCCGCAGGCAGTGTGCTGGTCGCCAGCCTGGGCCTGGTGCTGGTGGCCGGCATCGGCTGGTGGGATGACCATCGCCCGCTGCCGGCGGTGCGCCGTCTGTGCGTGCACGTGGTCGCCGCCGCGCTGTTGGCCGGGCTGGTGAAGCTGCATGGCGGCAGCTGGTTGCTGGCCGCGCTGGTGCTGTTCTTCACCACCTCGCTCATCAACATCTGGAACTTCATGGACGGCATCAACGGCATCGCCAGCAGCCAGGCGGTGATCGCCGCGCTGGGGCTGGCGCCGGTGCTGCCATGGCCCTATTCATTGGCCGCCATTGCCCTGGGCCTGGCCTGCCTGGGTTTCCTGCCGTTCAATTTCCCCAAGGCGAAGATCTTCATGGGCGATGTCGGCAGCGGCGCCCTGGGCTATGCGGTGTCAGTCGTATTGGCCATCGCCAGCCTGAAGACCAACATCCAGTGGATGCTGCTGCTGGTGCCGATTTCACCTTTCCTTGTGGACGCAGGCTTCACACTGTTGGCGCGCATGCTCTCCGGGCAACGCTGGATGGAACCCCACACCCAGCATGTCTACCAGCGTGCAGTGCAGGCAGGAGCCAGCCACGCACAGGTCACAGGGATGTACTTTGTTTTGGGCCTGTTCAGTATTACAGTGTTCAATGTTTGCTCCAGCTTGCAGCCGAGGTGGGAGGCTGTCGTAGCGGTCGCGTGGTTTGCCGCGCTGACTCTGCTCTGGCTCCTCCTGCGCAATGGATTGCGCAATCGATAAGGAATTAAGCGAAATATGTCTTCACCTTGGCGGGACAGAATCCTCGGTCTTTTGCCGCGCACGGCCATCGTCTGCCACGACCTGTTCATGGTCTGGGCCTGCTGGCAGCTGCTGCATGCGGGTCGCTACTCGATCCTGGCCGACGCCCCGGCGCTGCCGCTGTGGAATGTCGACACCACCCTGGTGCTGGCCCTGCAGGGCATCGTGTTCTGGCGCGTGGGCCTGTACCGCGGCCTGTGGCGTTTCGCCAGCGTCAGCGACCTGCTGAACATCTTCAAGGCCAGCTTCATCGGCCTGGTCGCCATCGTGCTGGTGCTGGCCTGGAAGCGCTTCAACGGCGTGCCCATGTCGGTGCTGGTCATCTATCCCTTCGCACTGTCGGCCCTGCTGGGTGCGCCGCGCCTGCTGTATCGCGCATGGAAGGACTACCAGTCGCTGCAGTCCGATTCGACCGCGCGCCGGGTGCTGATCCTGGGCGCCGGCCAGGCCGCTGAAACGCTGGTGCGCGACCTGCGCCGTTCGGGCAACTTCGAACCGGTGGGCCTGCTCGATGACGCCCCGCACCTGCGTGGCGCCAAGCTGCAGGGCCTGCCGATCCTGGGCACCCTGGACGATGCCCCGGCGGTGGTGCGCGAAAGCGCGGCCAAGCTGCTGGTCATCGCCATTCCCTCGCTCGATGCGGTGGGCATGCAGCGCGTGGTCGCCATCTGCGAAAGCACCGGCGTGCCGTTCCGCACCGTGCCCAAGCTGAGCGACATCCTGCAGGGCCAGTCGCTGCCGGGCCAGTTGAAGGAAGTGGCGATCGAGGACCTGCTGGGTCGCAAGCCGATCATGCCGGACTGGAACCTGATCCGCGGTTGGCTGGGCGGGCGTACCGTCATGGTCACCGGCGCCGGTGGTTCCATCGGTTCGGAACTGTGCCGCCAGTGCGCGCGCCATGGCGCCGGCCGCATCGTTCTGGTGGAAATCAGCGAGCTGCTGCTGCTGACCATCGAAGGCGAGCTGCGCCGCAGCTTCCCCGATATCGAAGTGGAGGCCGTGCTGGGCGACTGTGGCGACCCGGCGGTGATGCGCCATGCGCTGTCGCTGCACCCGGTCGATACCGCCTTCCATGCCGCCGCCTACAAGCACGTGCCGGTGCTGGAACGGCAGCTGCGCGAAGCCGTGCGCAACAACATCCTGGCGACTGAAAACGTGGCACGCGCCTGCCTGGAAGCGCGCGTGGAGCATTTCGTGTTCATTTCCACCGACAAGGCGGTCGACCCGGTCAATGCGCTGGGTGCCAGCAAGCGCTATGCGGAAATGATCTGCCAGAGCCTGGACCAGAAGTCCACGCACACCCGTTTCGTGACCGTGCGCTTCGGCAATGTGCTGGCCTCGGCCGGCAGCGTGGTGCCGCTGTTCCGCGAACAGATCCTGCGCGGCGGCCCGGTCACGGTGACCGATCCGGAAGTGACCCGTTACTTCATGACCATTCCCGAGGCCTGCCAGCTGATCCTGCAGGCGGCCGCGTCGGCATCGCACGGTGCCATCTACACCCTGGACATGGGCGAGCCGGTGCCGATCCGCGTGCTGGCCGAACAGATGATCCGCCTCGCCGGCAAGCAGCCGTACAAGGATATTCCGATCATCTACACCGGCCTGCGCCCGGGCGAAAAGCTGCACGAGACGCTGTTCTATTCCGACGAAGACTACCGACCGACCTCGCACCCCAAGGTGCTGGAGGCCGGCGTGCGTACCTTCTCGCGTGATCTGGTGCTGGGCAACGTGCCGAAGCTGCGCGAGGCAACGGTGAGCTATGACACCGGCGCCATCCAGGAAATCCTGTTCGCGACCATGCCCGAATTCTCGCCAATCGAACAGGACGCTTACATCTCGTCCGCTAAAGTCGTGCCATTCCCCGCACGAGAGGCCAGCAGGCACTAATGAGCAAGCGCATTCGCAAGGCAGTTTTCCCGGTGGCAGGCCTGGGCACCCGTTTCCTGCCCGCCACCAAGACGGTTCCCAAGGAAATGCTGCCGATCATCGATCGGCCTCTCATCCAGTATGCGGTGGACGAGGCGATCGAGGCGGGTTGTGACACCCTGGTGTTCATCACCAACCGCTACAAGCACGCCGTGGCCGATTACTTCGACAAGGCCTACGAGCTGGAACAGAAGCTGGAACGTGCCGGCAAGCAGGAACAGCTGGAGCTGATCCGCCACGTGCTGCCCGAGGGCGTGCGCGCGATCTTCGTCACCCAGGCCGAGGCGCTGGGCCTGGGCCATGCGGTGCTGTGCGCCAAGGCGGTGATCGGCGATGAGCCCTTCGCCGTGCTGCTGCCCGACGATCTGATCTGGAACCGCGGCGCCGGTGCGCTGAAGCAGATGGCCGATCTGAACGAGGCCAGCGGTGCCAGCGTGATTGCGGTGGAAGACGTGCCGCACGAGAAGACCGCCAGCTACGGCATCGTCGCCACCGAGGCGTTTGATGGCCGCAAGGGCCGCATTTCGCAGATCGTGGAAAAGCCCAAGCCGGAAGACGCGCCGAGCGATCTGGCGGTGGTGGGGCGCTACGTGCTGAGCCCGAAGATCTTCGAGCTGCTGGAACAGACCGGCAGTGGTGCCGGTGGTGAGATCCAGCTGACCGATGCGATTGCTGCGCTGCTGGCGCAGGAACCGGTGGATGCCTACCGCTTCGAGGGCACCCGCTTTGACTGCGGCACGCACCTGGGCCTGGTGGAAGCGACGATCCGCTTCGCGCTGGACAACCCGAAGCTGGCCGGCCCGGCCCGCGAGAAGCTGGCAGCGATGCTGGCGGAGTAAGGGTTTATCAGGCGCTCCGTGCAGCGCCTTCCTGTCTCCCCGGGGAGGCGGGGGCGGGCCGCTGCAGGACACGCCGTAAACCCATCCTTGGGGGCTCGTAGGCGCCATCCATGGCGCCTGCGGTCCTGCATCGGCCCGCCCCCGCCTCTCGACAGTTGGCTGGTGGCGCGGACGGGAAGGGCGGAATCAAAGGCAAGTGCAGAAACGAAAAAGGCAGCCATTGGCTGCCTTTTTTGCTTGTTGGGGTCAGATCCCTTTGCGCCGCAAAGGGCTCTGACCCCGGTAGAGTCGAGCCATGCTCGACTGCTTTTCATACATCAGTCGAGCGTGGCTCGACTCTACAAAGCGGGGTTACAGCGCTTCGAAAATACCCGCGGCGCCCATGCCGGTGCCGATGCACATGGTCACCATGCCGTACTTCTGCTGGCGACGGCGCAGGCCGTGCAGCAGGGTGGCGGTTCGGATCGCGCCGGTCGCACCCAGCGGGTGGCCCAGGGCGATCGCGCCGCCCAGCGGGTTCACCTTGCTCGGGTCCAGGCCGCAATCGCGGATCACCGCCAGCGACTGCGCGGCGAAGGCTTCGTTCAGTTCGATCCAGTCCAGCTGGTCCTGGGTCAGGCCAGCCTGCTTCAGTGCCTTCGGAATCGCGGCGATCGGGCCGATGCCCATCACTTCCGGACGCACGCCGGCCACCGAGAAGCTGACGAAGCGGGCCAGCGGGGTCAGGCCGTAATCCTTGATCGCCTGTTCCGAAGCCAGCAGCACCGCACCGGCGCCATCGCTCATCTGCGACGAGTTGCCGGCGGTGACGGTGCCGCCGAACTGGCCGTTGCGGAACACCGGGCGCAGCTTGGCCAGGCCTTCAGCCGAAGAATCCGGGCGCGGGCCTTCGTCGGTGTCGGCAATCTTGTTGCGGGTGATGATGCGCTGGCCATCGGCCAGGTCCGGCAGGTGCGAGACGATCTCGTACGGGCTGATCTCATCCTTGAACTCGCCGTTCTGGATGGCGGCCATGGCCTTCTGGTGCGAGGCCAGGGCGAAGGCGTCCTGCTCTTCGCGCGAGACCTTCCACTCTTCGGCCACCTTTTCGGCGGTGATGCCCATGCCGTAGGCAATGGCCACGTGGTCGTTGTCGAACACGCTCGGTGCCATCGCGATCTTGTTGCCCATCATCGGCACCATCGACATCGATTCGGTGCCGCCGGCCAGCATCAGGTCGGCGTTGCCCAGGCGGATCGCATCGGCAGCCTGCGCCACGGCCTGCAGGCCGGACGAGCAGAAGCGGTTCACGGTCTGTGCGGCGATGGTATTGGGCAGGCCGGCCAGCAGCACGCCGATGCGCGCCACGTTCATGCCTTGCTCGGCTTCGGGCATGGCGCAGCCGATGATGGCGTCATCGATGCGGTTGACGTCCACGCCCGGGGCCTGGGCGACGACGCTGCGCAGCACGTGCGCAAGCATGTCGTCGGGGCGGGTGTTGCGGAACATGCCCTTGGGCGCCTTGCCTACCGGGGTACGGGTGGCGGCGACGATGTAGGCGTCCTGGATTTGCTTGGTCATTGCAGTGATCTCTTGAATAGGATTTGTAGAGTCGAGCCATGCTCGACTGCCACATCAGGGTGTGCCCACCAAGGTGGGCACCTACCAGAGGCGGAGGTGTGCCCACCAAGGTGGGCACCTACCAGAAGCAGGTAATCAGTTGCGCAGCGGCTTGCCGGTCTTCAGCATGTGCGCGATGCGGGCCTGGGTCTTTTCCTGCTGGGCCAGTTCAACGAAATGCTTGCGCTCCAGGGTCAGCAGCCACTCTTCGTCCACCAGGGTGCCGCGGTCGACCTTGCCGCCGCACAGCACGGTGGCGATGCGCTCGGCAATCTCGTAGTCGTAGGGGCTGATGAAGCGGCCTTCCAGCATGTTGACCAGCATCATCTTGAAGGTGGCGATGCCCACGTCACCGGCCACCTGGATGCGGCGTGCCGGCAGCGGCGGGCGGTAACCGGCTTCGGCCAGCGCACGCGCTTCGGCCTTGGCGATGTACAGCGCCTCGTAGCTGTTGAACACCACCTTGTCGGTGCTGCGCAGCAGGCCCAGTTCCTGGGCGTTGACCGCCGAGTTGGACACCTTGGCCATGGCCACGGTCTCGAAGGTCTTCTTCAGTTCGGCGAACACATCACCGCCCGGACCGGCCGCCTGCGAGGCGCGCACGGCCAGTTCCTTCAGGCCGCCACCGGCCGGCAGCAGGCCCACGCCGGCTTCGACCAGGCCGATGTAGCTTTCCAGGAAGGCCACGGTCTTGGCGCTGTGCATCTGGAATTCGCAGCCACCGCCCAGGGCCAGGCCACGCACCGCGGCCACCACCGGCACCAGCGAGTACTTGATGCGCTGGCTGGTGCGCTGGAAGTTGGCCACCATTTCTTCGAACTGGTCGACCTTGCCGGCCTGCAGCAGGCCCAGCGCGCCAGCCAGGTCAGCACCGGCGGAGAAGGGTTCCTTCTGCTGCCAGATCACCAGGCCCTGGAAATCCTTCTCGGCGCGGCTGACGCATTCCTGCAGGCCATCGAGCACCTGGTCGGAGACGGTGTTCATCTTGGTCTTGAAGCTGACCACGGCAATGCCATCGCCGTCGTGCCACATGCGCAGGCCGTCGTTCTCGAACACGGTCTCGCCCGGCGCAAACTGCTCGCCCAGCAGCGGATCTGGGAAGCGCTGGCGCTGGTACACCGGCAGCGACGAGCGCGGCAGCTTGGCGTTGCGCGAAGGGCTGTAGCTGCCCTCGGCGGCGTGCACGCCGTCGCGGCCATCGAACACCCAATCCGGCAGCGGGGCGCTGCTCATGCTCTTGCCGGCCACGATGTCATCGGCAATCCACTGCGCCACCTGCTTCCAGCCAGCGGCCTGCCAGGTTTCGAACGGGCCCAGCGACCAGCCGTAGCCCCAGCGGATGGCCAGGTCGACGTCGCGCGCGGTTTCGGCGATATCGGCCAGGTGGTAGGCGCTGTAGTGGAACAGGTCGCGGAAGGTCGCCCACAGGAACTGCGCCTGCGGGTGCTGGCTTTCGCGCAGCTTGGCGAACTTTTCGGCCGGGTTTTTGATCTTCAGGATCTCGACCACTTCCGGGGCAGCAGTGCGATCGGCGGCGCGGTAGTCCTGCTTTTCCAGGTCCAGCACCACGATGTCCTTGCCGACCTTGCGGAAGATGCCGGCGCCGGTCTTCTGGCCCAGCGCGCCCTTGGCAATCAGCGCGTCCAGCCACTTCGGCGACTTGAAGAATTCATGCCATGGGTCATTCGGCAGGGTGTCGCCCATGGTCTTGATGACGTGGGCCATGGTGTCCAGGCCGACCACGTCGGAGGTGCGGTAGGTGGCCGACTTCGGGCGGCCCACCAGCGGGCCGGTCAGGCCGTCCACTTCATCGAAGCCCAGGCCGAACTGCTGGGTGTGGTGGATGGTGGACAGGATCGAGAACACGCCGATGCGGTTGCCGATGAAGTTCGGGGTGTCCTTGGCGTACACCACGCCCTTGCCCAGGGTGGTGACCAGGAAGGCTTCCAGGCCTTCCAGCACCGCCTTGTCGGTGGTGGTGGCCGGAATCAGTTCGGCCAGGTGCATGTAGCGCGGCGGGTTGAAGAAGTGCACGCCGCAGAAACGGTGGCGCAGCTGCTCGGGCAGCACGTCGGCCAGCTTGTTGATGCCCAGGCCGGAGGTATTGGAGGCCAGCACCGCGTGGTCGGCCACGAACGGGGCGATCTTCTTGTACAGGTCCTGCTTCCAGTCCATGCGCTCGGCAATGGCCTCGATGATCAGGTCGCAGTCCTTCAGCTGTTCCAGGCTGGTTTCGTAGTTGCCCGGGGTGATGGCTTCAGCCAGCGACTTGCTGGCCAGCGGCGCCGGGCTCAGCTTGCCCAGGTTGGCGATTGCCTTCAGCACGATGCCATCGGCCGGACCTTCCTTGGCAGGCAGGTCGAACAGCACGGTATCGACGCCGGCGTTGGTCAGGTGGGCGGCGATCTGGGCACCCATGACGCCGGCACCCAGCACGGCGGCGCGGCGGACTAGCAGGGAATTGGACATGGTGTAGGGCCTTTGTTGGTCAGCAGTTACTGGGTGGAATCAATGGAAGCGGGCAGGGCGCTGTCGCGTGCGGCGGCGCGGAACCCGGCTTCGGCGAAATGGATCAGTTCGTGGGCGGCATGGGCACGATGCGCCGCTTCGGTGACACCGGCGGGTCGCTTGATCAGCCCGAAGTCGGCCATGGCGTAGGTGAGCGAGCCGGCCAGGAAATCCAGCCGCCAGTACAGCTCTTCCTTGCTCAGGCCGGGCACGCATTCGGCAATGGCCTTGCCGAACGCGCGCAGCACGTGGCCGTAGTGGTCGGACAGGAACTTGCGCAGGTTGTCGTTCTTTTCGGCGTAGGCGCGGGCGATCACGCGCACGAAGGCGCCGCCGCTCTGGCGGTCCTGGGCCATGGCCAGCGCCGGTTCCACGAAGGCGGCCAGCACCGGGCGCAGCTGGCCGGGGTGTTCGCTGCGGGCGCGTTCGAGCTGGGCCAGGCGCGCGGCGGTCATTTCGTCCATGCGGCGGCGGAACACCTCGTTGACCAGGTTTTCCTTGGAGCCGAAGTGGTAATTCACCGCCGCGATGTTCACATCGGCCTGGCTGGTGACCTGGCGCAGGGACGTGCCGGCGAACCCGTGCTGGGCGAACAGCTCCTCGGCGGCACCGAGGATTCGGTCCTTGGTCGAGAAGTGGGCGGGTTTGGCCATGGGGCGGCGGACCTTAATCAAACGATTGTTTGATACTAGGACCAGACGGGGGCGTATGGCATTTTGCAGTGCAGCAAATCTGCCGGGCGAGTTACAGGGCGTTCACCCGCGGGGAGGCGGGGAATGGGGTCGGATCCCCGTAGGGGCTCCGACCCCATGGCCGGGCGGGTCGTGGTGGGGTCAGAGCCCCTGCGGGGATCTGACCCCTGGGGTGTGACCCCTGGCCGGGCTGGGGAAGGGGGTCAGAGCCCCTGCGGGTGTCTGACCCGGGCGGCCGCGCGGCTGCCAGCCATGGGCTGGCACTACTACGCGGGATCTTTTACAATCCGCGCACGTTTATCAGGCTAAGCCCGCGTCCCGACGCGGGTTTTTTTCATGTTACCCTTCGGGCCATCAGCGGCCCGATTCCATTGGAGACATCCCATGGCGCTGGAGCGCACCCTTTCGATCATCAAGCCGGACGCCGTTGCCAAGAACGTCATCGGCGAAATCTACGCCCGCTTCGAGAAGGCCGGCCTGAAGGTCGTGGCCGCCAAGTACAAGCAGCTGTCGCGCCGTGAAGCCGAAGGCTTCTACGCCGTGCACCGCGAGCGTCCGTTCTTCAACGCGCTGGTCGAGTTCATGATCTCCGGCCCGGTGATGATCCAGGCCCTGGAAGGCGAGAACGCCGTCCTGGCCCACCGCGACCTGCTGGGCGCCACCAACCCGAAGGACGCTGCGCCGGGCACCATCCGCGCCGACTTCGCCGATTCCATCGATGCCAACGCCGCCCACGGCTCGGACTCGGTCGAGAACGCCGCCATTGAAGTGGCCTACTTCTTCGCCGCCACCGAAGTCGTTTCGCGCTGAGAGTGATGCCGTGAACGAGGTCGTACAGTCCCCCGCCATCCAGCCGCTGCCGAAGTCGGCACCCACGGCTGGCAAGCAGAACCTGCTCGACCTCGATCGCGCGGGCCTGGAACAGTTTTTCGTCGAAAAACTCGGCGAAAAGAAATTCCGTGCCCATCAGGTGATGAAGTGGATCCACCATCGCTACGTCACCGATTTCGATGAAATGACCGATCTCGGCAAGGTCTTGCGCGCCAAGCTGCAGGCCCATGCCGAGGTCGTTGTTCCCAACATCGTGTTCGACAAGCCCTCCGCCGACGGCACCCACAAGTGGCTGCTGGCGATGGGCGTGGATGGCAAGAACGCCATCGAGACCGTGTACATCCCCGACAAGACCCGCGGCACGCTGTGCGTGTCCTCGCAGGTCGGTTGCGGCCTGAACTGCACGTTCTGCTCCACCGCGACCCAGGGCTTCAACCGCAACCTGACCACCGCCGAGATCATCGGCCAGGTGTGGGTGGCGGCGCGCCACCTGGGCAACGTGCCGCACCAGATGCGCCGCCTCACCAACGTGGTGATGATGGGCATGGGCGAGCCGTTGATGAATTTCGACAACGTCGTGCGCGCCATGAGCGTGATGCGCGACGACCTGGGCTACGGCCTGGCCAACAAGCGCGTGACGCTTTCGACCTCCGGGCTGGTCCCGCAGATCGATCGCCTGTCCGCCGAAAGCGACGTGTCGCTGGCCGTTTCCCTGCATGCGCCGAATGACGCGCTGCGCGAAACGCTGGTGCCGCTGAACAAGAAGTACCCGATCGCCGATCTGATGGCCTCGTGCGCCCGCTACCTGCGCGCCAACAAGCGCCGCGAGTCGGTCACCTTCGAGTACACCCTGATGAAGGGCATCAACGACAAGCCCGAGCATGCGCGCGAGCTGGCCCGCCTGATGCACCAGTTCGACAACGCGGTGCAGGCCAGGGACTCGGGCAAGGTCAACCTGATTCCGTTCAACCCGTTCCCGGGCACCCGCTACGAGCGTTCCGAAGAAGCGCATATCCGCGCCTTCCAGAAGATCCTGCTGGACAGCAACGTGCTGACCATGGTCCGCCGCACCCGTGGCGACGACATCGACGCGGCCTGTGGCCAGTTGAAGGGCCAGGTGATGGACCGCACGCGCCGCCAGGCAGAGTTCAACAAGACGCTGCAGGCAGGGAAGGGGAGTGATGCAGCGGCCTGACCGCCGGTTGCCGGCCCTGTTCGCAGGCATGCTGGCAGTGGCTGCCAGCGGCTGTACCACCACTTCTGAAATTCCCATCGGCCCCGGCGGCGTGGCCCCGGTGCACACCGTGCGCGACGACCCCAACGTGCGCCAGCAGTTCAAGTACGACGACATGCTGGCGCTGGCCGCCCGTGACCTGCAGGTCGGCAACCTTGATGAGGCCGAGCGCAAGACCCGGCAGGCGCTGAAGATCCAGCCCAACGGCGTGGATGCGCTGATGCTGCAGGCCGGGGTGGACGACCGCCGTGGCCGTCAGCAGCAGGCCGGTGAGGGCTTCCGCCGCGCCGCCGAACTGGCCCCGCAGCGCGGCGATGTGCTGAACAACTACGCCGCCTGGCTGTGCCAGCACGGCCAGGCCGCCGAATCGCTGGTCTGGTTCGACCGCGCCCTGCAGGCGCCGGGCTATGCCACCCCCGCCGCGGCACTGGCCAACGCCGGGGGCTGTGCGCTCGATGCCGGCCAGGTCGAGCGTGCCGAACGCGACCTGCGGACCTCGCTGCAGCATGCACCGCAGAACCCGGTGGCGCTGGAAGCGATGGCCCAGCTCAGCTTCCGCCAGGGCCAGTACATGGCCGCGCGGGCCTTCGCCGAACGTAGGATTGCGGCTGCACCGGCCACGCGTTCCGTGTTACAACTTGCGTCTGACATCGAAGCGCGACTGGGCGATCAGGCGGCATCTGATCGTTATCTGCAGCGCATTCGACAGGAATTTCCGCAGGATGCGGGCTCCTAAACTCCAGGGTTGATGCATTGTGATTGATGACCAGACTGTGAGCGCTCTCGATACTGCGGCCGGCTGCGGCACCCGCCTGCGCCAGGCCCGCGAGGCGGCCGGGCTGACCCTTGAAGACGTTGGCACGCGCCTGCGCATGCCCGTCCAGGTGGTGAAGTCCCTGGAAGAAGAGCAGTGGCAGAAGCTGGGTGCGCCGGTGTTCGTGCGCGGCCAGCTGCGCAGCTATGCGCGCCTGCTGAACGTGGATATCAGCCAGCTGCTGGAACAGGCCCAGGTGGGGCCGGTGGTACCGCCCACCCTGGTCAGCCATACCCATACCCCGCGTGCGCGCCGCATTGCCGAAAACCTCGGCCGCCGTGCGCTGTACGTCGGCATTACCGCCGTGCTGGCGGTGCCGGTGTGGTTCGCCACCCGCGGCCACTTCGATGGCACCCCGTCGGCGCCCAGCACCGCCTCGCTGGATGCCATCCCGGCCGCCGTGCCGGTCACCCCGCCGGTGGCAGGCAGCGATGCCGCCGTGGCCAGCGCGCCGGTGGCCGCCCCGGCTGCCAAGCCGGCCGCGCCGTACGTGGCCTCGCTCACCCCGGTGCCGCGCCCGGCCCCGGCCGCTGCGCCGGCCGCCGCAAACCTGGACATGCAGTTCAGTGGCGACAGCTGGGTGGATATTGCCGGCCCCGATGGCGGCACGGTCGAGAAGGCCCTGATCAAGGCCGGCGAGCGCCGCAGCTTCACCCCCGGCCAGGTAACCCGCGTCACCCTGGGCAATGCCTCGGCGGTGCAGGTTCAGCAGAACGGCGCTATCGTCGATCTGAGCCCCTACCAGCGAGCCAACGTGGCCCGCTTTCAGGTATCCTCTGAAGGCTCCGTTGTCCCGGTTTCACACTGAGACGCGGTTTCACCACCTTCGATAATCCCAATGGTCCCTCCCGATGGGCGGGGCGAGAGTACGCATGGCGATCGACGATCTGCTCGACGAGCACGAACAAAGTGAACGCGTCCGCAGCTGGCTGCGGAGCAATGGCGCCAGCATCATCGGTGGCGTAGTCATCGCCATCGGTGCCATTGCCGGCTGGCAGTGGTGGCAGCAGCAACAGGGCGGCAAGCTGGCCACGGCCAATGTCGAATACCAGAAAGCCCTGGTCGGCCTGGAACAGAACAAGCTGGACGACGCCGCCAAGGCGGTGAAGGCGCTGGAGGCTGGCCCGTCCAGCATCTACGGCGATCTGGCCGCCCTGCAGCTGGCCAAGGCCCAGGTAGACGCGGGCAAGAACGAAGAAGCGCTGGCCACCCTGCGCGCGGTCAAGGTTGAAGGCGACCTGCAGCGCGTGGTCGACCAGCGCGTGGCGCGCCTGCTGGTGGCTACCGGCAAGAGCGATGAGGCCATCAAGCTGCTGGGCAGTGCCACCGACAGCTGCAGCCTGGAAATCCACGGCGATGCGCTGCTGGCCCAGGGCAAGCGCGATGCCGCGCGCGAACAGTATGAGAAGGCGCTGAAAACGCTGGACGTGGCAGCGCCGCAGCGGCGCCTGCTGGAAACCAAGGTTATGGACGCTGGCGGCACCGTCGCCGCCCCTGCGGAGTCGGTTTGATGAGTCAGAAGGTCATGATCACGCGCGTCGCTTCCGTGCTGCTGCTCGGTATGGCGCTGTCCGGCTGCAGCACCATGAAGGGCTGGTTCGCCGGTAAGGATGCCGCCGCCAAGAAGGCGCAGGAACCGGCCGAGCTGGTGAAGTTCGAGCCGACCGTGAAGGTCAACAAGGCCTGGTCGGTGAACCTGGGCAAGGGCGAGCAGCGCATTGGCGTGCGCCAGGGCCCGGTGGTGGCCAATGGCCACGTGTTCGCCGCGGCCATTACCGGCGGCGTGCATGCCATCGACCTGCAGACCGGCAAGAAGGTCTGGACCTGGGAACCGACCAAGGAAAAGAAGAAGCCGAAGCTGCGCCTGTCCGGCGGCCCCGGCGTGGGTGAGAACCTGGTGGTGATCGGCACGCTGGACGGCCAGGTCATTGCCCTGGACATCAACGATGGCAGCGAAAAGTGGCGCGCCCGCGTGCCCAACGAAGTCATCGCCGCCCCGGCCGTGGCCAACGGCCTGGTGTTCGTGCGCAGCAACGATGGCCGGGTCACCGCCTTCGATGCCGGCAACGGCACCCAGAAGTGGTTCAACCCCAGCGAACTGCCGGCCCTGACCGTGCGCGGCAACGCGCCGGTGGTCACCGGCCCGGGCGTGCTGTTCATCGGCAAGGATGACGGCGCCGTGTCCGCGCTGGCCATGCAGGACGGCCGCACCCTGTGGGACCAGAGCCTGGCCAGCGGCGAAGGCCGTACCGAGCTGGAGCGCATGGCCGACGTCGACGGCGCCCCGGTGCTGGAAGGCAACACGCTGTTCGTCAGCAGCTTCAAGAACCAGACCATGGCCATCGAAGGCCCGACCGGTCGCCCGCTGTGGGCGCGTGACCACGGCGGTGCCGGTGGCGTGGCGGTGTCTTCGGGCAATGTGTTCGTAACCGACAACAAGGGCGGGGTGTTCGGCCTGGACAAGACCAGTGGCGCTGCCATGTGGTCGCAGACCGCACTGGCCCGTCGCTCGCTCACCGGCCCGGCCCTGCAGGGCGATTACGTGGTGGTGGGTGACTACAAGGGATACCTGCACTGGCTGCAGACGTCCGATGGCGCACTGGCGGCGCGGGCCAAGAGCGGCGGTGACGCCCTGCTGGCCCAGCCAATCGTGGCCGACGGATTGCTGCTGGTGCAGAACGTTGATGGCAAGCTGACCGCCTTCCGGTTGGCAAATTAATACGGAGTAATCGCGATGCTGCCTTTGGTCGCCCTGGTTGGACGGCCGAATGTCGGCAAGTCAACCATTTTCAATGCGTTGACCCGCACCCGTGACGCCCTGGTCCATGACCAGCCCGGCGTCACCCGCGATCGCAACTACGGCGTGTGCCGCCTGGATGAAGACAACCACTTCCTGGTGGTCGACACCGGCGGTATTGCCGAAGAAGAAGAAGGCCTGGCTGGCGCGACCACGCGCCAGGCCCGTGCCGCCGCGGCCGAAGCCGATCTGATCCTGTTCGTGGTGGATGCCCGTGAGGGTACCTCGGCCATGGACGATGAGATCCTGGCCTGGCTGCGCAAGCTCTCGCGCCCGACGCTGCTGCTGATCAACAAGATCGACGGCACCGACGAGGACAATGTGCGTTCGGAATTCGCCCGCTATGGCTTCGGCGAAATGCTGACCGTATCGGCCGCCCATCGCCAGGGTCTGGACGACCTGCTGGACGAAGTGATCCAGCGCCTGCCCGAAGAAGGCAGCGGCGAAGAGCTGGACAACGACCCGAACCGCATCCGCATCGCCTTCGTCGGCCGCCCCAACGTGGGCAAGTCGACCCTGGTGAACCGCATCCTGGGCGAAGAGCGCATGATCGCCTCGGACGTGCCGGGCACCACCCGCGATTCGATCGCGGTGGACCTGGAGCGTGACGGCCGCGAGTATCGCCTGATCGATACCGCTGGCCTGCGCCGTCGTTCGCGCGTGGACGAGGTGGTCGAGAAGTTCTCGGTGGTCAAGACCATGCAGTCCATCGAGCAGTGCCAGGTGGCCGTGCTGATGCTGGACGCCACCGAAGGCGTGACCGACCAGGACGCCACCGTGCTGGGCGCTGTGCTTGATGCCGGCCGTGCGCTGGTGATCGCCATCAACAAGTGGGATGGCCTGACCGAGTACCAGCGCGAGCAGGCCGAAACCCTGCTGTCGCTGAAGCTGGGCTTCGTGCCGTGGGCTGAATCGGTGCGCATCTCGGCCAAGCATGGCTCGGGCCTGCGCGAACTGTTCCGCGCCGTGCACCGCGCGCACGAATCGGCGAACAAGACCTTCACCACCAGCGAAGTGAACAAGGCGCTGGAAGTGGCGTACGAGACCAACCCGCCGCCGACCATCCGCGGCCATGTCTCCAAGCTGCGTTACGTGCACCCGGCCGGTTCCAACCCGCCCACCTTCATCGTGCACGGTACGCGCCTGAAGGAGCTGCAGGAATCGTACAAGCGCTATCTGGAAAACTTCTTCCGCAAGCGCTTCAAGCTGATCGGCACCCCGGTGAGCTTCATCTTCCGCGAGGGTACCAACCCGTACGAGGGCAAGAAGAACGTCCTCACCGAGCGGCAGGTCAAGGCCAAGCGGCGCTTGATGAAGCACGTGAAGGGCAAGTAATCCATGAAAAGGCGGCCGCAGGGCCGCCTTTTTGTTTGAACGCCGCGACGGGGTGGAGCCGGGTGCGGAAGCCGACGGGAAAAGCAGACCGGGGTAGAGTCGACTGTCAGTCGACTGCCGCGCGCAGCGCGGGGTTCTGGCATTTGGCGGAAAGCAGTCGACCAACGGTCGACTGTACCGCGCTGGGGTCTGCGCGATAATGCCGCCATGAGCATTCCCGAGCGTTCCCCGCAGCAGGCGCACGCGCGCCTGGCCCATGGCGCGGTGCTGATCGATGTGCGCAACGCGCACGAACGTGCCGGTGGCATGGCCGAGGGCGCGCGTGGCGTGGCCAAGGATGATCTGCTGGCCGAGCCGGCCGCACACCTGCCCGCGCCAAATCAGGAAATCCTGCTGATCTGCCAGACCGGCAAGCGTTCGGCCGATGCGGCCCAGGCGCTGATCGCGGCGGGCTATTCGAACATCGCTTCCGTGACGGGCGGCACCGTGGCCTGGCGCGAACAGGCGTTGCCGCTGGTGCAACCGTTGCTCTCCGCGGCTGATCAAGATTTCTACGACCGCTATTCGCGCCACCTGCTGCTGCCGCAGGTGGGCGACGCCGGCCAGCGTCGCCTGCAGCAGGCGCGCGTGCTGGTGCTCGGCGCCGGCGGTCTGGGCGCACCGGCCAGCTTCTATCTGGCGGCGGCCGGGGTAGGGCATCTGCGCCTGGTCGACCACGATCACGTGGAGCGCAGCAACCTGCAGCGGCAGATCGTGCATACCGAAGCCAGCGTCGGCCAAGCCAAAGTGGAATCGGCGCGCGAGCGTCTGCTGGCGCTGAACCCGAGCATCGACGTGGAGGCCGTGCGCGAGCGGGTCACGTCCGAAAACATCGATCGCCTACTGCAGGGCGTGGACGTGGTGTTGGATGGATCGGACAACTTCCCGCTGCGCTATCTGCTCAACGATGCCTGCATCAAGCACGCGGTGCCGCTGGTGTATGCGGCCATCGAGCGCTTCGACGGCCAGGTAAGCGTGTTTGACGCCGGCCGCCAGCGTGGCGTGGCGCCGTGCTATCGCTGCCTGTTCCCGGAACCGCCACCGCCGGAGTTCGCGCCGAACTGTGCCGAGGCCGGTGTGCTGGGCGTGCTGCCCGGCCTGGCCGGGGTGCTGCAGGCCACCGAGGTGCTGAAGCTGCTGCTGGGCATTGGCGAGCCGCTGGTCGGGCGGTTGCTGCGGTTCGATGCGCTGGGCCTGCGGTTCCGGGAAAGCCGCATTGCGCCGGACCCGACGTGCCCGGTGTGCGCGCCGGGCGCAGTGTTCCCGGGGTATATCGATTACGCCGCGTTCTGCCGGGGCGGGTGACTGTAGAGTCGAGCCATGCTCGACTGCCTTTGGCCCACCGCGCAGAGCAGTCGAGCATGGCTCGACTCGACAATGGAACGATGATGGGTATTGTTTCCGCCATCGTTCCGTTTTCGGCACAATCAAACGCAACGCACATGCTATTGCCGTCCACCAACTTCCCCTATCGTTGACCCCATCAACGCATCTGGGGAACACACCGCATGGCGGTAGAAGCAGCGACCAGCGAACTGGTCAAGGTCGTCGCCCTGTTGGGCGCAGCGGTGGTCATGGTGCCGCTGTTCCGCAGGCTGGGCCTGGGCTCGGTACTGGGCTATTTCACCGCCGGCCTGGCCATCGGCCCGTTCGGGCTCGGGTGGTTCTCCGACCCGCAGGCGATCCTGCACACCGCCGAACTGGGCGTGGTGATGTTCCTGTTCGTCATCGGCCTAGAAATGCGGCCCTCGCACCTGTGGAGCCTGCGCAAGGAAATCTTCGGGCTGGGCACGCTGCAGATCGTCACCTGCGCGCTGGTGCTGACCAGCATCGCCAAGCTGTTCGGGCTGCCCTGGCAGGTCGCTTTCATCGGCGCCACTGGTTTCGTGCTGACCTCCACCGCGGTGGTCATGCAGCTGCTGGCCGAGCGCGGCGACATCGCGCTGCCGTCGGGGCAGAAGATCGTTTCCATCCTGCTGTTCGAAGACCTCTTGATCGTTCCGCTGCTGGCCCTGGTGGCGTGGATGGCGCCCAGCGCCGGCAGTGCCGATGGTGAGGGCTCGCGCTGGTTGTCGGTGGCCATCGGCGCCGGCGCCATCATCGGCCTGGTGCTGGTCGGTCGCTTCCTGCTGAACCCGCTGTTCCGCCTGCTGGCCGAAGCCAAGGCGCGCGAAGTGATGACCGCCGCCGCGCTGCTGGTGGTGCTGGGCGCGGCGCTGCTGATGCAGCTGTCGGGCTTGTCGATGGCGATGGGCGCGTTCCTGGCCGGCGTGCTGCTGAGCGAATCGACCTTCCGCCACCAGATCGAAGCGGACATCGAACCGTTCCGCGGCATCCTGCTGGGCCTGTTCTTCCTGAGCGTGGGCATGGCGCTGGACCTGGGCGTGGTGGCCGGCAACTGGCCGCTGATCGTCGGCCTGGTGCTGGCGCTGATGGCCGCCAAGGCCCTGTGCATCTACGCGGTGGCGCGCCTGATGGGCAGCGACCACGCGCAGGCGCTGGACCGTGGCGTGCTGATGGCGCAGGGCGGCGAGTTCGCCTTCGTGCTGTTCAGTGCCGCCGCCAGCGCCGGCGTCATCAACATGGACATCAATGCCAACTTCACCGCCGTGGTGGTGCTGTCGATGGCACTGACCCCGCTGGTGGTGCTGGTCTACAAGCACGTGGCGCCCAAGCCGGAAGTCAGCCTGGAAGGGGTGGACACCGCCGATGGCCTGTCCGGCAGCGTGCTGCTGATCGGCTTCGGCCGCTTCGGCCAGGTCGCCAGCCAGTCGCTGCTGGCGCGGGACGTGGACGTGACCATCATCGACAACGACGTGGACATGATCCACAACGCCGAGCGCTTCGGTTTCAAGATCTATTACGGCGACGGCACGCGTCTTGACGTGCTGCACGCCTCCGGCGCGGCCACCGCGCGTGCCATTGCGGTATGCGTGAACAATGCCGAAGACGCCGACCGCATCGTGGAATTGGTGGCGCACGAATTCCCGCAGGCCAAGCTGCTGGTGCGCTCGTTCGACCGCGAGCACTCGCTGCGGTTGATCCATGCCGGCGTCGATTTCCAGATTCGCGAGACCTTCGAATCGGCCTTGCTGTTCGGCCAGGCCGCGCTGATGGAACTGGGTGCCGAAGAAGAAGATGCCCAGGAAATCGCCCAGCAGATCCGCGAGCGCGACGCCGAGCGTTTCGAACTGGAAATGGCCGGCGGCAGCCTGCGTGCCGGTGCGCACATGGTGTTCGGCAGCGCACTGCCAGGCGTGCCGACCCCGACGCCGTTCACCGCACCCAAGCGCAAGGCGCGCACGTTGAATGCCGACCAGGTGCCGGAAGAAGAAGAGGAGTGAGGGGGGAGGGGTCAGAGCCCTTTGCCTGCGGCAAAGGGATCCGATCCCATGCGCCCCGGGGGGCAGATCCCTTTCCAGCGGAAAGGGCTCTGACCCCAGGCCTCGTAGGCTCCGCAGCTTGCGGGGTCAGAGCCCTTTGCCTGTGGCAAAGGGATCCGACCCCTTCCTGGCCGCATGCTGCGGTGGGCGAGGGGGCCTGAATCAGGGACAATAGCGTCCCCGCCGCCGCCTGCCCCCGCATTCGATGAACGATTCCGTCGCAACGCCTCCTGCCCGCATCCTCGATGGCCGCCGTATTGCCGAGGATCTGCTCGACAGCCTGAAGGTGCGCGTTGACGCCCGCGTCGCCGCCGGCGGCAGCCGCCCGGGCCTGGCCGTGGTGCTGGTGGGCGGTGACCCGGCCTCGACCGTGTACGTGCGCAACAAGCGCCGTGCGGCGGAGAAGGTCGGCATTGAAGCCTACGACTACGATCTGCCGGCCGGCACCACCGAGGCCGAGCTGCTGGACCTGATTGACCAGCTGAATGCCGACCCGAAGATCAACGGCATCCTGATCCAGCTGCCGCTGCCGGGCATTCCGGATGCCCGCCGGCTGATCCAGCGCATCGACCCGCGCAAGGACGTGGACGGCTTCCACCCGGAAAACGTCGGCCATCTGGCCCTGCGTGAATTCGGCCTGCGCCCCTGCACCCCGCGCGGCATCACCACGCTGCTGGGCCACACCGACCAGCCGGTGCGCGGCCGCAACGCCACCATCGTGGGCGTAAGCAACCACGTGGGCCGGCCGATGGGCCTGGAGCTGCTGATTGCCGGCTGCACCGTCACCAGCTGCCACAAGTTCACCCCCAAGGACGTGCTGGAACAGGCCGTGCGCAACGCCGACATCCTGGTGGTGGCCGTGGGCCGCCCGGGCATCGTGCCGGGCGAATGGGTGAAGCCGGGCGCTGTGGTGATCGACGTGGGCATCAACCGGTTGGATGACGGCCGGTTGGTGGGTGACGTCGGGTTTGAAGCCGCCGCCGAGCGCGCGAGCTGGATCACCCCGGTGCCGGGTGGCGTGGGCCCGATGACCGTGGCCACGTTGATGCAGAACACGTTGGAAGCGGCGGAAGCCTCGAGCTGACCTGCGGTTGGGGATATCCGCCGTTGGTGGGTGCCGACCGTTGGTCGGCACGATGCCAGAGACATGCCGATGTCCCGCTCCTGGTAGGTGCCAACCTTGGTTGCCACGATCTGTCCGGCATTTGGACCCGAGATGGGGTGAGGGCGTCTGCCGGTTTGTGCCAACCAAGGTTGGCACCTACCAAAGGCGGTTTCAGGCCACAGACGGTTTCAGTGCGGACCAACGGTCCGCACCCACCAAAGACATGCGAATGTCCCGCTCTGGGTAGGTGCCAACCTTGGTTGGCACGTTCCGTCCGGCGCCCGGACCCCAGATGGGGTGAGGGCATCTGCCGGTTTGTGCCAACCAAGGTTGGCACCTACCAAAGGCGGTTTCAGGACCCGGGCGGTTTCAGTGCGGACCAACGGTCTGCACCCACCAGAGACATGCGAATGGCCCGCTCTGGGTAGGTGCCAACCTTGGTTGGCACGATTTGTCCGGCGCCCGGACCCCAGATGGGGTAGGGGCCTCTGCCGGTTTGTGCCAACCAAGGTTGGCACCTACCAGAGGCGGTTTCAGGACCCAGGCGGTTTCAGTGCGGACCAACGGTCCGCACCCACCAAGGGCAGGTTCCAGGCCCTGAGAGCCGGTTCCAGCCCCCTGAACCGATCGTCGCCCGCGCGACACTGCGTCGCATCCACCCCCTCCCATCGGGCGTGAAAAAGGGGTAAAATGTCGCGCTTCCCCACATCTCGGGTATGCCGATGCTGCGCATCCAGGCTGAAGCACTCACTTACGACGACGTCTCGCTCGTCCCCGCTCATTCGACCATCCTGCCCAAGGACGTCAACCTCGAAACGCGGTTGACTCGCGACCTGAAGCTGAAGCTTCCGATCCTGTCTGCAGCCATGGATACCGTCACCGAAGCCCGCCTGGCCATCGCCATGGCCCAGCTCGGCGGCATGGGCATCATCCACAAGAATCTCAGCCTGGAACAGCAGGCCGCGGAAGTGGCCAAGGTCAAGAAGTTCGAGGCCGGCGTCATCCGCGACCCGATCACCGTCGGCCCGGAAACCACCATCCGCGACGTGCTGGCCCTGACCCAGGCGCACAACATCTCCGGCGTGCCGGTGGTGGGCAGCGACGGCCTGCTGGCCGGTATCGTGACCCACCGCGATATGCGCTTTGAAACCGAGCTGGACGATCCGGTCCGCCACATCATGACCAAGAAGGATCGCCTGGTTACGGTGAAGGAAGGCGCCGCCAGCGATGAAGTGCTGCAGCTGCTGCACCGCAACCGCATCGAAAAGGTGCTGGTGGTCAACGATGATTTCGCCCTGCGTGGCCTGATCACCGTGAAGGACATCCAGAAGAACACCGACTTCCCCAACGCTGCCAAGGATCTGTCGACCCGCCTGCTGGTCGGCGCTGCCGTCGGCGTGGGTGGCGATACCGATCGCCGCGTGGAAGCGCTGGTCGCCGCCGGCGTGGACGTGATCGTGGTCGATACCGCGCACGGCCACTCGCAGGGCGTGCTGGACCGCGTTGCCTGGGTGAAGAAGAACTTCCCGCACGTGCAGGTCATCGGTGGCAACATCTGCACCGGCGAAGCCGCACTGGCGCTGCTGGACAGCGGCGCGGACGCGGTGAAGGTGGGCATCGGCCCGGGCTCGATCTGCACCACGCGCGTGGTTGCCGGCGTGGGCGTGCCGCAGGTGACCGCCATCGACCTGGTGGCCGAAGCCCTGCAGGACCGCATCCCGCTCATCGCCGACGGTGGCATCCGTTACTCGGGTGACATCGGCAAGGCGCTGGCCGCCGGTGCCTCGACCATCATGGTCGGTGGCCTGCTGGCCGGTACCGAGGAATCGCCGGGCGAGACCGAGCTGTACCAGGGCCGTTCGTACAAGAGCTACCGCGGCATGGGTTCGCTGGCCGCCATGGAAAAGGGGTCGAAGGACCGCTACTTCCAGGACGCTTCCAGTGCCGACAAGCTGGTGCCCGAAGGCATCGAAGGCCGCGTGCCGTACCGCGGCCCGGTGGGGGGCATCATCCACCAGCTGATGGGCGGCCTGCGCGCCACCATGGGCTACGTGGGCTGCGCGACCATCGACGACATGCGCACCAAGCCGAAGTTCGTGAAGATCAGCGGCGCCGGCCAGCGTGAGAGCCACGTCCACGACGTGACGATCACCAAGGAACCGCCGAACTACCGCGCCTGACGCGGGCCGGGCAAAGAGGAACGAGGAAGCTGATTCCCGTTCCTCTTTTTCCATCTGCCGCAGCAAATTATTTGAAGCTTCGTTTTCCCTACTGCATTGCCAGGGCGCCATGACCAACATCCATAACGACAAGATCCTGATCCTCGATTTCGGCGCGCAGTACACGCAGCTGATCGCCCGCCGCATCCGCGAGCTGGGCGTCTACTGCGAAATCTGGGCCTGGGACCACAACCCGGCCGAGATCGCGGCGTTTGGCGCCAAGGGCATCATCCTGTCCGGTGGCCCGGAATCGACCACGCTGCCGGGCGCCCCGGCCGCGCCGCAGGAAGTGTTCGACAGCGGCCTGCCGATCTTCGGCATCTGCTACGGCATGCAGACCCTGGCCGCGCAGCTGGGCGGCGCTACCGAAGCCGCTGACCAGCGCGAATTCGGCCACGCCGAAGTGAACGTGATCAACCCCGATGCGCTGTTCAAGGGCCTGAGCGACCACGGCGGCGAGCCGAAGCTGAATGTCTGGATGAGCCACGGCGACCACGTTTCCGTCGCGCCGCCGGGCTTCACCATCACCGCCACCACCGACCGCATTCCGGTGGCCGCCATGGCAAACGAAGAAAAGCGCTGGTACGGCGTGCAGTTCCACCCGGAAGTGACCCACACCCTGCAGGGCCAGGCGCTGCTGCGCCGCTTCGTGGTGGATGTGTGCGGTTGCCAGACCCTGTGGACCGCGGCCAACATCATCGACGACCAGATCGCCCGCGTGCGCGAACAGGTGGGCGATGACGAAGTGATCCTGGGCCTGTCCGGCGGCGTCGATTCGTCCGTGGTGGCCGCGCTGCTGCACAAGGCCATTGGCGAGAAGCTGACCTGCGTATTCGTGGATACCGGCCTGCTGCGTTGGCAGGAAGGCGACCAGGTGATGGCGATGTTCGCCGAGCACATGGGCGTGAAGGTGGTGCGCGTGAACGCCGCCGACCGTTACTTCGCCGCGCTTGAAGGCGTGAGCGACCCGGAAGCCAAGCGCAAGATCATCGGCAACCTGTTCGTTGAGATCTTCGACGAAGAGTCGAACAAGCTGAAGAACGCCAAGTGGCTGGCGCAGGGCACCATCTACCCGGACGTGATCGAGTCGGCCGGCAGCAAGACCGGCAAGGCGCACGTGATCAAGAGCCACCACAACGTGGGCGGCCTGCCGGAGCACATGAAGCTGGGCCTGGTGGAGCCGCTGCGCGAGCTGTTCAAGGACGAAGTGCGCCGCTTGGGCGTTGAGCTGGGCCTGCCGCGCACCATGGTCTACCGCCACCCGTTCCCGGGCCCGGGCCTGGGCGTGCGTATCCTGGGCGAAGTGAAGCGTGAGTACGCCGAACTGCTGGCCAAGGCCGATGCCATCTTCATTGATGAGCTGCGCAAGGCCGATCTGTACGACAAGACCAGCCAGGCGTTTGCCGTGTTCCTGCCGGTGAAGTCGGTGGGTGTGGTGGGCGATGCGCGGGCTTATGAGTGGGTGATTGCGCTGCGTGCGGTTGAGACGATTGATTTCATGACCGCGCATTGGGCGCATCTGCCGTATGAATTCCTGGGGACGGTGAGCAACCGGATCATCAATGAGTTGCGGGGGGTGTCGCGGGTTGTCTATGACATCTCGGGGAAGCCGCCGGCTACTATTGAGTGGGAGTGAGTTGAGAGAACAAGGGCGCCGAGAGGCGCCCTTGTTGTTTGTTGGCTGACCGAGTTTAACGGTCGGGCCTATTGTCGAAAAAAACAATTATCAGCTAAAGAGAAAGCTCGGAGCGCGGGGGGGGGCATGAGTGAGATGCTAATCTCCCTCCTTACTATGGCGCTCTCCGGAGAAGTAGTCGCGAAGCTCAAAGACTATCCATTTCATTTGATTAAACGCTATTCTGGCAAGAGAAAATCTGCAGCTGAAGCCCCTTCGAGGGGGGGCTTAACTCTTGCATCCGGTATCAAGAAAGGTGATTTTCGTGACTGGAATCGTAGTTAGTATTATTGCTATTGGTACGCGCGGTGAGGCAGCTGGGAAGGCATTCATCGCAAAACCGGACTCATGTGGTCGCTATGTGCTTAATCGCAAGCGCGCTTCTTCGTCTGACTCTCCAACCAACAACGCAGTGAACAAGGTATTTGCAACATCGCTTGACCAGGCCGCTGACCTATTGGCTACCAACGACTATCTGATCAATCTAGTCTCAGCTGACGGCAAGCGCGCGCTTCGCCAGTACAGCATGGTGCGAATCCAACGTGTTGGCGCCTAACAATTCGTTCAGGGCGAAGGCGCTTCGGGGCTTGCCGCTACAGACGCTCTTGCTCGGTGGCCCGAAGGATGGTTCTCGGGGATAAGAGGTTTCTCCAGTGCAAGCCGATGTCGACGCTACTTCGGGGCACGGTTTACTGTTGCATCGGACCCGCTGAGTCGAGCGATGACTCTGGGTGAGATATGTTTGCCAAAGGAATGACTCTGAATGCAGTTCATCGTCGATGGCCCTGATATCCCGGACGCGCTCTTGCAGGCGCACGAAGACGGCCGGGTGGTGTTCTTCTGTGGGGCGGGCATTTCCTACCCTGCAGGCCTGCCAGGTTTCAAGGGGCTGGTAGAGCAGATCTATCTGCGGAACGGTACGGCACTTTCGGACATTGAGCGTGAGGCCTTCGACCGAGGTCAGTTTGACGCAACCCTAGATTTGCTCGAAAGGCGCTTGCCTGGACAACGTCTGGCCGTTCGTCGAGCATTGGCGGAGGCGCTCAAACCAAAGCTTCGCCGAAATGGTGCAACTGATACACAGTCGGCGCTGATACGTCTTGCGCGCTGTCGCGAGGGCGCAGTCCGCTTGGTCACTACTAACTTTGACCGCATCTTTCACGCAGCTGCCAAACGCTCAGGCCAGACGTTTCAGGCCTATGCGGCGCCGATGTTGCCAATTCCGAAGAACAGCCGATGGGACGGGGTCGTCTATTTGCATGGATTGCTGCCTGAAAAGGCGGACGCCACCGCATTGAACCGCTTGGTTGTCACCAGCGGCGATTTCGGTCTGGCTTACCTCACTGAACGCTGGGCCGCACGCTTCGTAAGTGAGCTGTTCCGCAACTACGTAGTTTGCTTTGTGGGCTATAGCATCAACGATCCGGTGCTGCGTTACATGATGGATGCACTGGCAGCGGACAGGATGCTGGGCGAAGTCACTCCGCAAGCCTGGGCGCTGGGGGATTGCAAGCCGGGTGAGGAGCGCCGGGTAACGATAGAGTGGGAGGCCAAGGGCGTCACGCCTATCCTTTACTCCACCTATGCTGGAAGCTACCCCCATTCGGCGCTGCACCATACCTTGCACGCCTGGGCTGACACCTACCGCGATGGCGTTCAAGGGAAAGAAGCCATCATCGTCAAGCATGCTTTTGCACGCCCTCAGGACAGCACTCGGCAAGACGACTTCGTCGGGCGGACACTGTGGGCACTATCGGATAAGTCCGGTTTGCCGGCAAAGCGTTTTGCGGAGATCAATCCCGCCCCGCCACTAGACTGGCTTCTGGAGCCACTGTCGGACAATCGTTTTACGTTCAGCGATCTGCCGCGCTTCCGCATTCCGCCTCATACAGAAGTAAACAGCAAGCTGAGATTCAGTCTGATACGCCGGCCCGTCGCGTACGACCGGGCCCCTCCTATGCTGTTGGCTGGTGGCGGCTTGAGTAATAGCGATTGGGACGATGTGATGTTCCAGTTGGCCCGCTGGCTGGTGCGCTATCTCGATGACCCGAGGCTCATCATCTGGATTGCCGAGCGCGGGGGGCAGTTGCACGACCGTTGGCAGCGGTTGATCGAACAGCAGCTGGATCTCATTGCAAAGCTGGAGAGTGATGGCAAGACCTCTGAATTGGACGAAATGCGCTTGCACTCTCCCAAAGCCATTCCCGGCTCATTGATTCGCACTTTGTGGCGGCTCTTGCTTAGTGGGCGTTTGAAGTCACATTGGCGCAATGGCGATCTTTATCGATGGAAGAGTCGTCTGAAGCGTGATGGGTTGACCACAACTATGCGGCTAGAGTTGCGAAATCTTCTTGCGCCGATGCTGGTTCTGAAGAAACCGTTCCGTTGGGGCGAGGATGATTCGAGTGTGGGCAAAGAGATCACGCGTATCAAACAGTTGGTCGACTGGGAGCTAGTGTTGGGCGCTGATCACGTGCACGCGACTTTGCGCGACCTTTCCGACGAGTCCTGGCGGTCTGCGTTGCCGGCGCTGCTTGAGGATTTCCAGCAGCTCTTACGTGATGCATTGGACTTGTCGTGCGAATTGGGTGACGCGGACGACCGTAACGACCGCTCATACTGGGATTTGCCGTCCATTACACCGCACTGGCAGAACCGCGGCTTCCACGACTGGGTAAGCCTGATCGAACTGCTGCGCGATGCTTGGCTAGCGGTTCGCTCGGCCGATAGCGAGCGCGCGCGCCGCTACGCCGAAGGCTGGTTCGAATTGCCATACCCAACGTTCAAGAGATTGGCCCTGTTCGCCTCAAGCGAAGAAGAGAGCGTCCAGTCCAAGCAGTGGGTGGACTGGCTGCTGGCAGACGGAGCATGGTGGCTGTGGTCACCCAATACGGGGCGTGAGGTATTTAGGCTGCTTGTTCTGAGGGGGCGGCAATTGGAAGGTAACGTGCAGGAGCGTCTGGAAGCCGCAATTTTGGCTGGTCCGCCCCGTGATATGTACCGAGACGACTTGGAAGCAGGGCGTTGGCAGGACTTGGTGGCTCGCTCCGTCTGGCTACATTTGGCTAAACTCAGTTCATCAGGGCTTGCCTTGGGGGCGTCTGCGGCGGAACGTCTGGCTGAGTTATCCACTTCTTATCCGCAATGGCGGTTGGCCACCAATGAACGTGATGAATTCTCACATTGGATGAGCGGCACCGGCGACCCGGACCATCAAGAGAGCCGTGACGTCGACATTGCGCCCCGGAAACGACAGGGTCTGGTGCAGTGGCTAGCAAAGCCAATGCCCGAGCGGCGGCCATTTTACGAAGACACGTGGCGTGACGTTTGCCGCACGCGTTTCTTCCACAGTTTGCTCGCATTGAGCGATTTAGCAAGAGATGGCGTGTGGCCAGCTGAGCGATGGCGTGAGGCCCTGCAGACTTGGGCAGAAGATGAGACTGTCGCGCGATCTTGGCGTTACGCCGCGCCGCTAGTCTCGACAATGTCTGATGCCGTGCTTCAGGAAACTATCCGCGCCGTGGCGTGGTGGCTTGAAGCTGCATCCAAGTCCATCAAGTGCCACGAAGACATCCTGCTTGGCATTTGCCGCCGAGTATTGATGCTTCCGCTGGACGAGGAATCGGGCTCTCGCCTTGTACGTGATGGCGTAGAGGTGCATAACCCTGTCGGTGATGCGATCAATCATCCCATCGGACAGGTCACTCAGGCTTTGATCAATCTGTGGTTTAAAGAGGCTCCGAATGACAATGATCTTCTCACGGGGAGTCTAAAGCCAATCTTCACCTTGATGTGCGATGTACAAGTAGCGCGCTTTCGCCACGGTAGAGTTCTGCTTGGATCACAGCTGGTTGCATTATTTAGAGTTGATCGATCCTGGAGTGAACAATACCTTCTTCCGCTCTTTCGTTGGGAAGATCCCATAGAAGCAAAAGCCGTTTGGGAAGGATTTCTTTGGTCGCCGCGCTTGTATCAACCATTGATGATTGCCTTCAAGTCGCAGTTCCTCGATAGCGCAAATCACTATTCCGATCTGGGAGAGCATCGGCGGCAGTTTGCGACCTTCTTGACATACGCGGCGTTGGGGCCAACAGATGGATACACTGCTGAAGAGTTCCGATCTGCCTTTGGTGCGCTCCCACAGGAAGGCCTCGAAGCATCCGCACAGGCGCTAGTGCAAGCACTTGAAGGCGCAGCCGATCAGCGTGAAGAGTTCTGGAAAAATCGTGTGCAACCATTCTGGCAGCAGGTTTGGCCAAAGTCTCGCGACACGGCCACGCCGCGCATTGCCGATTCATTGACGCGCTTGGTGATTGCCTCCCGTGGAGAGTTTCCGGCAGCCGTGGCTGCAATGCAGGACTGGCTGCAACCGGTCGAACACCCGGACTATCTCTTGCACCTTTTGCACGAGTCGGGCCTGTGCAGAGATTTCGCGAGCGTCGCTTTGACGCTGCTGAATGTTGTGATTCGAGATCAACAATGGGTGTCGTTGGAGTTAAATGAATGCTTGGACGAGATCGCGGGGGCTGTGGCAGAGCTTGCGCAGGACGCACGTTACCTGCGGCTCCGCGAGATCGCGCGTAGACGCGGGTGATCCGCAAACGCGTTCTATGATTTAGTCCGTCGGGCTTCGCAATCAATGGCAGAGAGTGGTATTTTCCCGTCGCCTAGCAGAACGTGGTGGGCGTCCGTCTTTGTCCGGAAGCGAATGCCAGAGCTTGGCAATAGCATCTGCATCGAGTGGGTGGCGCGCATCCGCGCCGCAAAGTATGACGCGACACCCTCTCCGCAGCCGTTCATAGCCTACCCTTGGCGGAGACTGCGTCCAGTCAGCCTCATAGCCCGAAAATCGGCTCTGACTAAACACCTACAGCGAGCTTGGCAGCGTCAGCCACCCGCTAACCTAGACTCCAGCCGCATTCCCCACCAGCAACTCAATCATCGCCCTTGCCGCCGCCGACTGCCGCCGATGCGGCGCATAGATCACCGAGAACTGCCGCGACCGCCCGCGCAGTTGCGGCAACACCTCCACCAGCTGCCCACGCCGCAGCCGATCGCGCACGATGAACTCGTAACTCTGGCAGATGCCAATGCCCTGTTCGGCCAGCGACACCACGCCCAGCACATCGTCAGAGGTCTCAATCGACGAACGCGGCAGCCAGTCCATGTCGCGCCCGTCTTCGCGGAAGATCCAAGGCGCCAACCGCCCAGTACGCGGCATCACGAAGGGCAGGCACATGTGCTGCTGCAGGTCGTCCAGCGTCTGCGGGGTGCCGCGACGCTGCAGGTAGTCCGGCGCGGCCACCAGCAACAGTGGCGCGTCTTCCAGTTTCCGCCCCACCAGCCCGCTGTCCGGCAGCTGGCCCAGGCGGATGGCCAGGTCGAAGCCTTCGGCCACCAGGTCCACATTGCGGTTGGTGATGTTCAGTTCCACCTGCACCTGCGGATGCTGCTGCGCAAAGCGCGCCAGCACGGGCGGCAGCCGGTAGTGGCCATAGGTGGTGGGCACGCTCAGGCGCACGCGGCCTGCAAGTGCACCGTCCTGACCCTGTACGTCGCGCTCGGCGTCGTCCAGCAGGCCGAAGGCGGTGCGCACCTGTTCCAGATAAAGCCGGCCGGCGTCGGTCAGACCCACGCGGCGGGTGGTCCGCTGCAGTAGTTGCCGGCCCAGCCGTGCTTCCAGGCGGGTAACCGCGCGGCTCAGCACCGAGGGCGTGGTGGACAACGCCACGGCGCCGGCGGTGAACGAGCCGTGCTCGACCACCGCCAAGAACACCTCCACGTCGCCCAGGTAGTCGAACTTGCGGCTCATTTGGCTCTCCGGGGAACAGATGTTTTGCGATGGGGCCAATTTATCGCCGCTGGGGCGATGAATAAAGTGGCCGCGATTCCCCGATAGGAGCTCCCCATGAACCTGATGACCCGGCTGGCCGCAGCGCTGGCCCTGACCCTGGCCGCCAGCGGCGCGCATGCCGCCAATGTGCTGGTGGTGCTGTCCGACGAAAACCACCTGGACCTGAAGGACGGCAAGGTGCTGTCCACCGGCTTCTATCTCAACGAGCTGATGCAGCCGGTCAAGCTGCTGCTGGACGCGGGCCACGAGGTGACCTTCGCTACGCCGCGGGGGCGGGCGCCGACGGTGGATGCGTCTTCGGTGACGCCGGCGTACTTCGGCAACGATGCCGCGCAGCTGAAGCTGCACAAGGAGCTGCTGGAGAAGCTGGCGCTGACCTCGCCGACGGCCTCGCCGGTGCTCAGCCTGGCGCGCGTGGAGCAGCAGGGCTACGCGCGTTTCGATGCGGTCTACATTCCCGGTGGCCACGCGCCGATGCAGGACCTGTTGAAGAGCCCAGCGCTGGGCCGGTTGCTGGCCGATTTCCATCAGCGAAACAAGACCACCGCGCTGGTCTGCCATGGGCCGATCGCGCTGCTGTCCACGCTGCCGGATGCGGCGGGTTTCGTGGCGAAGCTGGAAGCGGGTACAACGCCGGCCACGCCGAAGTGGATCTACAGCGGCTACCAGATGACGGTGATCAGCAACCAGGAAGAAGAGCAGGCCAAGCCGATGCTGGGCGGTGGTGAGATGAAGTTCTACCCGCAGACCGCGTTGCAGCGGGCGGGGGCGAGGTTCAGCGGCAATACCACGCCGTGGACGGGGCATGTGGTGGTGGACCGCGAGCTTATTACCGGGCAGAACCCGGCTTCGGCGTTGGAAGTGGGGCAGCGGTTGGTGGAGCGGTTGAAGTAGGGCGGCTTCTTACCGTGGATCTTTCACAGGCCCTTTCTTGCTGTTGATGATCTCTACGAGCTGTGGATGCTTTTGCTCGAAATCCCTCTTCTCCTCTTCTGCTTGTCTTGCATTTTCATAGTCCCCAATGGACCGGATACCTCCATCGCCATGCCTTTGGGCGCACGCCTCGTCCGCACTACAAAGAGTCTTGTATTGCCGCACGAGGCTTTCAATGTCTTCGTCGGAGTACAGGCGGCGCAGGTCGTAGAAAGCGGGGTCTCTAACGGGCATGTGTCCATCATCCTTGCGGTCGTGAGGGTCTAGGGAAGTCCGGCCGGTCCAGTCTTAGCCCATGTTTGCATCAAAGTAGGCGCGCAACTCGCTGAGATTGGCCATGCCTATGTTGCTGGATCGGGCAAACGACATCAGTCGCTCTTTCTCCGAGGCGCGTTCAATTGCCTGCGGGTCTCCCGATGCCTTGGCGTCCGCGAGCTCGGTGCGCGCTTCGATGATGAATGATTCCAGTCGGCCCACCAGTGCATTGATTGCGTCGTCAAATGGCATCAATGAAACTTCCAGAGAGCGTTCTGCTGATCGATTCAGAACTTGCTGCAATCGCTCGATATGCTCCGGGTAGTCTTTGAGCAGTTCACGAAGCTCTGTAGGGATTGGGGGAGGGGGCATGGGCATTACTGGCATCCATTAAGGGGTCCGTAGACTGTGCCAGGATCGGACCAGGAAACCGGGGGCAGGTCATTGCAGCTGGCAGGTGCAAAGTTCAGCAGCAATACCACGCCGTGGACTGGGCATGTGGTGGTGGGCCTCGAGCTGATTACTGGCCAGAACCCGGCTTCGGCGCTGGAGGTGGGGCCGCGGTTGGTGGAGCGGTTGAAGTAGGGCGGCCCGTGGGTAAGGGACTGTTCGGTTGCTGGAGTCGATCTGTGCTCGCTGGTTGCTGTCCTTTTGGTCGTTTTCTTCGACGGGGCGCGATGGGGAGAGCATCCACGCATGGGTGGATCTACTGTCGTTCAGTGCACCGGAGGGCATCAGCGTTACCTGATGTTGGCGTCAAAGTAGGCGTGCAGCTCGCTGAGATCTGCCAGGCCAATGTTGCTGGACCTGGCAAAGGACATCAGCCGTTCTTTCTCTTTGGCTCGTTCAAGCGCCTGCGAGTCGCTTGCTGCCACAGCGGCGTCTATTTCAGCGCGGGCTTCTCTCTTGAAGGCAGTAACGCAGTCTTCCAACAGCCAGACAGCAGCCTCAAACGGAGGGGCGTAATTCTGTCGCCCGTCGCTCACTGAAATGAGAGCCTCCTGCAGCTGTTTGATGTGCTCCGGATAGTCCTTTAGCAGTTCCCGGAGCTTCGCCGGTACCGGTGGGGCGGTCAGAGTCATGGTGGTCACCTTGAGGGCCTTGCTTTCCCGCGCTCTGCAGCTTGGCAAGCAGTGAACTGCTCTTGAGCGTCTGCTGCTCGATGGTGTGATGGTCCTGAAGATGCGTGCGGTAGTTAGGCATGATCAGGTTCTTTCTCTATTGCCGATACTGCCGGTTCAGCGGTTCACAACGTCTTCGAACCAGAGACCGTTGGACTTCCTGGGCGTGACGATTCCGGCAGCCTCCACGGCATCTTTGAATGTGCGGTCGCAGAACACCCCTCCATGGAACGCCAATCTGAACACGTGGGCCGAATCCAGAACCTCACGCTTGAACGCCAGCCGGACATCACCCGTGAGCCCGTAATACTTGCCGGCTTCAAACTCATCACTAATCTCGATGTCGAGTGTAGACGCCTCCTCATCCAAGGCATTCAATGTACGCACCACATCGCAGAGGTAGTAGGTGGGCCCCTTTGAACCGTCGGCCAAGCGATAGTCGGTTTCGGCGAAGTCGAATGCGTCGGGGTCGACCTCCTCCATCACCTGCCGCAGGCGCTCGGAGACCAGCCAATAGCCACTCATCCCGCCTTCCAGATCCTCGGGAAATACACCCTCGCGAGGGTGATAGACCAAGCGTGGGGTCTCGCGCAGCGGTGGGAAACCCCCGGCCTTGGGCAACAGAATGAGTCTGGGTGGGGTAAGTAGTGCGTTCTCGTTCTCAAAGACTACGCCATGCCCCTTGCCACCTCGGAAAACATCCGGCTGCAATTGGTAGAACTCGCCTTTCCGGGGCTGATTGGTAGACGTCGATTCCATGCGTTGGGTCCGGTCCTGTCGCTGCGTTATCGGACTTTGTCTCGAATAGCCTACCCTTGAGCCCGCTGGCGTGCCAAATTGCATCTCGGTGGGAGAAATGCGCCAATGCGTGGGGCCCATAGGCTACAGCCAGTGACCAAGGAGACAGAAGCCAGGTGCTGAGAGCGAGAGTGTGACAGGGACCCCACTCAGTGCGTGCTGATCACGACATCGACTGCTCGTAGTTATGTTCGCTCAAGGCTCGAACCCCTGAAAATAGGCTTGAATGGACTCATCCCCTATCCACTGCCGCTGCAGGCGTGCTCTAAGCATCAGTCTTTCCTTTTCAGCTGCATCCGCAATCGCTCTGGCATCCCCTGACGCTTCGGCGCTCGCAAGCTCATCGCGTGCTTCGATGATGAACGTAGCCAGCCTTCCTTCCAATGCGGATATCGCATCGTCGAAAGGCATCAACGAAACTTGCCGGGATCGCTCAGCGGATCGATTGAGTGCCTCCTGCAGCCTTTCGATGTGCTCCGGATAGTCTTTGAGGATTTCGCGAAGCTTTCCGGGAAGCGGCGGGGAGGACTGGGGCATGTCTGCAAATCCTTCCTGCTGAATGAGGCTTTGCATCCAGTATGCGCGCGACTCTGCATGAGTCAATGGACTAGCCAGCCGGTCGTAGACAAATGCCATTTGCCACGCAGGCGAGGGGCGGTGGCCTTCGGGGGCTGCTTCGTAGTCGGAACGATAGGATCTGATGCGCATGCGTGAAGAGCATCTAGGCGGAGCGTGGATCTACACTGTGCCTCCGTCCCAAGGAGTCTCGCCCATGTTCAGTGGAAAGGTCGCGGTAGTCACCGGCTCCACCAGCGGTATCGGTCTTGGCATCGCCACCGCGTTGGCGCGGCAGGGGGCCGACATCGTGCTCAATGGCTTCGGCGATGCGACGGAGATCGAACGCATCCGCTCCAGCCTGTCGAACGAGTTCGGGGTGCGAGTGGCACACGATGGCGCCGACCTTTCTAGCGGCGAAGCAGTACGGGAAATGATCGCCCGTGCCGTGGCCACGATGGGTCGCATCGACATCCTGGTGAACAACGCTGGCATCCAGCACACCGCGTCGATCGAGGAATTTCCGGTCGAGAAGTGGGAAGCGATCCTGGCGCTGAATCTATCGGCGGTGTTCCATGCAACGGCGGCGGCGCTGCCGCACATGAAGCAGCAGGGATCGGGCCGCATCATCAACATTGCGTCGGTACACGGGCTGGTTGGCTCGGTGAACAAGTCCGCCTATGTGGCGGCCAAGCACGGCGTGGTCGGGTTTACCAAGGTGACGGCGCTGGAGAATGCGGGCACCGGCATCACCGCCAACGCCATCTGCCCGGGTTGGGTACGCACGGCACTGGTGGAACAGCAGATCACCGCGCTGGCGGAGCGGGAAGGGACCGATCAGGAAGCCGCGGCCCGTGAGCTGCTGGCCGAAAAGCAACCTTCGCTGCAGTTCGTGACGCCGGAGCAGCTGGGGGACATGGTGGTGTTCCTTGCCTCGGAAGCCGCAGCGCAGATTACGGGTACGGCACTCCCGATGGATGGCGGTTGGACCGCCCGATAACGGGTGCACGCGTACGCCGCTACCCTGGATTCCAGGTCGCCCGTTCCGATTTGGCGCGGACATTTCGGCGTAGGTCGGCTCGTCTGGGACAGGAATGTGCTCTCTTGAAGCCGAGGCTGTCCAGTTGACTACATGGATCGAGCTGTAGCGGCGTCCAGTACCGCAACGTCGCGCTGCAGGCTGGCCTGGATATCCTCTGCCTTGGTCTGCTGCATATCCTGTACCTGAGCCAGGCGTTGATCAGCAGGCAACGAGAGTGCATCTTGCATCGTCATACTAGCCCTGTGGGCAGCCGGATCGGGGGAGGGGTGGCCGCATCGCCAGAGGTGGAGAAACTGTCCTCCATTCATCGCATCGTTCCCGGTGCTGCACGCAATTCTTACATCGTCCTGCGCTGTAAAGCCCTTGTCAGTGGCCATCAGCAGCAAGCTGGCACTCAGTCGATCGCTGTGCTCATCCCACGATTTTCCAACGCTCGAGTCGAGATCACGCACCCCATTCCGAATCTTGTCAAACAGTGCAGCGTCGATATTCTTCGCGCTCTCCGTTTGACTCTGGTCTGGCGTTGGGTCGAACTCAGGCGAGGGATAGATGTGTTCGTGCGAGTCTCGGGTGTGTTGGAAGAGCCCTCGCGTCGGCGGCGTGGTGCTTGTGTCCCAATACTCCTGGGGGGTTGCTGCCGTCGCTGCGGGTAAGGTGATTCCATTGCGTTCAAGTAGGCGTTCGTCAAGCCTGAGCCGCTGCATGTCTAGCTGCATCTTTGGCTCTACGCCAGCGACAGGGTGCGCATAGGTCCGGTCATATGCAATGGCGCGGCTGACGGCGCCAGCTCCATAGTAATTTGGGTAGTCCGAGTCACCGTGGAATCCTTTGCCGATGGTCTGACTTGCAGGGAGCCCCTGGGCACCGAGAGGAGGCTTGTTGAAGTAATATCGCTCTTGAGTGGCGACATTCTCCTCAGTCATGGACAGTGTGCCGTCGCTATTGAAATTGAATCCCTCGCGCGGCTTGGCGTGCCCTGGTCTTGTCGGATCATTCTCGATGAAATCACCCGTGCGGCTGATGCGCAGATTCATCATCGTAGTCAGATCGGCGGCAGGCTCTCTCTGGCGAACGCTGTCAACGAACGCGTTCCATCCGGCAATTTGAGCCTTTGCCTCATCTCGGCGATTGCTAGCTACCAGTTGCTCAATGGGAGCCGTGTAATCATTGGTTGGATTGTTGTCTTCCGCGATTCGCCTTGCAGACCTATCAAAATCCCGATAGGCGGCCGCCACTTCGACTTGATTAAAAGCGTGCTGGGTTTCGTGGCCCAGAACGAATGTCAGGTCCGCAGCTGCTTTGGAGTGGTGAAATGCTGCCGCCGGCTGATCAAGCGTCTTCGGCGGAATGCTCATGGTCTTGCTGCCGGGATTAAATGTTCCTCCAGCGATGGTTCCACTGAGCGGCGCGAAGTGCTCGAGCAGCATATGCGGTCCGCCGCTGTCTCTGGACTGTCGATTGCTGTTGTCAACCGTCGTTACAGCGCGCTTCATCTCATTCGCGAGCGTCGGCGACCCATTGATGGTCGTTTGGAGGTTCGAGACCATGTCCTGCGATACGATGCAGTTCTGGCCATCGGAATCCGTATAGGTGCTATGAGCGAACCGAATGCTCATTTCCTGCAGCCGCAGGGCGCCTCTTAGCCCTTGATCCAGCCCGGGTCCGGATGCCAAGCCGGGAAGTGTTACGACTCCTGTCGCCTTTTCGTATGTCCCGATCAACTGTCCCTGATTGCTCTGGCCGTGCGAAAATCCCGTCAAGTTGCCTGTCGCCGCCTGCTCGTTGAATCGCTGAGTCAGATCAGAATCACCGCTGATGGTTGCGCGCAACAGTGCCGCCTGCTCAGGTGAAACGCCCGCTTGATTTGAGTATTCAACGAGAATGGCTTGCAATTGCGCATTGGGAGATGTCATTCCTTTTACTCTCCGAATTTATGGATGCTCAGCGAGTTCACGCAGTCGCGCCCTGGTCTGCCCGCTACAGATGGAACGTGGTGCGGAATGATCTGAACGAGAACGTTGTTGCGCGTGTACCTGAGGGCCAGGATCCATCCGATCTCGCTGTAGGAGATTGGTTCTGGCTTGAAGCCAAAGGATTCTATCGAGGCTCTGTAAGAATCAAGCTCGAGTTCGCAAGGGGGATGTCTTTCATCAGCGCCTTCATTTGACTTCATCAGCGTCAATGCGGTGTTCGAGTTTTCGGAGAAGGATCTGTCGAAGGTGTAGGTAACGCTGTACTGCCAATCGCCACTGGGTAGCTTCAGCGTGTAGAATCCCGATTTTCCGTCTATGTCGGGAGTGAGCTTCCTGCCGATCGCCTCTTGGATGTAATCCGGCGTCAGTTCTCTGAAGTCACTAGTGTTCTTTATCATTTCTAGAAAACGCTGGCCCAGCTCCTCGGCAGTGATTTCAGTTTGCGCTGTCATGCTCGATTCCGTCCTTTCGGTTCTTGCCTTCATGGCGACGTTTGCGTTGCATGCGGTTGCGACAAGAAGCAACGATGCAATCAGACATCTGTTAATTGCGCCCATGCTTGGCTCCTCCGTTACCTGAAGCGAAATTACTCTACTTCTCTCCGAAAGCGATGTTTCGCTGCGTCAGTGCGCAGTGCAGCGACGTATGTGTGACATTGGCCACAGTTCCAGAGGGGGAGGGGGGCTTCCATAGCGCCTAATCCGACAGTGGATGGCGCTTCCCATGGATGGCGGTTGGCCAGCGGAAATGCAGGGCGCGCAGGCGAACGGCGCGCTGGATCGACTGTGCCAGTGTCCCGGTGTCGGATCGGAAGAACGCATCGCAGCTTCGTACATCGTAGAAGAGCGCGAGATCACTCAGCTGGCTGGCCGCCTTCGAGGCCAGTTCGCCCGGCGTGTCCAGGTACGCCAGCAGAGAGGTCTCGGCCTGCTTGGCATTGCCCTTTGCTTGAGCATGCTCAAGCCATTCCCGGCATTCCTGGGCCAAGGCGTTGAGCGATGGATGGGCAATCAGCTTCATGTGTTCTCTTCCCTTGAACGACGCCGCTACTTTGCGTCCATGGGTTCGGCTTGTGATGGGCCGAATGCATGTGCACTCAAGGTCCTGACACAGTCGCGTTCCGGTCGGTTGGCGGATGACGGAAGGTGATGCGAAATGATCTGCACCCGAAGATTCTTCCGTGTGTAGTTGAACGCTGCGATCCGACCAAAATGGTTGTAGGCGGGAGGCTCGGCAGCGAACCCCATGGCCGCCAATGAGGCTTGGTACCTTCGAAGCTCAAGCTCGCAGGGCGCATTGCTTTCGTAGGCCGTCTCCCGGGACCTGATCAGATCGACCGCAATGTTCGAGTACTGCGGGTGAGCATCGTCGAAGTTGTAGACCACGCTGTACTGCCAGTCTCCATCAGGCATAAGCAGAGTGTAGAACCCGCTGCCATCTGCATCTGCAATGAAGGGGACACCCATGGCCCGTTGAACAGACGCTGCCGTCAGCTGACTGAAGCTCTCTGTGTGTTCCAGCAGTGCTAGAAAGCGCCGGCCCAGCTCCGCGGGTGTCAGACCCGTGTGGGCAGTGGCGCTCGATGATGCCACGTGCTGATCGGCTACAGCGCCGGCAGGGCGTGATGCCAGAAAAAGCGCCAATACTATGAAAGTTGTGCGGAGGATCTGCATGCAAGAACTCCATCTCCCCAGTTGTGATGCAACTTCGGTATCGCGAAATGCCACCACGAACGCATTGCGCAGGATCAGTCATCGCTGGGAGCAATGTCGAACGTTACGGTGCGGCCACAGGTCGGCTTGTCCAGACGATCCACGGCAATGTGCACATACAATGTCAGCTGCGATTCGACCGGTTTGTAGAACAGGATCCGGTCATCGTCACCGAAGGTGGGTACATACATCTTGAACCGATCGGCCAGCAGTGGTGCTTTCAGTTCATCAACGCTCAAACACAGGGTGGGTGGGTCGAGCGACAACCGCACAGAGCTCGCTACAGGAACGGTGGTGGACATCGATACTGTCCACGCGTAGGTGCCCGCGTCGAATTTGCCCGCAGTGCCGCGTTGCCGCCCTTCGGCGTCGTACGGAAGCGTAATGCCGAGCGCACGCTGCACCCGGTCGGGCTCGGTGTCGGCGTAGCGGCGCAAGGCGCGGGCCAGTGAATGCACCTGATCGATAAGCCTGGACGCGCTGAGTGCAGGCCCGGGTTTCAGCGGGGGCTCCTCTTTTAACGTTAAAACGGGTCCGTGGACATCTGAGATCACGCTGTCGACGATCGCGGCCGCCTTGTCCTGTTCGCGCTGCACATCGGCGTTGGTTACGGGCGGGATAGGTTCCGGCCGTTGGGGCGGTGGCGCCTGCGCACCTGCGGGAGTGGCCAGGGCCAGCACGCCTGCCAGTAGCAGCAAGACGCGGGGATGTTGATCGCGATAGCTGTCCATTGCTCGCTCACCAAACGCCGAATGCCCGCAGTCTAGCCCGAAGGATTGCAGAGCGGGGTGGGCGGCGTAGGTGAAGCTGCCTTGGCTGTACTTGGCCGGCACACTGTTAGAACACCGGCAGCAACCCCAACTCATACATCCGCATCTCCAACACGTTCGCCACCCGCACATGCTTCTTGTCGGCCAGCTTGAACGCCCCATCCACCGACACCACAATCGATCCCCCCGGCGCGGGCAGAATCAACGCGGCCTGTGGGAGCTCCGCCGCGCTCACTGCCCTGCGCACGTACGCCATCCACCCCAGGCAGTGCCGCCGGGGTAGCTTGCGCAGGCATCGTGGTAGTTCTGGAATCGCCCGTTCAAGCGGTCGTAGACGTCGGCAAATGCGTAGCGGGTGCCCAGTTCGCTTTCCAGCACCGCCAGCATGATGCCGGCGATCCAGCGGGTGGGGTTGGGCTGCACATCGGCGGGTCGGTGGACGACCACGGTCATGCTGCCGACGCCCGGGCTGTAGTTGACACTCATTAGCCCGGGCAGGCGTTGCCCGGTTGGCCGGTTCAACAGCGATGCACTGAACGTGCGCACGGTCGCCAGTTCCGCGCGCACCCGCAGGCGATGCACCACGGCCGCCGCATCATCCAGCCGTAGCGGCACCTGGCCGGGGGCGTTTACTTCGCAGTACCAGGTGTCGCTGCCGGGGAAGCGCTGCAGCAACTCGACCAGCTGCAGATAGGCAACCTGATAATCGGTGTGGTGGTGTTTGGCGATCTGGAAGCGGAGAACGACGCTGATCATCCGCGCGGCCGGATGTCCTGGCACACCAGTTCGGCTAGGCTGCGGCAGGCCAGGAACAGGCCATCGACCACGCCTTCGCTCAGGTGCCGGTCGGGTGTGGCCACGGCGCGGCAGCGCTCTGCGGCGTGCAGCACTTCGGCCACGGTGAGCAGACCGGCGGCGGCGCGGTCAGTACGGGCCAGGGCCATGCGGCGGCCGAGGGTCAGGTGCGTTTCCGGCCAGGGTTGGCCGTCGGCGCCTTCGCCCGTGCGGATGCGGTCGAGGCAGCCGAGCAGGGTGCTGAGGTCGGGCGAGGGGTTTTCGTCGTCGTTGATGGAATCAGCGGGGGCGCTGAAGGGCAGGGCGTTCGGTGCAGTCATGGCGTCGGCTTCCGTGGCAAAGGCACAGCAGCGCCACCCGCGTTAGGCGGGGTGGCGGACGGTACGTGGCTGCAAACCGGGATGATGTAGCGCCATTGAACCGGTGGATCCGAAGATCCCCACGCACCGCCCGCCATAGACGGCCGACGGATTGCCCGCCGGCACCGGTTAAGGACGGTGCCGACGGGCAAGCGTAAACAACAGCGCAGACATCAGTACGGGTTTGCAGACCCGGCCACCCGTTGTCGGTGGCACGCCATGTTGTTTACGCATGCACGCTCGCTTCAATCAGAAAAATCCGAAACGTGCAGATGCATCGAAAGAGCGGAGAGGATTGTCGCATGCACAATCAGCGGCACATGCGACACGAGAGCGCTCGCCCGTGCCGCAGGCGAGTTTGACGCGACATGCGATGGCGCAAACGGCGCGAAAAGCCCGGAGATGCGTGACGTTTTCCGCTTAGGAGTCGTTGTATGAGGCATGCCGCACGAGAGCGCGGCAGACAGAGCGCGTGCAGCGATGTGGCACATCCGGCCGATTTGGCGTGCCGACTGCGTCATGGGCCGCTGCGTTCGCCCGGCCTGGCCCGGCGCTACCGGAGGGTGTTGCGGGCGCGGTGGGGTAGCGCCGGGCCGTGCCCGGCGGCGCGAAAGGGCGTCGCGGGTGGGGTGCGGTAGCGCCGGGCCATGCCCGGCGACGTGATCACGCGGCGATCAACAAAACCGGGTCGATCAGCGGCAACACGCCCTTGGCACCCAGAGCGATAGTCTGCCTACAGAACACAAACCCCAGCGGATTGACCGCCCGCACCCGCTCGCGCGGGACGCTTTCGATCTCGCCCACTTCGTCCACGGCCAAGGCCAGCACCTCTGCACTTGCCTGCACCAGCAGCATCGCCGGGCAGGCGGACCCGAACGCAGCCAGCCCGCTGAGCCGGCGCAGGTCGACCACCCTCAGTGCTTCTTCGCGCACGGTAACGGTGGGGCGGCCTTCGCCGCGTGTGCGGTTGAAGGTTTCAGGGCCACGGATTTCCACAGCGGCCTGCACGTCCACGGCAAACCACTGCTCACCCGCGCGTACGGCCAGGAATTCGAAAAAGTCATGCGACAACGGGGCCGGTTGACCGGCCAAAGGGGAATGCGGCTGCAAGGGAAATCCGGGGGAAGGGGCGCTGCTGATGCGCCGCAATAATGCCGTGCCGGAATGCCCGGTTGTGTGCGCGACAGATGAAGGCCGACGCGCACATTCAGCTTCTGCTGGGCATGTGCCCCCGGGTGTCAGGTCTGGGCGAAGGGCGCGGCTTCCAGCTGCCGGGCCAGATCTGCCGCGCTGATCGGGCGGGACAGGGCAAACCCCTGGATCTCATCGCAGCCATAGGCCTGCAGCAGGGCCACCTGTTCCGGGGTCTCGGCGCCTTCGCCCACGGTGTTGTAGCCCAGGCCGTGGGCCAGGCTGATGACCGCCTGCACCTTCAACTGGGCGCGCCTATCGGTGGGCAGGTCGTCGATCATCGACTTGTCCAGCTTGATGGTGTGGATGGGCAGTTCGGTGAGGTAGCCGAAGTTGCTGTAGCCACTGCCGAAATCATCGATGGCCACGCGCACGCCGGCCGCGGCCAGCTGCTGCAGTTGTTCGCCGGGCAGCGAATCGGCATGCAGCCATTCGCCTTCGGTGATCTCGATTTCCACATCGCTGCAGGACAGCCCCTTGCACAGCAGCGCGGAAATGAAGGCATCGGCCATGCCCTTGCGGGACACATCGCGCGCGGACAGGTTGATGGACAGGGTGAGGCTGAGGCCTTCGCGCCGCCATTGCGCCAGCTGGCTGAAGGCGTGTTCCAGCACCCAGGCGGTAACGCCATCCATCAGCGTGGTGCGCTCGAATACGGGAATGAACTCGGCCGGGCTGACCGCGCCCAGCTGCGGGTGGTTCCAGCGCAACAGCACTTCGGCCGCCACCGGGGCAAGATCATGGGCACGGAAGCGCGGCTGGTAGACCAGGTGGAACTGGTCCTGCTGCAGCGCCTGCTGGCCGTCGGTGGCCAGACGGTAGCTGCGCTGCAGGCGTTCATCGCGGCTGGGCGAGTACCAGCAGCAGGTAACCTGGCTGGCAAGGGCCGAGCCGAGCGCGATCATCATCTTGCGCAGCACATCGTCGGCACTGTCACGGCCCAGGGCGGCCTCGCACAGGCCGGCATGGAACTGCGGCGCCAGCGGAACCGATGCCGCCATCAACGGGCGGATGAGATCGTCGTGCAGCAGGTGAACCAGGCGTTCGATGGCTTCGCGCGCGGGCAGTTCCACCACGAAGGCGAAGCGGGTGGCGCCCACATGGTAGACCTGGGCCACGCCGTCGAGGGCCAGGTTGAGGCGTACGCCCGCACGGCGGATCAGTGCTTCCAGCGGCACCATGCCCAGCACCTGGCCGGCCTCGTGGGCGCGCGGCAGATCCAGGATGTCGATCATTACCGCGAAGCACGGCTGGCCCGGCGTGCGCACCGCGCGCGCGGCGTAATCGATGGCGAACTGGTGGCGGTTGGGCAGGCCACTGACCGGATCGCGACGACCGCTGAGGGTGCGCAGCTCCAGTTCGTTCATCACCGCCATGCCCAACGTCTGCAGTTGCCGACGGTCATCGGCGGAAAACTGCCGGGGCACGCTGTCCATCACGCACAGCGCACCGATGGGCACACCGTTGGCGGCCACCAGTGGCGTACCGGCATAGAAGCGCAGGTGCGGTGGCCCGGCCACCAGCGGCAGGCTGGAAAAACGCGGATCCACGCGCAGGTCGTTGATGACCTGGCCGGCGGGGGAGCCGATGGTGTGGGCGCAGATGGAATCGCGGATATGCGATTCGGCCACGTCCAGGCCTTGGCGTGATATCAGCCGCTGGCGATCTTCTTCAATGAGCGAGACGAAGGCCACCGGCGTGCGGAAGGTGCGCGCCGCCAGGTCGGTCAGCCGATCCAGCGAGGCGCCCGCGGCGTCGTCCAGGACGTCCAGGACGTCCAGCGTCGACATGCGTTCTTCGGTACGGGTAGGGGCCATGTGCGTGTTCCGGTTGAACAGGGGCGCCATAGAGCCGAAGCAGTGCCGTGCAGGCGGCACGGCGGTGATGACAGGGTTGCAGGTGTGGGGCGGTGCCGTTGTGCAGAAACGGCAAGCATCGCGTCAAGACGGGTTTTCGCGCCGCTGGCTGCGACGCCGGTACAGCACGGCACGGTTGCGGCCGCCGTGCTTGGCGCGGTACAGCGCCTTGTCGGCCTGGCGGATGACCAGGTCTGCGTCGCCCTGGGTTTCAGGGTAATGGCTGACGCCGGCTGAAATGGTGATGTGCCCGACGGTGGGGAAGGCCTGCGCCTCGATCACGCTGCGCAGGCGCTCGGCCACCTGCAGGGCGGCGTCTGCGCTGACCTCGGGCAGCAGGGCGAGGAACTCCTCACCGCCCAGGCGGCACAGCACGTCCTGCGGGCGCGCGTTGGCCCGCATGCACTGGGCGATGCCGGCCAGCACCTGGTCGCCGGTATCGTGGCCGTGCTGGTCGTTGACGTCCTTGAAGTGGTCCACGTCCAGGGTGATGACCCCGAATGGCACGCCCGAGGCATTCAGCGCGCTGAGCGCGCGTTCCAGCCCGCGCCGGTTGAGCAGCTGGGTGAGGGGATCGGTGAGGGCCGCCTTGTCCAGCAGCCCGATACGTTCGTTGAGGTTGCGGAAGCTGACCAGCACGGCCTGCTTGAGCTGGGCGGCTTCGTGGTACCAGGAATTGACCGCCTTGACCTGGGTGATGGCGGTGCCGACATCCTGGTCCTGTGCGTGCCGGGCCAGTTCCTGCAACGGCGAGGCAATGCGCCGCGAGCACAGCCAGATCAGCAGCAGGGTCAGCAGCCCCAACGGCGCGGCATTGCGCAGCACCGTGGCCGTCAGGCTGCCCATGGGGGCCACGGCCGCATCGGTCGGGCGCTGGGCGACGATGCCCCAGCCGGCCGCGGGCACCGGCGCGAAGCCGGCCAGCATCGGCACGCCGTGGCTGTTGCGCGAGTGCAGGGCGCCGGCACGGCCCTGGCTGAGTGCCTCCACGGCGGCATTGCGGGTGGCGGCCTGGCCGACGCGGTCGGGGTCGGGGTGGTAGAGCACGGTGCCATCGCGGCTGACCACGTACAGGTACGAGCCATCGTCGTAGGGATGGGTGCCGAGCAGGCTGTGCAGCACGTTGGGGTCGCGCAGATGGATGGACGCGGTGATGTAGCCGGCGTAGTCGCCGTCGGCGTTGAACACGGGGTGGGACAGGGTGACGACCAGGTTGCCGGTGTGGGCAACGAACGGATCGCTAACCATCGGCACCCGCTGCTGCAGCGCCTGCCGGTTGGCCGCGCTGGTGAGGGCCTTGCCCTGCAGCTCGGGCAGGGCCGGTGAAGTGCCCACCACCACGCCCTGGGCATTGACCGAGATGACGCTGTTGAAGGCGGTCTGCAGCTTGACCCGTTCCACTTCATCGTCGTGCGCCGCGGGCTGGGCGGCATTGCGGCTGAGGCGTTCGGCGCCGACCGCCAGTTGCTGCTGCGCGTTCAGCACGAAGTGCTGCGTGGACTGCGCCAGCGAGTGCGCGTACACCCGGTTGGCTTCCAGGCTCTTCTCAAGCAGCTGCTGGCGCTGCACCTGGTAGCTGGCCCAGACCGCATTGCCCAGCATGACCAGGGCCGAGAGCGCGGCAAGCGCGAGGATCAGCCGTTGCAGGTTCACCCGCTGGATCGATGCGTTCACCCTGCGCCCCAGGCAGTTGGTAGGGCCTCAGGTTACAAGTCGGGGGCAGGAGGGCGCGTGGGCAGGTCTTCACACGACATGCCAGCGTAGTTTTCACGCTGGCGGTGGCTACTGCCGTGAGCCGCTTAGCCGAAGCTCGGGCCAGCACGGCCACCGGGGCCATCCTGGTTTCGCTGCTGTTCCATCGCCAGCTGGTGCTCCCGCTGCTGATTGAACGACTGCAGCTGTTCCGCGGTTTCCTTCAGCGGCGGCGCGTTCTGCCCCACCTCGGTCATCGATCGGAAGCCTGGAACGGTGCCGGCGATGCAGATCGTGTCGCCTGCCATCATCACCTGGCCGATTCTGTCCGGGCTGGCCATGTCGGCCTTCTTTGCGTCGTACAGCGCTCGCATCACGTGGTCGTCGCCAACGTGCCCCGGCACGCCTTGGCGGATGCGCGCGAACATCGCCTGATCATCTGGGGACAACGCGGCAATGTCGTCGTGGCGCGGCAAGCGTGATTGCTCCCACTGCTGCGAGTGCTGCTCCACCGACATCGATAATGCCTTGTCCGCCGCAACGCGAACTACGCCCGGGCCGGAACGATCCTGAAACTCGGCGAAGCCGTCGATATGACCGTTGTCGACGATACGCACGCTGGCTATCCGCTCGCCCTTCTGTTCGGCTTGGACCAGCAGGGCGGCGGCGACCTGCTCGCTGTGCTTGCCGTGGGGTATGCCTCGAGCGGTTTCCGCTTGGTGCAGTTCACCCAGAATGCGCTGGAACTCGTCGTTGGCCGGGTGCCCGGCATCGCTCATGCGATCCGGCAGTGGCGGCGGTGTCGGGCCCGTCGAGGCTGGCGGTGAGGCAACAGCCTTCCCGATCTCGGCCTGCTGTTCCACGGTAGGCGTGACCTTTACGGTCTCCAGCGTCGGAATTTCCCGCCCAGACGGTGCGGTGGGGGATAGCAGCTGCTGGACGCGCGAGCGCTGTGCTTCAAGCGCCAGGTCCAGTTCGGCAGGCAGATTGCCTTTGGCCCGGGTGGCCCACGGGAACTCGTTGTGAATCCACTCGCCGTTGGCTTGCCGACCATAGGTGTGGCCATCGGAAGCCAGCACCCGCTCTGGCCTTGCCATCGTGTTTTCGACGGCGCTAGGCACCTTTCCGTGCCGCTGCCAGTCGCTCTGGTTGTAGAGCGCCATGTAGGTGGCTGCCAGCGCGGCCGGGCTGTGCGCAGCGTTATCGATGGCGATCTGCTGCGACTGCGCATCAAGCTGTTCGGCCCGTTGCGGGGATGCGGATTCCGTATGACCCAGGCCCGGCCGGTCGTAATTGATCTGGCGCTGCCAGCCGCCACTTACCGCGTTGCGGGTCCAATCGCCGCCGTACGCACTGAAAGTGTCCTCGCGGCTGGCAGGCAGCACGAAGGGATTGCGGGCACTGGCGCTGCCCATGCCGAGCTCGGTGGCTTTGGACACGGCCTTGTAGTTCAACTCGTCGGCCAGGGCAGGGGGTGCGTCGAAACGCTGGCCTTGGGGGGCGGTTGGCAGCGCCGGCAGGGTGCGCGTCCAGCCCTGCTCAGGATGGGCCGGGTTGGCCTGCCAGGTGTTGAGATCACTGCCTCGCTGGGTGTAGATCTGCCTTTCCTGGATCTTGTCGGCAATTTTGTCGCCTGCAAGCCCGCCGACCACGGCGCCCAATGCGCCCACCCCAAGGGCGCCAAGTGGACCGCCCGAAGCCCCCGCGAAGGCACCGGCTTCGAAGCCCATCCATGCACCCGCGCCGGTGCTGACCGAGCGGCCGACTGCCGCCTGTGCGGCAGCCAGGTTGCCCTGGCCGCGCAGGCGCGCATAGTCGTGCGCTGCACTGCCGATTTCCACACCTGCAGCGGCAACGCCCATGGCGCGTCCCACCGAGCGCACCGTCCCGGTTTCAACGGAGGGGATACGCAGGTCTGCGTCGGGCATTGCTTCGGTGCGCCAGGCTTGCGCGCGTGCGTAACCGGTCTCGGTATAAGGGGCTGGCCGGCCCGATAGAAGTCCAAGGTCACGCGTGGTGCTGGAAATGCCAGGCGCCTGGCCTTGTGCCTGACCCTCGTAAAAGTACGAGCGGCTGTCTAGCTGAACCTGTTTGGCATCGTCACGCACCAGGCTACCGTTTGCATACACTCCCACGCGCAGATTGCTCATGCTTGCATGTGATTGTGCGACGACCATTTCAAAGGCGGCTTGGCTATCACGCGAGTGCAGCTCAGCAAGCTTGGCGCGGGGAAGACCCTCGAGCGATGTCACGTGCTCGTTGGCTAGAATGCGTGGTAGTTCCGATAACGCGAACACACGATCTGGTGCCGGATTGGGGAGTACGGCACGGACGTCTCCGCGCGCGCCGTCGGCGAAGCGCCTGGAAACGTCCGCCCAAGGGCCGTCCGTGGGGTGATATAGCCAGTTTTTGGTGGGGCTTCGATAGTTCTCATCCCTGAATTCGATGAGTGACACGCCATCCAAGCGTGCCGCAGCGCTTAGAAAATCGCTTGATGTCAGGAATGCTGCTGCCGCGCTGTTGTTGATGATGCGAACGTCTTTCACCGATGCTGCAAGCGCTGTCGCCACATCTTCCGTTGCGAGCACTTTCCCCACCGGGCCGCTGTACAGCACGGTAACTCGCCCGGGGCTGTGCGCGTCCAGCTGCTTGGTCAGGTCTAACAAGCTTTCGTGGGTGATGTAGGCCGCTGGATTTTGACGGAGAAGCTCGGTGGCCTGGGCCTTCGTCAGCGGCGCGCTCACTCGACATACTCCTCACCGATATCCAAGGTAACGGCGAAATCGGTACAGACTGAGAAAACCCCACCATCCTTGTACTCAGTGAGTGCCTGTTTCAGATCCGCAAGGATTACTGGCTTGTGCTCCATCAGGTGAGGTGGCAGCCCATTGCCAGCCTCAAATCCAAGTAGCCGCCAATGAGCACTTCCAGGTTGTCCAACCTTACCTTTGCCGCTTAGGAGGTCCAGCCGGATCGTTAGAGCAGTTCCTTTCCAATAGAACGTCCAATAGCTGCGATGCAGGAACTCTTGCTCCCGCCCGACGGCAAGGGTGCGCAGATAAATGTCCCGTTCGCGGTCAATGGTCCAGTCCCGCGATTCACTTCCGTGCCCGAACTTGGCATCAACTTCTGCCAACTGATACTTCTCAACATCTTCCGACGAGATGTACTCGTTCACGAACGGCATCGTGTCCTCCTTGAGGGTGCTTCTGCAGTGCGTCGGATTGTATCGCTACAATAGCTGTCGCCGTGGTGCGAAGCCGGTGTGTACCCACAAATCTGCTTCAGATTCTGGAGAAGATGCATTTCCGTGCGTGCGAACTCATCACGTTTGGATGACTGGATATGCCAGATGCGTCACAGATGGTGTCGGATGGATAGAGCGATACGATGCCGTGAGCATGCATGGCCGGATACCCTCCTACTCGAGCAATCGCTCCACACGGCACTTGGTTGATTGATTGAGGCAACTCTTGGCTACGCCTCAGATCTTGGCGTCATCGCCATCTGTCAGCAGATGCTTGCACTGTTGACTGGTGCGATTACAGCACGCACTCCCTGCCAATATCCAAGGTAACTGTGTAGTCCGTGTTGCCCGAAAGTACCCCAGCGTCCTTGTATGCCAACAGAGCTTGCTTAAGGCTCTCTATGACCGATCGCTTGTATGGGCCAAGTGCCGGTGGCAAGCCACTGGTCCCGTTCAGTCTGACCAGTAGCCAATGCGACCACCCTGGTTGTCCTGGTTTTCCCTTCCCATCCAACAGGTCCAAGCGGACCGTCACTAGAGTTCCTTTCCAGTGGAACGACCACACGCCTTCATGCTTTGTCTCCGCCTCAAGGCCCCGCGATAGGATCCTGAGATAGATGTCCTGCTCGCGATCAATGGTCCATTGCCGGGAAATTCCGCCGCTTCTGCAGCTGGCGTCAATCTCGGCCAAGTGATATCTGGCCGCATCTTCCGGCGAGATGTACTCGTTGACGAACGGCATTGTGTCCTCCTTGAGAGTGCCTCAGGTGTGGTCGGATTGTATCGGGACAGATCATGGGTGCCACCATGGAATGGCTAAGGTCGTGAGGTTTCAGGCAGTTGGGCACATGTGAACAGCCCTTTGCGGGCCCAGGTCTCAGGAGAGACGAACGGGAACAGGTTGATTGCGACACTATCGTTTCGTTCAGCGGCCTCTGCGCCTAAGCCCCGTCCGCCAGTGAGCGGGGGCTCTAGTGATCGCTCGGCTCCATTTCGACCCTGGCACGTGTAGTGCACTGGGGGTTGGTATGACTGTCCGTGCTCAAGATGACATGCAGATGCAGCCCATCGCTGACGGTTCGATCAAAGTAGACCATCGGCTTGAAACCCACTGCGTTCGTTGAGATGGCGAACCCTGCTGCGGCAAACGGGTCACGCAATACTGTGAATGGAATCTCGCAGGCCGCTGAAGGCCGGGTTTCCTCCTCGAGATTGCTCATTGGCGATGTCATCGAATCCTTGAGCCATTGAACGGTGCGCTCATAGCACGCACTAATCTCCAAGCTCCAAGGTGATGGTGTAGTCGGTATTCTTTGAGAAAACGCCGCCGTCCTTGTACGCCACCAGCGCCCTCTTCAGATCATCCAGAATTGCCTGCTTCTGCCGCTTGAGCGCTAGCGGCAAGCCATGGCTTCCGTTCAGAGAGACAAGTCGCCAATGCGACCATCCGGGATGTCCTGGTTTCCCCTTGCCATCCAGCAGATCCAACCGGATCGTCAGCGCGGCTCCCTTCCAATAGAACGTCCAGTGGCCCTGATGACGAAACTCCTGTTCACGCCCGTTTGCAAGATTGCGCAGATAGATGTCCTGGTCGCGGTCGACGGTCCAGTCGTGCGACTTGTTCCCGCCGATGACCTTGGCATCAATCTCGGCCAGGCGGTACGTGGCCGAATCCTCCGGTGAAATGTACTCGTTGACGAAGGGCATCGTTTCCTCCCTGAGTGCGCTGTTGGCTTTCATGCGAGTCTATCCATACAGGGCGGGTAGCTTCATGCGGCTTCCGGGGGCGGCCGGCATGCCCGAGCTGGAATAGGGGCGTGCCGGATGATGTCCCCGAGTTCGGCCAAGCCAAAGGCGTCACCACCAGCCCCTGCACTTGCCACCCCATTTCCGATTAGCATGCCCCCACCGGCCGCTGGTTGTTCGCGCCGACCCCGTTTCCCCCCCAGCGAAGGACCGCGAATGGAAACGCTGACCGTAAGACAAGTGGCTTGGAAAACCCTGCTGATCAACCTGATCGCGGTGGTGGTGCCGCTGTCGGTCATCGTGCCGTGCGCTTATACCATCGAGCACACTTCCGCGCAGACCGCTTTCTTGATCGCCACGCTTTCGATGGTGGGTGGGGTGAACTACATGATCGTTCGCCGTGGCACGTACCTGATTGATATCGTGCTGTCCCCGGGCGCAGTTGCGATCCGCCACGGTGAGCGCACGCTGTTCTCTTCACCGTTCTCGGCAATTCGCAGCTACAACGCGTACCCGTTCATCAACCGCCGCGGCGGTCATGTGTTGCGGCTGGATTCTGCCACGGGTCGTTACTGCGGCCTGCTGACCTGGCGCGACTTCAGCGCACCCGACGAGAAGGACAAGGCCAGCTTCGTCGGCCTGTATAGCGTGCTGGATCAGCACGTTGGCGGGCGCAAGCGCAGCACGGGCATTGACCTGCTGCTGAAGCTCTTTTCAACCGCGCCCTACATCGCCTTGGCGGTGGCGTTGCTGATGCTGGTGGGCATGTTTGTCTACGTGATTCAACGCTGAAGCGGGTAGGGCGCCACAGGAGATTGCCATGAAGGATGAGCAGAACAGCACAGGGTTGCATGCCTGGATGGCCGCGAAGCCAGGGCGCCGCCTGTTGGTCGCGGCCGCGCTGTTCGCGGTCGGCATGACCGTGTTCTTCGCCTCTTGGTTCGGCCTGGCCCTGCTGTTCGGCGACCGGGAGCAAGGTGGTGCGCTGGCACTGAACACGGTGCTGGTCGGGTTCTGCGCGGTGGTGCTGCTACCGGTGCTGCATCGGGGCATGCTGCGCGGCTTCTGGCATCACGCGCGCGAGGTTGAGGCCGGGCGCACGCCCGGTTCGTTTCAACTGGGCGCCAACGTGGCATCGCCGCACGCCGGTGTGCGTTGGCCGTGGTCGCTACGGCTGCGCCATGCCGCGCTGTACGTGCTGGGCATGGCGCTTGCTTTGTTCGTGTTCCTGCCGCTGGATAACCAGCGCGCCTTCGCTAGCTGGGTCAGCCGTTTCAGCGTAAGCCCGGCGTTTGCTGGCCAACTGAACGTGCTGCTGTTCGCGTGGCTGCCGCTGCTGGTGTTGATGGCGCTTTGCATGCTGCTGCTCTACCGTCAGGTCCGCCGCCGCGATGCCGGTCTGTTGGATGAAGCAGACAAGCGACTGCTCAACGCCGAGATGAGCTGGCTGTTCGCCTTCGCCGGGGCGCTGGCCGCCACGATGCTGGTGTGCCGCGTGGCGGGATCCGTGGTGGGGGATAGCGGCGCAGGGTCACCCCTTCGGCTTGGCAAACACATCCAGGCCGGTGCCGGTTTCCAGCAGCGATTTCAGGCTGGACAGCACGATTGGCCAGCCCTGGCGGATGCCGGTATCCATGCCGCTGCCTGGCTCCAGCTCGTCGTGGGTAACGGTCAGCCGCACCATGTTTTCATAGGGCACGATATCGAACGTCACCCGGCTGTAGCTGGCAGGATTATCTGCCTGCGATGCCGCCGCCCAGGTGATGACCAGGCGCGAGGGTGGGGTGCTTTCCACCACTTCGCCTACCAGTTCGACCGTGCGTGCATCGTTGGCGCGCACATGCTGCCAGCGCGAACCGGGCTGCCAGTCCGATACGTTTTCGTGACCCCAATAGGTGCGTGCGACTTCCGGGCGGGTGATGGCATCGAACACCTTCTGCGGTGTGGACGCGATGTAGATCACGTGGATGAAGCGGGTGGCCTCGGTGGGCATGGTCATTCTCCTTCCAGTTCGCGTTTCAGGTCATGCAGCAGGGTCAGCCGCTGCTGCTCGAACTTGCGTACCCAGCGTTCGTAGACGTCATGCAGCGGCACCGGGTTGATGAAGTGCAGTTTTTCGCGGCCGCGGCGCACGGTGCTGATCAGGTTGGCGTCTTCCAGCAGGCCAAGGTGCTGGGTGGCCGACTGCCGGGTCATCTGCAGGTGGTCGCACAATTGGCCCAGGGTCTGGCCGTTCTGCGCACACAGCCTGTCCAACAGGGTGCGGCGCGTAGGGTCGGCCAGGGCTTTGAAAACCTTGTCTGCATCCATGCGGTGGGTCAGTTCCACTCGTCAATCTTGATGTCGCGTGGGCTGGGTTGGCCGCTGCCGGTTTCCAGCAGGGATTTCAGGCTCATCAGGAACATGGCCCACTTGGTGCTGCAGTGCCGGGTGAATTCGGCGCGCTCGCTCCAGCCTTCGTGGGTGAACAGCACGATGCTGTACTCACCTTCCTGGCGCAGGGCGAAACGGATGTAGGTGCCGATCCATTCCGGCGGGCCGGCCAGCACTTCCCACAGCACCAGGGTGTCTGGCTGCAGTTCCTGCAACTTCATCTGCATGACGCCGCGTTCTTCGCCATGGGCGGTGAAGCGCAGGTGCAGCGTGCCGCCGGGGTGCTGGTCGCCGGTGGTTTCCTCGGTCCACCAGGCGGCAACGCCCTGCGGGGTGGCCAGGGCCTGGTAGACCTGTGCGACGGGTGCCTTGATACCGACGCGGTGCGCGATCTCGACCATCTCAGCGTCCTCCGGTAGGAGGGCGGCCCACGGCGCGGGCCGTCCATGGGGCGGAGAATAGGCAGGCAATCGCCTGCATGTCAACGGCGCCCCGTATTCAGTTCAAACCGGGCTGTCGGTGGACCGACTCAGCGCTTCCCACTGGTCGATACGCTGGGCCATGGCCTGCAGCTTGCCGCGCACCAGGTGCAGGGCATCGCTGCCCAGCAGCAGCTGGCTGGGCGGGGTGGGGCTGTCGATCACCTGCAGCATGGCCTGCGCGGCTTTTACTGGATCGCCCAGTTGCTGGCCGCTCTTGGCCTCGCGCGCGCTGCGGATGGGGTCGAACAGTGCGTCGTAGTCCTCGATCGCGCGCGGTGCACGCACCATGGAGCGCCCGGCCCAATCGGTGCGGAACGAACCGGGCGCCACCGCCGTTACATGGATGCCGAACGCGGCCACTTCCTTGCCCAGCACTTCGCTGATGCCTTCCAGCGCGAACTTGCTGCCGCAGTACCACGCGATGCCGGGCATGGTGATGAAGCCGCCCATGGAGGTGATGTTGAGGATGTGGCCGCGGCGGCGCGCGCGCATGTGCGGCAGCACGGCCTTGATCAGCGCGGCCGGGCCGAACACGTTCACTTCGAACTGGTGGCGCAGTTCGTCCAGCGTGGATTCTTCCAGGATGCCTTCGTGACCGTAGCCGGCGTTGTTGACCAGCACATCGATGGCGCCGATCTCGGTTTCAATGGTGTGGACCAGCGCGTCGATGGCCTGCGCATCGGTGACGTCCAGCAGGCGCCCAAAGGCACGGCCGGGGGCGAGGGTTTCGAAGTCGCTGCACGCAGCGGCGCTGCGCACGGTGCCGACCACGCGGTGGCCGGCCAGCAGCGCCTGCTGGGCCAGGGCACGGCCGAAGCCGCTGCTGACGCCGGTGATGAGGAGGAGGCGGGATGCCGTCATGGGGAGGGCTCGTGTGAGGGAGCTTGCACGTTAGTGCTTGAGCCCGGCGCCGCCCAGGCCTAAGCTTCGCCCGTTCTTGCCTATTTCTACGAGGGTGCGATGTCGCGCGAAGAGCCGACCCAGCCGCAGGCACAGGCGCGCATGGTGGAGCTGCTGCAGGCGCTGGCCGTGGACGAGGGCTACACGCTGACTGCGCTGCCGGGTGTGCGGCTGCTGCGCTCGGACCGGCCACTGGCGCTCACGCCGGTGCTGTACGACCCGGGCATCGTGATCGTCTGCCAGGGCGTGAAGCGCGGCTACCTGGGCGGGCAGGTCTACCAGTACGACCCGCAGCACTATCTGGCCGTGTCGGTACCGGTGCCGTTCACCATGGAAACCGAGGCCACCGCCGAGGCGCCGCTGCTGGCGATCTACCTGCACCTGGACCTGCAGTTGGCTGCCGACCTGCTGATTGAACTGGGCGAGCGCGCGGGCAGCAGCGCAGCGCCTGCGCAGAGCATGATGGCCAGCCCGATGCAGGGCGCCCTGCAGGCCACCGTGCTGCGGCTGCTGGAAGCCTTGGCCGACCCGTTGGAAGCCGAAGTGCTGGGGCCATCGCTGGTGCGCGAGCTGTACTTCCGCGTGCTGACCGGTGCGCAGGGCGCGGCCATGCGCGAAGCGTTGGCAATGCGCGGGCGCTTCGGGCGCATCGGCAAGGTGCTGCGGCATATCCACGCCGCCTATGCCACCGCGCTGGATGTGGATGCGCTGGCCGCCGAAGCCGAAATGAGCGTGGCCACCTTCCATGAGCATTTCCGCAGCGTTACCGGCACGTCGCCCATGCAGTACGTAAAGTCCACCCGGCTGCACCAAGCGCGGCTGTTGATGCTGCGGCAGGCGATGACTGCAGAAGCGGCATCGCTGGCGGTGGGCTATGCCAGCCCCTCGCAGTTCAACCGGGAGTTCAAGCGGCTGTTCGGGTTACCGCCGGCCGCCGAGGTGGCGCGCATGCGGCGCAGCTTTGCGCTGCCAGCGCCGGTGGAGGGGGCGGTGTTTGTGTCGTCGCATTGAGCCGCCGCTGTGCATGGCGGTGCACTACCCATCACCCACCGGTAGCGCCGGGCCACGCCCGGCGAGCGCAGCGGCCTCACTTGACAGCCAAGCCTACCAACTAGTAGGTTTGGCCTCATGAAAGAGCAGCTCTCTCCGAAAGCGCTGGAAATCCTGGCCCAGGCCCGATCCCTGTTGGAAGCCGGTGGCTACAACGGTTTCAGCTATGCCGACGTGTCGGCGCGGGTGAACATCAGCAAGGCCAGCATCCACCACCACTTCCCCAGCAAGGCGGACCTGGTGCGCACGGTGGTGGTGCTGTACCGGGCAGAAGCCCGCGAAGGTCTGGCGCTGCTGGACCGGCAGTTGGGCGATCCGCTGAAGGAACTGAACGCTTACGTGGATTACTGGTCCAGTTGTATTGCCGGCGGTACGTCGTCGTTCTGCATCTGCGCGATGTTGGCGGCCGAGGCGCCGTTGATTCCGACAGAGATCGCCGATGAAGTACGCGGCCATTTCGAAGATCTGAGCGGCTGGCTGACCCTCACCCTGGAAAAAGGCGCGGCGCAGGGGCAATTGCGGCTGCAAAGCTCGGCGGCCGACGAGGCGAAGGCCTTCATGTCGTCGGTGCATGGCGCGATGCTGGCCGCGCGTGGCTTTGGTGACGCAGCCACGTTCGCGACGCTGGCGCGCCTGGCTATCGCGCGGGTAAGCGCGCCAGCCTGAGAGTTGCTTGGTGGGCCTGCGGCAGCGCAGGCCTTTCTTTTGTCCAACTAGCCTACCTACTAGTAGGTTCACATAGAGTCCGGAGTTTTTCATGGCACACCCACTGTCCACCCTCGGCGCAATCCATACGGCCGTCAGCCTGATTCCTGTCCTGGCCGGGCTTTACAGCTTCATCCGCCATCGCGCGATCGACCCGTCCACTCGCTCAGGCAAGGTCTATCTGGTCGGTCTGGTGCTGTCAGTGGCGACGGCATTCACCGTATCCAGTACGGGTGGGCTGAACCCGGGCCATGCGTTTGGGGTGATCGTGCTGCTTATCGCATTCGGCGGCGTTCTGGCAGGACGCCTGCGCGTGTTGGGGCGTCTGGCGCCGTATCTTTCAACGTTCGCGTTGTCCTTCAGCTTCCTGCTGTCGTTGGTACCGGGCACCAATGAAACGCTTACCCGTTTGCCGGTTGGGCACCCGATTGCGGCTGCGCCGTTGGCACCGGTCGTGCTGCAGGTGTTGCTGTGCTGCGCAGTGGTATTCGTGGTCGGGTTCGCTGCGCAATGCTGGCGGATTGGACGTGCTGCTCGCCAATGAATGCGGCGGAACAGCAATCGCATGCTGAACAACATCGGCAGCGCCTACACTCCATCCTGAGGTCTTCCCGTCAAGGATTAGTCGATGTTGAAGAAGAGCGAGCGATTGAAGTTGGCATTGGATGCATTCGAGGCCATGCCCCCTGCGGAGAATGCCGTTGCCGCGATGGAGCGGCTTCGTGATGCATTGCGGCAGGTTGAGGTTCAGCACTCCGGTCTACCTGACTACTCGGTGGGCCATGGCTATCAAGGACTCCAGCTTCATCTTTTCGCTTACTCGGAGGTAAGCCCCTTCTGGAAGCGTCAGCCGGGTGCCGAAGCCAATCTGGTGTGCCAGTTGACTCACCACTACGCAGTATTCGGCAGCGAGGGTGGCGTAGCTGTTTTCACTCGCACTCAGTCTCTCGGCGGGAAACTGGTGTTCTGCAAACCGGACGGATTTTTCCCCACTGGGGCGGAGGACGTTCGCCTGTGGTCCGCATAGCGGGCAGCGTCAGCACCCGACCAGCCGATCCGCACTGACCGCCCCACGATGCTGGCTGCGGTATTCCGTTGGGCTGGCATCGACCAGCCCACGGAAGTGTCGGCGGAACGATTCCTGCGAACCGAACCCGGCCTGTTCGGCCACCCATTGCAATGGCCGGTCGGTGGTTTCCAGCAGTTCGCGGGCAAACGCCACGCGCTCGCGGATGAGCCAATCGATGGGCGACAAGCCGGTGGCTTCCAGGAACTGCCGCTGCAGGGTGCGCTGGCTCAGTGCGGCCTGTTCGGCCAGGCTGGCCAGCGAATGTGCATCGCGGATATTGCGGCGCATCCATTCCATCAGTTTGGCCAGCCGCGTGGGTTCGCCATTGGGAATGGCCCGACTGACCCGTTGGCTTCGTTCGGCATCGCGCCACGGTGCCAGCACCAGCCGCTCGGCCACCAGATTGGCCACGCGCGCGCCGTAATCCTTGCGCACCATGTGCAGCATCATGTCCATGCCGGTGGCCGAACCGGCCGAGGTGATGATGTCGCCGGTATCGACATAGAGCACGTCGTCGCGCACGTGCACGCGCGGAAATTCGCGGGCGAGGGTGTCGGTCAGCCGCCAGTGCGTGGTGGCCTGGCGGCCATCGAGCAGGCCGGCCCAGGCCAGCACGAACGCGCCGGAGCAGATGCTGGTGATGCGTGCGCCGCGCGCATGGGCACGGATGAGCGCATCGAGCAGCGCCTGGGGTGGGCGCTCGCTGGGTTCGCGCCAACCGGGAATGACGATGATGTCGGCATCTTCCACCGCATCGAGCGAGTAGGGCAGCTGCACCTGCGCGTTGCCAAGCATGCGCAGCGCACCGGGTTCGCCAGCGCACACCTGGGTGCGGTACCAGGCCACGCCCAGTTCCGGGCGGATGGGCGCGAACAGACCGACGGCACAGCCGAATTCGAACAGCCCCTGGCCGTGGCAGGCCACGATGGCAACAGTGGGGGCGGCGGGTTCGCTGTGCATGGGGTGATGCTAGCGAGGCGCGGCCGTAAGCGCAGGGGTGTGCGGGCATGTGGTGATGCCGTGCTGGCATATGGAGTAGGGGTCAGAGCCCTTTCCTGCGGAAAGGGATCCGACCCCGGACGGGTGCAGTGAGTTGGGGTCAGATCCCTTCCACAGGAAGGGCTCTGACCCCGATGGGGTGTGTGGGATGGCGTGTGGCGTCAGAGCCCTTTCCTGCGGAAAGGGATCCGACCCCGGCTGCGTAAGGTCATTACCAGCGGTCATGTGGCTGGCGCGATATGACGGTTGGGTGACGCGATTTCGCCTGTTGCGTGGCGGGCGGGGGCTCTTGAATGGAGGTGTGTCTCCGGCCCACCCCCAAGAGCCCCCATGCCTGCCGCCCACACGCCTGTCCTGAATACCCTCGCGGTTCTGATCGCGGCCACGCTGGCCGCTGCACCTGCCCACGCCGCCGATGCTGATGCCGATGCACCGGCCAGCACGGCCAGCGCTACCTCGGCCAACCTGGCCGCGTCCACACTGGATGCGGTGGTGGTGACCGGTTCGCGCACCAGCACGCGCACGGTGAAGAACAGTTCCACCCCCATCGATGTGATCTCGGCCGAGGATCTGGCCTCCACCGGCCAGGCCAATCTGCTGGAAGCGCTGCAGCGCAGCCTGCCGTCGCTCAGCCAGATTGGTGGCTACCAGAGCGACCAGGAAAGCCTGATTCGCGGCTACCAGCTGCGCAATCTGTCGCCGGGCTACACGCTGGTGCTGGTGAACGGCAAACGCCGCAATGCCAGCGCCTATGTGAGTGGTGCCAACGGCGGCGGCTACCCCGGCCACGCCTGGGCCGATCTGGCGCTCATTCCGGTGTCGGCCATCGACCATGTGGAGGTGCTGCGCGATGGCGCCTCGGCCATCTACGGTTCTGACGCCATTACCGGTGTGATCAACGTGATCCTGAAATCGCAGGCGCACGGCGGCGATGTGTCGGTGGAAAGCGGGCAGAGCTTCGATGGCGATGGCACCCGCACCAGCGTGCGCGCCAATGTGGGCCTGCCCTGGGGCGAGGATGGTTTCATCAATCTGTCAGGTGAAACCACGCGCCAGCACCATGCCATCCGCACCCGGCGCTATATCGATGGCTACCTGAGCTACCCGGCAGTGGATGCCAATGGCAACCTGGTGGCGTTGCGCCCGAACAACCGTCTGCCTGCCGGTGCATCGCCGAACCCGGCCGAGGCCACGCGCGATGCGGAAGCCAACACCATCCTCAGTTCGCCGTCCTACGCATTGAAGGCCTTCGCAGTGAACGTGGGGCACGGCCTGGGCGAGAGCGCGCAGTTCTATGCCAATGCCACGGCCAGCGACCGCACGGCGCAGGCGATCCAGAACTTCCGCCTGCCGGCCACGATCTTCACTACCTACAAAGCGCCGGGCGTGTTGAGTGTGTTTCCCGATGGCTTCCTGCCGGTGCTGGAAACCAAGGAGAAGCAGTACACCGGCACGGCCGGGGTGAAGGGCCAGCTTGCGGGCTGGGACTACGACGCCAGCCTGACCGGCAACCGCAACACGGTGCGCACCTACACGCGCAATTCGGTGAATTATTCGCTGCCATACCCCGGCTCGCCCACCGATTTCTACGACGGCAAGCTGGACTACCAGCAGGGCATCGCCAACCTGGACCTGCGCCGTGGGTTCGAGGTGGCGGCCTTCGCGTCGCCACTGGAAGTAAGTGCCGGCGCTGAGTACCAGCACGAACAGTACGAACGCGGCGCGGGACAGTGGGAGTCGTACACCGGCTTTGGCGCAGCGGCGTTCGTGGGCTATTCCACCGCCGATGCCGTGAAGGCCACGCGCAACAGCAAGGCGGTGTATGCCGGTGCAGCCACCAACATCACCTCGCGCTGGTACTTGGATGCGGCGGCGCGTTGGGAAGATCACTCTGATTTCGGCACGGTGTCCACCGGGCGGCTGACCACGCGCTTCGACTTCACCGATGCACTGGGCGTGCGTGCCACGGTCAGCAATGGTTTCCATGCGCCCAGCCTGGGTGCGCAGTTCTACCAGGCCACCGGCAGCTGCCCGTGCGGCACCACGCTGGTGGCGCAGGTTGGCTCGCCGGCTGCCGTTGCGCTGGGCGCGACGCCGCTGAAGCCGGAAAAGGCCACCAACTACAGCCTGGGCGTGACCTGGGACCCGAGCCCGGGCTTCCATCTGGCGGTGGACGCGTACCAGATCGATATCCGCGGGCAGCTGGGGCAGTCCAGCCAGATTGGCTACAACGCGCAGGACCCGGCGCGCATTACCGACAACAGCGGCACCGTGCTGACCGCCGCGCAGAAGAACACCATCGACGCGCTGCTGGGCACGGCCGGCATCAGCATTCTGCCCGGCGATGCGTTCTACGCCAGCTACTTCACCAACGTGGGCGACACCCGTACGCGCGGCGTGGAGCTGACCCTGGAAGCGAACCAGGACACGGCGTGGGGCAAGCTGCGCTGGACGTACGCAGCCAACGTGGGCCGCACCACGATCCAGAAAGTGAGTGCGATTCCGGCGGCGCTGCAGGGCCTGCCCAACATCAACCTGCTCACCCGTTCCAGCGAATACGCACTGCGCTATCGCACCCCACAGTACACCCAGGTGGCGGGGTTGGGCTGGCAGAACGGGCGCTGGCGCTCGAACCTGGACTTCACCTACTACGGGCCGATCAAGCGCCTGAACAACGGCGTGGCCTACACGCAGCCGCCGGTGCTGGTGACAAACATTTCCGGCGCGGTGGAACTGGGCGCGGGCTGGAGCGCCGCGCTGGGGGTGAACAACGTGTTCGACAAGCGCACCCGCAAGGTGCCCGAGTACGCGCGCAGTGCCACCGACGTGGCCAGCATCGAAACCACCTGGGATACCGGCGATGTGCTGAGCACGGTGGGGGCGGTTTGGTACGGGCGGGTGAACTATCGGTTCTGAGGTGTAAGGCAGTCGAGCGTGGCTCGACTCTACAAGAGCGCGTAAAGCGGGGGTTTCTATGTCTTCTGTGGTGAACGTGGTGGCATTGGTGGGCTCGCCGACGGGGTCGGCGACATCGCGTACGTCGTTGCTGGTGCGGCATCTGCTGGATGCGCTGCAGCAGCGGGTGCAGGCGCGGGTGGAGTGGGTGGAGCTGGCGCCGATCGCGCGCTCGCTGGGCCAGGCGCTGTCGCGCGATGAGGCCGCGCCTGCGGTGGAGCAGGCGCTGCAGACCATCGAAGCGGCTGACCTGCTGGTGGTGGCTGCGCCGGTCTATCGTGGCTCGTACCCGGGGTTGTTCAAGCACCTGGTGGATTTCATCGGGCTGGAAGCGCTGGTGGATACGCCGGTGCTGCTGGCCGCCACCGGTGGCAGCGAGCGCCACGCACTGGTGATCGATCACCAGCTGCGGCCGTTGTTCAGTTTCCTGCAGGCGCACACGTTGCCGATCGGGGTGTATGCCACGCCGGCCGATTTCGATGGCGAGGTGATCAACAGCGCGGCCCTGCAGGCGCGCATCGTCTTGGCTGCCGAACGGGCGGGCGGGCACCTGGCGGCGCAGGGCGTGGCGCTGCCCGTGGCGTTGCGCCGCATTGCCTGACATTGCCTGTGATGGCCATGACGTTATGGCCAACACGCATCTGCATGGCCGGATCTGACCGCCGATTGTCGCGCACTGGCGCAGTGGCGGCGCTCGGTCTCTCTAGCATCGAAGGTGACGCGGCAGGGTCACGCCGCACCTGATGAGGACTTCACTGTGGCGGTAGACGCATCCCCCAAGCCCATCCTGTTCCTGCTGGATCGCCAGTTCGAGGATGGCCAGTTGCCCGGGCAACGTTTCTTCTGCCGGCACAGCCTGCTGCTGGAAGGTGCGCTGTCCAGCATTGACGGTCTGGATGACCAGCTGGACGTGCGCCGGATCGGGTTCGCCCGGCCGCGCCGTGAGGTGATTGCCGAGATTGGCGAGCAGGACCAGTCGCTGCCCAAGCTGGTGCTGCCGCAGGGCGTGCACAGCGAACACGCCAGTGGCGCGCACCAGGACCGCCAGGTGGTGTCCGGTGCCGAGCCGATTCTGGCGGCGCTCAATGCCCTGCTGGGCATTCCCGTGGCCCACCCCTGAGCGAGGACGCGTGCATGAGCTACCAGATAAGCGTATTGGACAAGAGCCCGGTGGCCGAGGGCGCAACGCCGGAGCAGGCGCTGCGCAACAGCCTGCAGCTGGCGCAGCGCGCCGAGCAGTTGGGTTACCACCGCTATTGGTTTGCCGAACACCACGCTGCGCCCACCCTGGCCAGCCCGGCGCCGGAAGTGCTGGCGGCCTGGGTGCTGGCGCAGACGCGGCGCATCCGCATTGGCAGTGGCGGGGTGATGCTGCGCCACTACGCACCGTATAAGGTGGCCGAGAACTTCAACCTGCTGGCGGCGCTGGCACCGGGCCGGGTGGATCTGGGCGTGGGCAAGGCACCGGGCGGTCTGCCGGCCTCGACCGCAGCGCTGGCGGCGGGGCGCCCGGCCTTCGCCGATTTCGACCAGCAGCTGCGCGATCTGCAAGGCTATCTGGCCGGCACCCGCGAGGATGCGCAGGCACGGCCGGTACCGCAGACTGCGCCCGAACGCTTCCTGCTGGGCGCCAGCCCGCACAGTGCGCGCCAGGCCGCCGAACTGGGTTGGCGCTTCGTGTACGCGGCGCACTTCGACGGCGACCCGCAGCACATTGAAGCGGCGTTCGAGGCCTACCGCGCGCTGTCCACGCAGCCGCCGTTGCTGGCCACGGTGGCCTTCGCTGCGCCCACCGCCGAAGCAGCGGCGCGGCACATCGGCGCGCTGCGCGTGTACAAGGTGCACCTGGCGCCGGGGCAGACGGTGAACCTGCCGAGCCCGGAAGCGGCAGCCGAGTACGCCCGCCAGGTGGGTGTGGCCGAGTTCCGTATCGAGGAAACCGTGCCCAGCGTGCTGTCCGGCGATGCCGCCCACGTGCGCGCAGAACTGGACGCACTGCACCGCCGCTTCGGCGTGGGCGAATTCATCCTGGATGCGCCGGTGGCCGACCTGGATGCACGCCTGACCTCCCTTGAACTGCTGTCGCCCGCACCGCGCGCGGCAGTGGCCTGACCTGCAGGAGATTCCCCCATGAGCACGACCCCGCGTCCCATTCCGTTCGGCATCATGCTGCAGGGCCCTGGCAGCCACATGCATGCGTGGAAGCACGCATCGAATCCGGCCGATGCCAGCGTGAACCTGCAGTTCTACATCGACATTGCGCGCACCGCCGAAGACAACGGCATCGCCTTCGGCTTCGTGGCCGATGGCCTGTACATCAACGAAAAATCCATTCCGCACTTCCTCAACCGCTTCGAGCCGATCTCGTTGCTGTCTGCGCTGGCTACGGCGACGAAGAAGATCGGCCTGGCGGGGACCTTGTCCACCTCGTACAGCGATCCGTTCACGGTGGCGCGCCAGTTTGCCTCGCTGGATCTGCTCAGTGGTGGCCGCGCGGGCTGGAACGTGGTGACTTCGCCGCTGGAGGGGTCGGGCCGCAACTACGGCCGCCCGCACCCGGAACATGCGCTGCGCTACCAGATTGCCGATGAGTATCTGGACGTGGTGCAGGGCCTGTGGGATTCGTGGGATGACGATGCGTTCGTGCGCGAGCGCGACAGCGGCGTGTTCTTCGCACCGGAGAAATTCCGCCGCCTGGACCATAAGGGGCGCTTCTTCCAGGTGGAAGGACCGCTGAACATCCAGCGTTCGCCGCAGGGCCAGCCGGTGATCTTCCAGGCCGGCTCTTCCGATGATGGCATTGCACTGGCGGGCAAGTATGCCGATGCGGTGTTCACCCATTCGCCGTCGCTGGAAGAAACCCGCGCCTTCACCCAGAAGGTGAAGAATTCGGCGATTGCCCATGGCCGCAGCGCGGCGGACGTGAAGATCTTCCCCGGCATCGGCCCGATCGTGGGGCGCACCGCCGAAGAGGCCGAGGCCAAGTATCAGGCCATTGCCGCATTGGCCGGGCTGGACGATGCGCTGGCCTACCTGGGGCGCTTCTTCGACCATCACGATTTCAGCCAGTACGACCCGGATGCGCCGTTCCCGGAGCTGGGTGAGGTGGGCAGCAATTCATTCCGCTCCACCACCGACCGCATCAAACAGGATGCGCGTACCCAGGGCCTGACCCTGCGCCAGGTGGCGCTGCAGGCGGTAAGCCCGCGGCCGAATTTCATCGGTACGCCCGAACAGGTGGCCGACGAACTGATCCGCTGGTTCGATGCCGGTGCCAGTGATGGCTTCATCCTGGGCTTTGCCGCGCAGCGCGAGGGGCTGGATGACTTCGTGAACCTGGTGCTGCCGATCCTGCAGGCGCGGGGTTACCACCAGCGTGAACTGCAGGGGCAGACCCTGCGCGACAACCTGGGGCTGCCGTACAAGGCCAGCCGCCATGCGGTCGATGCCGCACCAGCGCGGAAGGTGGGGTAGGGGGATGAGCGGAGACATTTCGGTGGCGCCGGGCCACCCTCAGCGCGTTTCCGCAGCGACCGGCGTGCTGCCGGAGATCGCGGCACGCGCTGCCGAGGCCATCGCAATCCGCCATGACCTGCACCGCCACCCGGAACTGGCGTTCGAGGAACACCGCACCAGCGCCCGCGTAGCCGAGCTGCTGCAGCACTGGGGCTATGCGGTGACCACTGGCGTGGGCGGCACCGGCGTGATCGGTACGCTGCAGCGTGGCAACGGCACGCGCCGGCTGGGCCTGCGCGCGGACATGGATGCCTTGCCGATCGCCGAGGAAACCGGCCTTGCTTATGCCAGCCAGAACGAAGGCCTGATGCACGCCTGCGGCCACGATGGCCACACCGCCATCCTGCTGTCGGCGGCGCATTACCTGGCCCATCATGGGCGCTTCAGCGGCACCCTGCACCTGGTGTTCCAGCCGGCCGAAGAAACCGGTTCGGGTGCATCGAAGATGATCGACGACGGCCTGTTCGAGCGTTTCCCGGTGGATGCGATCTACGGCCTGCACAACTGGCCGGGCGTGCCGGTGGGGCATTTCGGTTTTGTGGATGGCCCGGCGATGGCATCGGTGGATTGGGCGCGGCTGAAGGTGATCGGCAAGGGCGGCCACGGCGCCGAGCCGCAGGGCAGCGTGGACCCGATCCTGGCCGCAGCGCATATCGTGACCGCGCTGCAGAGCGTGGTGTCGCGCAATGTCGACCCGCGACAGATGGGCGTGGTGACCGTGGGCTCGATCCACGGTGGCCAGGCGGCCAACGTGATTCCCGATGCGGTGGAACTGACCCTGACCGTGCGCGCCTACCTGCCGGACGTGCGCGACACCCTGCGGCGGCGGGTGATCGAGATTGCAGAGCAGACCGCTTCGGCATTCGGCGCGCGCGCGGAGATTTCCTTCCCGCGCGGCTTCCCCAGCGTGATCAACCACGCCGGACAGACCGCGCTGGTGCGTGATCTTGCAGTGCAGGCGTTTGGCCGCGAGCAGGTGGTGGCCGACTTCGCACCGCGCACGGCCAGTGAGGATTTCGCCTTCCTGCTGCAGGCGCGCCCGGGCAGCTTCATCTTCGTCGGCAACGGTGACAGCGCCTCGCTGCACAGCCCGCGCTACGTCTTCAACGATGCAGCCATTGCGCCGGCCGCCAGCCTGTGGGCGCGGCTGGCCGAGCATTATCTGGTGGAGGAGGCGGCATGAGTACGGTGTTTGAGAACGAGCGCTTCCTGTATACCGGCGTGGACGATCCGCTGGCACGGCCGCTGTTCGATGGGCTGGAACAGGAATACGACAGCCGCTACGCCGATGTGCGGCGGCGCATTGGCGGCAGCGCCCGCGAGGAACTGCAGCGCTACCCCGCGCAGGCGTTTGCCGCGCCGGTGGGCGCCTTCGTGCTGCTGCTGCGCGATGGCGTGGCCATTTCCGGTGGTGCCTTCATGCCGCACCGCGATGCCGACACCGCCGAATTCAAGCGCATCTGGACGCTGCCCGGCCTGCGCCGCCAGGGCATTGCGCGGCGGGTGCTGCAGGAACTGGAAGAGCAGGCCGCACGCCAGGGCTACCGGCGCGTGTTCCTGACCACCGGCTTCCGCCAGCCCGAGGCCGTGGGCCTGTACCTGAGCCACGGCTACACCGCGCTGTTCGACCTGCACGCCGACCCGGAAACCATCGCGCATCTGCCGTTCGAGAAAAGCTTGCGCGCGCCGCAGCCGGGGGCAGGCGCGGTGGTTGCCGCACGCCAGGCGGTGCATGCATGAGCACGCCTTCGACCGCGCTGGAAGGACTGGCCACGCGCGCTGCCGCTGCACCCGCATTGAAGATCGTGCCGGCGCGGCACCCGCTGCAGGTGGTGGGCACGCTGCTGGCGTTGGCGCTGATCCTGATCGGCCTGCAGTCGGTGCTGGGCAACCCGCGCTGGGGCTGGGGTACGTTCGCCGAATGGTTCTTCGCCAAGCCGGTGTTGGAAGGGCTGGGGCGCACGCTGCTGCTGACCGCACTGGGCACCGGGCTGGGCTTCGCGCTGGGCACGCTGCTGGCGCTGGCGCGGGTGTCCGGCTCGCCGCTGCTGGCAGCGGTGTCGTGGGGCTATGTGTGGCTGTTCCGCTCGATTCCGCTGCTGGTGCTGTTGCTGCTGCTGAACAACCTGGGCTACCTGTACAGCACCATTGAACTGGGCGTGCCGTTCACCGGCATCAGCCTGTTCTCGTACCCGACCACGCAGCTGATCGGCGTGTTCACCGCGGCGGTGCTGGGCCTGACGTTGAACCAGGCAGCGTTTTCAGCCGAGGTGATCCGTGGCGGCATTCTGTCGGTGGACCATGGCCAATATGAAGCCGCGGCCGCACTGGGCCTGCCGCGCGGACGCCAGGTGCGCCGCATCATCCTGCCGCAGGCGATGCGCTCGATCCTGCCGGCGGCCTTCAACGATGTGATCGGGCTGGCCAAGAGCACCTCGGTGGTCTACGTGCTGGCGCTGCCCGAGCTGTTCTACACCGTGCAGGTGATCTATCGCCGCAACCTGGAAGTGGTGCCGCTGCTGATGGTGGCCACGGTCTGGTATCTGGTGATCCTGACCGTGCTGTCGCTGCTGCAGCGGCGGGTGGAGCAGCGCTTTGCGCGTGGCCAGCTGCAGCGCGAGCGCAGCATATCGCCGGTGTCTTCGGTGCCGCGTGCGCGCGCTGCCGTGCCCGGGGATGGTGATCGCCCACGCGTGGCGGTGCCGGTGGAAGCCGGGCAGGGCGCGGCAGTGAGCCTGCACGGCGTAGGCAAGGTATTCGACGAGCAGGTGGTGCTGGACGATGTGAGCCTGGACCTGCGCGCGGGCAGCGTGACGGTGCTGATTGGTCCTTCGGGCGCGGGTAAATCCACGCTGCTGCGGCTGATCAACCATCTGGAGCGCGCCGACAGCGGCTATGTAAGCGTGGCCGGGCAGCTGATCGGCTACCGCCGCGAGGGTGACACCCTGTATGAACTGCCCGAGCGTGAAATCCGTCGCCGCCGCGCCGAGGTCGGCATGGTGTTCCAGGGCTTCAACCTGTTCCCGCACCTGACCGCGCTGGAAAACATCATGGAAGCGCCGATCGCGGTGCGCGGGGTGTCGCGCGTGCAGGCCGAGCAGCAGGCGCGTACGTTGCTGCAGCGCGTGGGCCTGGCCGACAAGGCCGATGCGTTCCCGCGGCAGTTGTCCGGTGGCCAGCAGCAGCGCATCGCGATTGCGCGCGCGCTGGCGCTGCAGCCGAAGGTGCTGCTGTTCGATGAACCGACTTCGGCACTGGACCCGGAGCTGGTGGCCGAAGTGCTGAGCGTGATTGAAGAACTGGCGCGTTCGGGCACCACCCTGGTGATCGTGACCCATGAACTGGCCTTCGCCCGCCGCGTGGCCGACCACGTGGTGATGATGGACCAGGGCCGGGTGATCGAACAGGGCACGCCCGAGGCACTGTTCGAGCGCCCGCGCCAGCAGCGCACTGCCGATTTCCTGGCCAAGACCCTGTAGCCCTTTCGAGTGAACCCATGAGCCCTGCATCACACCGTCGTCCTTCGCGCAGCACCCTGTTGGTTGTGGGTGTGCTGGTGATCGGCATTGCCGGCATCGTCTATTCGCGCGTGCGGCAGGCACCGGCGCCGGTGCCGGCTGCCAGCGTTACTTTGGCCGGCGCCGATGCACCGGTGTTGCGCGGCACGCCGGACCCCAAGGCGCAGGCATTGCTGCCGCCCGGCTACCGTTTCGTGACCCCGGGCGTGCTGACCGTGGCCACCCACCCGGCGCAGCTGCCGTTGGCCGACTATGGTGCCGACAGCAAGCGGGTGATTGGCGTGGAGCCGGACATCGCGCAGCTGATTGCCGATGGCCTGGGCCTGAAGCTGGTGCTGGTGCCGGTAGCGTGGGCTGACTGGCCGCTGGGGCTGGAATCGGGCAAGTACGATGCGGTGCTGTCGAACGTGACGGTGACCGAAGAGCGCAAGAAAAAGTTCGATTTCTCCAGCTATCGGTTTGACCTGTTGGGCATCTACACACGCACCGACGGACCGATCCAGAAGATCGAAAAACCTGCCGATGTGGCGGGGCTGAAAGTGGTGGTGGGGGCCAGCACCAACCAGGACCAGATTCTGCGGCACTGGGACCAGCAGAATATTGCCGCGGGCTTGAAGCCGGTGGAGTACCAGTACTTCGATGATGCGGTGGTGGGGCGGCTTGCGGTGATTACCGGACGTGCCGATGTGTCGTTTGAACCGAACGCGACCGGTGCCTATTCGGCGCGCGACGGCAAGGTACGGCGGGTGGGGCTGTTCCCCGGCGGCTGGCCGGATTCGGCGGCGATTTCAGCAACCACGCGCAAGGGCAGCGGGCTGGCAGATGCGATTACCCAGGCGTTGAACACGCAGATTGAAAGCGGCACGTATGCGCAGGCGCTGCAGCGCTGGAACCTGGCTGAGGAAGCGGTGCCGCAGTCGCAGACCAACCCGCCGGGGTTGCCGGGGTTTTGAGGCACGCGTGCCAACCACGGTTGGCACCCACCGGAATGCGAGGGGACTGTGCTTTGGTAGGCGTCGACCTTGGTCGGCGCAGGGCGTGCCAACCAAGGTTGGCACCTACGGGATCGCGGGCGGTCTGTGCTTTGGTAGGCGTCGACCTTGGTCGACGCAGGGCGTGCCAACCAAGGTTGGCACCTACGGGATCGCGGGCGGTCTGTGCTTTGGTAGGCGTCGACCTTGGTCGACGCAGGACGTGCCAACCAAGGTTGGCACCTACCAAGGCAAAACGTGCCAACCAAGGTTGGCACCTACCAAGGCAGGGCGTGCCAACCAAGGTTGGCACCTACCCGGGTCACGGCCAACGCGCCTCAAGCGTCTTGAACGGTTTCGCCAGCAGCACGCCATCTTTGTCGAAGTTCGATACCGCTCGCCCATCCACGCGCACGTCCTTCGGCAGGGTGCGGCTGGGCCACCACAGGCGTACGGGCGTGCCCTTGCGCAGTCCTTTGCCCAGCGACACCGTCAGGCGGCCATCGCGCTGCCGGGCCTGCATCTGCAGCGTGCCATAGGCGGTGGGCAGGCGGTCCACGGCCAGGCCTTCACCCGCTACCCAGGAAGGGGGCGCCCCCGGCAGCAGTGACAGCGCGTCGTCGTCTTCGCGCATCAGCATGCCGAACAGGGTACGGCCGTACTCGGCGCCGATCCAGGTGTGCGGCATGTCGCCCAGGTAGCGCGGGAAGCGCAGCCGCGAATGCACTACTTCCGCCAGCACCTGCCACTGCAGCGGCCGGCGATCGTGCAGCAGGCCCTGCAGCAGTTCGTCGGCTGCTTCGGGCTGGCCCAGGTGTACGTAACTCAGCACGTTGCGGATTTCATACGGCGTATAGGCATACAGCGCACCGGGCTGGTTGCGCTTGCGCACATCGTCCAGGTAGCGGGCGAAGGTGGTGCGAAGGGCCTCGGCGGGCAGCACGCTCTGCGCGCCGGTGGGGTCCAGTGCGATCGACACACCGGTCGGGTCGCCGTCGCCCAGGTCTGCCGAGGACGGTATGAAGTCGATGCCCTTCCATGCCATGGTCGCGCGGATCGAGGCATGCAGTGCGTCATACAGCGCCTTGTACTGTTCGCGCGCCCACGTTGCGGTTTCATGGTCGCCCAGCGATTCGGCCAGCCACGCACCATCATGCCAGCCCTTCAGACCCCAATAGTCGTCCCAGTAGCTGTGGGTGGGTGAGGGGTAGCCTTCGTGGCTGATCGACGGAGCAAGAATGCCGGCGAAGCGCTCCGGCGACGGCTGGTCGGCCATGTAGCCCGGCACCAGGGTGCGCTCGCGCAGTTCCTGCAGGAAGTGCAGCGCGGCCTTCACCTTGGGCAGATAGGCGCGCACGCTTTCCGGCCCGCCATCCAGCCGTGCGACGTCGGCCACCAGGGTGATGTACTGGCCCTGGCTGTCGTACTCGATGTCCGAGCCGAAGCCGGTGTTCACGCTGCCATCGTCATTGAGGATGGGGGACACCAGGCCGTTGTCATGCACGCCGTGTTCGCTGTACCAGGCCAGGTAGTCGCGCGCGACCTTGGCTTCGCCCATGCGCAGCAGCACGGCCGAGGTCGCCATGCCATCGCGGATGAATGAGCGGTTGTAGTTGCGTGGGCCAGGCTGCATCGCCGGGCCTGTCTGGTTGATCAGCATATAGGCGGCCTGCGCGCGCAGCATGTCCACCAGCGAAGGATCGGGCAGGCGCAGTCCCACCTGGCCCAGCCGTGCCTGCCAATCGTTGGAGGCGCGGCTGGCCAGCGTGTCGAAGGCCGTGCCGCCGTCGCGTGGCAGCGATGCCAGGTCCAGGGGCGGTGCCTGGGGCAGCACGCCATTGGCATCAGCGTTGGCGGTGCCAAGCGGGAAGGCCACCACGACGGCTTCGCTGGCACCGGGGGCCAGGCGGATGCGATAGCTCAGCGCCGCCGCGGCCAGGCCGGCGGCATCGCTGGCCTGTTTCGCTGCAGGCAGTTGTCCGCTGGCGATGGCCGCGGTGATTTCGGTGTCGCCCTCGTTGCCGAACGGCGCGCTGCCTGCGGCATCTACGCTGGTGAGTGACTGCAGCAGGATGCGGCCATTCACGCGCACGGCGTTGCCTGCAACGGCCACCTCGCGGATCGGCGACAGGCCGCCGTTCTGCCACGGCGGGTTCATCTGCATCGGTCGCACGGCCAAGCTCAGCGTGCCTTCGATCGCTGTAGTGCCGGTGTTGTGCAGACGATGCCGCACGAAGGTGACCGGCTGACCGTCGCGCTCGATGGCGAAGGCCTCGCTGCGCAGTTCCAGCCCCGCCTGCGGCGACCAGGTGGCCGATGGCATGGGTTTCCAGCCATCGCGAAGGGCGTGCTGCACGGGGTGTCCGGCGGCGCCGGCGGTGCGGCCATCGGCGCTGCGCCAGATCGGTTGAACCAGCGGCGCGCCCTTGAAGGCCTCGATGTTGCCGTATTCGTCGAAGATGGATTTCTGCCGGCCCGCGTGCACGCCCACGGCCGTCCAGTACGTCTGCTGCATGTGCAGCGAGGCAGGGAACAACGCGCGCTGCGCGCCGCTGGCGGCGATCTGGTAACGCTTCATCGGCGTCATCACGGCCTTCGGGCCGAGCAGGCGGATGCGTTTTATCTGCGGTGCATCGCCTGCCACGGTCAGCCGCAGTGCCTGCAGGTCGAGCGGTGCATCGGCTGCCAGCCAACTCTGTTGCCGCGTGGCGGCCTGCGCATCGCGCGCCAGCTCGTGCCAACGACCTTGCGCGTCCTGTGCCTGCAGCCGTGCGGCGCCGTGCACGCTGGCCCAGTCCACCGCCAGCCCGGTGCTGGGCTGCGCGCGGGGCAGGATGATGTCGAGCGTGTGGCTGCCGTCCTTGCCAGTGGGTAGGGCCACCGTGTCGCCGCCCTGCCATAGCGCAGCGGTCTGGGTGGCATCCAGCCCGGCTACCTGTGCGCTGAGCGCGGTGTCGAGCGGTTCCATTTCGAAGATCGACACGCCCCAGTCGGACGTGCGCTGTGGGCTGGCCAGGCGCAGGTAGCGGGCCTGGCGGGGCGCGAAGTACAGGGTCTCGATGCCGCCCAGCGAATCGGCCATGACGTAGGCCGTCTGCCAGTGGGTGCCATCGAGCGAGGTCTGCAGCGAATAGGCTTCGGGGTTGGAGACATCCCAGGTGAGGCGCGCGCCTGCCAGCATTGCCGGTTTGCCCAGATCGATCTGGAACCAATGGCCGGGGCTGAACGCGCCACCGGTCACCGTCTTCGGATCGTTGTCGATCAGGTGGCCGATCGCCATCGCTGGCACCTGCTGCGATGAGGCGCTGGCCTGCCATTGCGCGCGCGGTGGCAGGTTCTGTGCGCTGACCGCCGCCGCCAGTGCCAGGGTGGGCAGCAGCAGTGCCTGGGCGAGGCGCCGGTGCGGCGGGGGAGTGGTGCAGCGGTCGGCGCAGAGCGTCATTGCGAAGGCCTCACATGAGCACGGCCCGGGAACGGGCAGGGCTACGCTAGCAAGGGATGTAAGCGGTTACATGACGCATCGCAGTATGTGGGTGGGTATGGCTGGGGGAATGCGTGCCAACCAAGGTTGGCACCTACCGCTGTGTCGTGGGTGCCTCTGGATCGGTACTGGAGAACGCGTACGGTTGATCGCGGTGTTCGCACACAGAATGGGTTGTCACTTGACAGCCAATCCGGCTGACTCCAGACTCCGAGGGAAAGGAATGCCCCGTTCGCGCCATCCAGACAAAGACATTGAGGCCGCGCTGCGTTTTGCGGAAGAGCGTGGTTGGTGGTTACGTATCGGTGGCAGCCATGCGTGGGGGAGGATTTACTGCCCCTACAACGACAAGGAGTGCCGCTGCGGCGAATTCTGTGTCGTCAGCATCTGGAGCACGCCGCGCAATCCCGCGAACCACGCCAGGGCGCTGCGCCGTGTTGTGGAGAACTGCATCCGTGAGCAATGACGCACCTGCCTGCCCCGAAGGGTTGTATCCATGACCGAGTTCACCTTCATTCTGAAATTCCGTCTGCCTGATGCTGGTGCAGATGCCGGCGAGTTGGAGCGGCAACTGGCTGAAGCGGGTTGCGACGATGCATTGCTGGGCATCGGCCGACCAGGTCGGTTGGCGCTTGAGTTCTGCCGACAGGCCGCCAGCGCTCAGGACGCCGTCTCATCGGCACTTGCCGATGTACGGGCCGCGGTGCCGGGTGCTGAGCTGATTGAAGTCAGCCCCGATCTGGTGGGGCTGACCGATGTGGCAGATCTGCTGGGCATGTCGCGGCAGAACATGCGCAAATTGCTGCTGTCACACCCGCACACCTTCCCTGCACCCGTGCATGAAGGCAGCGCATCCATCTGGCACTTGGCTGACATTCTTGCGTGGCTGCAGGCGCGCGGTAGCCAGAAGGTCAGCAGAGAACTGCTGGAACTGGCTGCCGCGGCCGCCCAGGTAAACGTGGACAAGGAGCAGCAACGGCGGCGGTAGAAGGCGTGCCAACCAAGGTTGGCACCTACCGGCCGGGGTTATCGGGGGGATTCCCACCAGCGGGTGCCGGGCGTGGGGGCCTGCATGTCGAGGGCTTCGCCCATGATCGGGGTGGCGACGGGGACGTTGTGGGCAGCGGCCAGGGCGGTGATGCGTTCGAACGGTTGCTGCCAGTCGTGCAGGGCCAGGTCGAAGGTGCCGTTGTGGATCGGCAGCAGCCACTTGCCGCGCAGATCCAGGTACGCCTGCAGGGTCTGTTCGGGCTGCATGTGTACGAAGGCCCAGCGTTCGTCGTAGGCGCCGGTTTCGATCATGGTCAGATCGAACGGGCCGTACTTTTCACCAATGGCCTTGAAGCCATCGAAGTAGCCGGTGTCGCCGCTGAAGAAAATGCGGAAGTCGTCATCCTGGATGACCCACGACGCCCACAGGCTGCGGTCGCTGTCGCCCAGGCCACGACCGGAAAAATGCTGGCCCGGGGTGGCGGTCAGGCGCAGGCCGCCAGCGGTGGTGCTCTGCCACCAGTCCAGCTGTTCCACCTTGGCTGCATCGATGCCCCAGGCGATCAACTGGTCGCCCACGCCCAGCGGCGCGATGAAGCGCGTGGTCTTGCCCGCAAGCGCGAGCACGGCGGCATGGTCCAGGTGGTCGTAGTGGTTGTGCGACAGGATGACGCCGGCGATGGGCGGCAGTTCGTCGATGCTGATGGGCGGTGCGTGGAAGCGTGCCGGGCCCATCCACTGCACCGGCGAGGCGCGTTCGGAGAACACCGGGTCGGTCAGCCAGTACTGGCCGCGCAGCTTCAGCAGGAGGGTGGAATGGCCCAGGCGGAACAGGCTGCGATCGGGCGCGGTGTCGAGCGTGGCGCGGTCCAGTGGTTGCACGGGAATAGGCTGCGTGGGCACGGTGCCCTTGGGCTTGTTGAACAGGAAGGTCCACCAGATCTCCAGACCATCACGCAGGCCCATGGCCGGCTTGGGCAGGACGTTGCGGAACTTGCCGTCGCGGTACTGCGGCGAGTCGGGGAAGTCGGGCAGGGACCAGGATTTGCAGAACGTATAAGCGGTCACGGCAAGGGTTCCAAGCAGGAGGACAAGGAGCAGGCGCTTCATCGGGGACGTCCGCTGGGTACACTGCACAGTGTAGTTTCCGATTTCGAAAGTACACTGGCCGGTGTAAAATATCGGCGTCCGTTCAGATTCCTGGTAACGCCATGTCCCGTGCCCCGCAACGCCTGACCGATCGCAAACGCGAAGCCATCGTGCGCGCGGCGGTGGAAGAGTTCCGCGCGGCGGGCTACGAGGCGACCAGCATGGACCGCATCGCGGCGGCCGCCGGGGTGTCCAAGCGCACGGTCTACAACCATTTCCCCAGCAAGGAAGAACTGTTCGCGCTGATCCTGGAAGAGCTGTGGGAAAGCAGCGTGGCGAGCGTGGACGTGCCCTACCGCGCCGACCAGCCGCTGCAGGCGCAGTTGCTGCAGTTGCTGGCGAAGAAACTGGAGCTGCTGGGCGACCCCAACTTCATTGACCTGGCACGGGTGGCGATGGCCGAGATCATCCATTCGCCCGAACGCGCGCAGGCCATCGTCTGCCGCATGGGCGAAAAAGAGGGCGGGGTGAGTGCGTGGGTGCGCGCTGCGGTGGCCGATGGTCGCCTGCGCGAGGTCGATCCGGAATTCGCCGACCAGCAGCTGCAGGGCCTGGTGAAGGGCTTTGCGTTCTGGCCGCAGGTGACGCTGGGGCAGCCGCCGTTGGCCGCAGCCGAGCGTACGCGGGTGGCCGAATCGGCCGTGGCGATGTTCCTGGGGCACTACGCGAAGTGACGTGACGTGACGCTGCGCTGTTTTGTCGCAGCTGGCCAAAGATGTGACCGGTTTGCCTGCGCGCTGTAAAGCGTGTCTGCGATAGTGGGCGTGCCCTCCACGCAGTCGGGTGTTCATGTCACTTGCAACGGCGCCGCAGATCGGGGAAGTCCTGCAGCAGTCCTATGGCATCACGCCCACGGCGGTGGTGCCGCGCGCGGTGGGCGCCGATGCCCATGCGGCGGTGTACCGCATTGATGCGCGTAACGCGCAGTGGTGGCTGAAGTGCCGCCGTTACCAGGTGAACCCGGCAGTGTGGGACAGCCTGCACTGGTTGCGCGGCACGCTGGGCATCGAGGAAATCGTGGCGCCGTGGCCCACCCTGGCCGGTGCCGCGTCGGCACAGCGCTGGGGCCTGCAGTTCACGCTGTTTCCCTATATTGAAGGGCAATCGGGTTTCGAGGCGCCGCTGAGTTCGGCGCAGTGGCAGCAGCTGGGCCGCGTGCTGCGTTGCCTGCACCAGGCGCGCCTGCCGGCAGCGATGGCGAGCGCGCTGCCGCAGGTTGCGCTGGATACCGACGCGCTGCTGACGGTGGGGCAGTGGCTGCAGCAGCCCGGTGCGCTGCCGACGGCCACGGATCGCTGGGGCGAGGCGTTCCTGGCGCTGTGGCAGCAACAGCGTGCGCGCATTGCGCAGCTGCATGCACGCGCCGAGGAACTTCAGCAGGGCCTGCAGGACCAGCGTGCAGAACTGCGGGTGTGCCATACCGATCTGCATGCCGGCAATCTGTTGATGGATACGGCTGGCCGACTGCATCTGATCGACTGGGATGGCCTGGCGCTGGCCCCGCGCGAGCGCGACCTGATGTTCGTGGGCGGCGCGGTGGGCGGCCGGTGGGGGCGTGAGCGCCCGCAGGGTTTCGTGGAAGGCTATGGGGAAGATCTGGGCGATGCGCGATGGATTGCCTGGTACCGGCATGTGCGCGTGCTGCAGGACCTGATCGAGTTCCAGCAGATGCTGCTGGGGGCGCAGGCGCAGGGACGTGCGGCGCAGCAGCGGCGGCAGGCGCTGCATTTCCTGGGCGAGCAGTTCGCGCCGGGGAATGTGGTGGATGCGGCCGAGCGCGCGTACCGGGTGGCGTGCTGCGTTCTGTAGAGTCGAGCCATGCTCGACTGCCGTGTGTTGTAGAGTCGAGCCATGCTCGACTGCGTTCGGCAATTCAGTCGAGCATGGCTCGACTCTACAAAGAGCAGTCGAGCAAGCTCGACTCTACGGGGCAGGCGCGCGGGCGCGGCGGGCCAGTACGGCTTCGCGGTGGGCGATGTAGGCGTTGGCGGCCAGGATGATGCCGGCGCCGATCAGGGTCCAGCGGTCGATGGTTTCGCCAAACAGCAGCCAGCCGCACAGGGTCACCAGCGGCAGTTGCAGGAAACTGATCGGAGTGAGTGCCGAGACTTCACCCAGGCGTAGCGCGCGGGTCCACAGCAGCTGGCCCACGGTGCCCATCACGCCGGTGGCCACCAGCCACACCCAAGCCATGCCGGTGGGCCATACCCAGACGAACAACGCCGGGACCAACGACAGCGGCACCCAGAACACGTAGGTGTAGAGCACCACCGTATCGGCGCTGTCCACGCGGGTGAGTTGCTTGATCTGTATCGCCACCAGCGAGCTGAGCAGGGCGGCGGCCACGGCCACCAAGCTGCCTGCGGAAAAGCCGGCGGTGCCGGGCCGCACGATCACCAGCACGCCGATGAAGCCGATCACCACCGCCGCCCAGCGGCGCACGCGCACGATCTCGCCCAGCCAGAGCACCGCGGCAATGGTGACGAACAACGGCGTGGAATAGGACAGCGATACCGCCTGCGCCAGCGGCAGGTGGCCCAGCGCCCAGAACGCGCACAGCATCGAGGCCAGGCCGATGGCGCTGCGCAGGAAATAGCGCGGCAACTGCTGGGTCTTCAACGGCGCACGGCCCGGGCGCAGCAGCATGGGCAGCAGCGCCAGCAGGCCGAAGGCATTACGGAAGAAGGCCACTTCCTGGGTGGGCACGTAGCGGGTGGCGTAGCGGATCGCCACGGCCATCAGCCCGAACGCCAGGGTGCTGCCCAGCATCAGCAGTGCCGCCCGCAACGGGGCGGCGGCCGGGCCCTGCACGGCGGTGTTCACCACTGGGCGCCGAGCAGGCGCGGTTCCGGTTCAATGGGCACGCCGAATTTTTCCAGCACCGAGGCGGAAATGCGCCGGGCCAAGGCCAGCAGTTCAGCACCGCTGGCATTGCCGTGGTTCACCAGCACCAGTGCATGGCTGGCGGCCACGCCGGCATCGCCTTCGCGGAAGCCCTTCCAGCCGCAGGCGTCGATCATCCACGCCGCCGACACCTTGCGCTGGTCCTCGCGCTCGGCCGGGAACACCGGAAGCTCGGGGAAGTGCTGCAGCAGCACCTCGGTCTGTTCCAGCGGCAGCACCGGGTTCTTGAAGAAGCTGCCGGCATTGCCCAGCACATCCGGGTCGGGCAGCTTGCGGCGGCGGATCGCGATGACCGCGTTGGCCACGTCCACCGCGCTGGGCAGTTCCACGCCCTGTGCCTGCAGTTCCTCGCGGATGCCGGCGTAATCCATGCGCAGATCGTGCAGCAGCGGCAGCTTCAGTTCGATGGCGGTGATCAGGTAGCGATCGGCCTGCTGCTTGAACACGCTGTCGCGGTAGCCGAAGCCGCACTGTTCGTTGTCCAGCCGCACCCAGGCCTGGTCCTGGCAATCCCAGGCTTCAACGGCCTGGATGAATTCGCCCACCTGCGCGCCGTAGGCACCAATGTTCTGGATCGGCGCGGCACCGGCGGTGCCGGGAATCAGCGCCAGGTTTTCCAGCCCGGACAGGCCATTCTGCAGCGACCACATCACCAGCCCGTGCCAGGGCACACCGGCACCGGCGCGGATGACCGCATGGTCGGCGCGGTGTTCCAGGAAGCTGATATCGCGGTTGCCGAACACCAGCACGGTGCCGGGCAGATCGTCGGCGATCAGCACGTTGCTGCCACTGCCCAGCACCAGCAGCGGGCCGCCGGCAACGCTGGGCAGGGCCAGCACGTCGGGCAGCAGGGCCGGGTCGTGCAGTTCCAGCAGCTGCGCCGCCGTGGCCTGCACATGGAAGGTATTCAGCGTCTGCAGCGGCGCGTTCTCGGTCAGGGTCCAGCGCAAGGGTGCGGTGCTCACAGCGGTGCCACCGCGCCACGGCTGGGCGCCTCGCGGCGGCGACGGATCGCTTCCACGCAGTCGGCCACCAGCGCAGGGCCCTTGTAGATCAGGCCGCTGTAGCACTGCACCAGCGACGCACCGGCGGCCATCTTGGCCACCGCATCGGCGCCGGACAGGATGCCGCCCACGCCGACCAGCGGAATGGATTCGGGCAGGCGCGCGCGCAGGCGGCGCAGCACCAGGGTGGACTGGTCCAGCACCGGCGCACCGGACAGGCCGCCGGCCTCGTTGGCCAGCGGATCGCCGGCCACGCGGCTGCGGTCGATGGTGGTGTTGGTGGCGATCACCCCGTCCACCTGCAGTTCGCCCAGCACGCGGGCGGCGGCATCGATATCGCGCTCGCTCAGGTCCGGTGCCACCTTCACCAGCATCGGCACGCGGCGGCCATGCTGCGCCGCCAGCGCTTCCTGGCGATCGCGCAGCTGTGCCACCAGCTGGCGCAGCGCGGTTTCTTCCTGCAGCTCGCGCAGCCCTGCGGTGTTGGGCGAAGAAATGTTCACCGTGATGTAGTCGGCCAGCGGATACACCTTGTCCAGGCAGGTGATGTAATCGTCGGCCGCCTGTTCGTTGGGGGTGTCCTTGTTCTTGCCGATGTTGATCCCAAGCAGGCCGCGGCGGTCACGCGCGCGTTCCACGTTGCGCACCAGCGCATCCACGCCGGCATTGTTGAAGCCCAGGCGGTTGATGATGGCGCTGTGGGCGGGCAGGCGGAACAGGCGCGGCTTCGGATTGCCTTCCTGCGGGCGCGGGGTGATGGTGCCGATTTCCACGAAACCGAAGCCGAGCGCGAACAGTGCATCGATGTGCTCGCCGTTCTTGTCCAGGCCGGCGGCCAGGCCGACCGGATTGGGGAAGGTCAGCCCGAACACCGTGCTGGGCATCGGCGCGATGCGTGCGGCCAACAGCGGCGTGGTGCCGGTGCGGTAGGCCAGGTCCAGAGCGGACAGGCCGAGGCCGTGGGCGCGCTCGGCGTCGAGCGAGAACAGGAAGGGGCGGGCAAGCGAATACATGCGGTGGTTTCAGTCCAGCGTGCCGAGGAAGGCTCGGGTTTGATATTCAAAGGCGACCTGGCCGTCCACGGCGTGGGCGGCGAACAGGTCCTGCAAGGCGGCCAGCATGGCATCGTGGCGCGGGTGCCCGGCCTGCGGCGCATACGAGGACGACAGCAGGCGGCCGCGCAGGGCGTCCAGGTCCAGGTGCTGCACGTTGGGCAGCTGCACCCAGCCGCGCAGGCCGGGGCCGAACCAGGCCTGCATGGTGGCATCGTCCTGGTAGCGCTCGGCCACGGCGGTGTAGTCGGTGCCGAAGTCCAGCAGCAACTGCTCGTAGCCGACCAGGAACGGGCTGGCGTCGAGCAGGCGCGAGTTCCAGTACACCAGGGCCAGGCCGCCGGGGCGCAGGATGCGCTGCCACTCGGCGCGCACGGCTACGGTGTCGAACCAGTGGAATGCCTGGGCGGCAGACACCAGATCCACGCTGGCATCGGCCAGGCCGGTGGCTTCGGCACGGCCATCGACGGCGCGGAACTGCGGGTACTGCGGCGCCAGCCATTGTTCGGCGGCGGCGCGCATGGCGGCATTGGGTTCCACCGCCACCAGCGGGTGGCCGGCGGCCAGGAACTGGCGGCTGGAAATGCCGGTGCCGGCGCCGATGTCGGCCACCAGGGCCGCGGTGGGCACGCCCATCGGGCCATGCAGCCAGTCGATCAGGGCGGCGGGGTAGTCGGGCCGGTAGCGCACGTAGTCGGCTACCCGGCTGCTGAAGCGTTCGGTGCTGTCAGAAGCGCTCATGGCGGTCAGTTCGACATGGCGGCCAGCCAGGCCAGGCCGCCGAAGAAAGCGATGAAGGCCAGGATGCCCAGCAGCACCATGCCCACGTTCAACCAGCCCAGGATCAGCCCGGTCAGGGCCAGGCCATCGCCTTCCAGATCGGTGGGGCGGCGGCGGATTTCGGCGCGGGCCATGTGCCCGGTAATGATGGCCACGATGCTGGCCACGAACGGCAGTACGGTCCAGCCTGCAATGCCCAGCACCAGGCTGAGCACGGCCACGGTGCTGGTCTGTCGGGGTGCCACGCTCATCGGGGTCCTCCTTGGCAGTGTGCACATGATAGTGCCTGCGGGTGGCCAAGCCCAAGGGCGGCGGGGAACGCTCTGGTAGGCGTCGACCTTGGTCGATGCGAATCGCCAACCAAGGTTGGCAGCTACCAGGGCCAAGGTCAGCCCATCAGCACTTGGCCGCCATCGACGTTGAGCACGTGGCCGGTGATCCAGCGTGCCAGCGGCGAGCACAGGAACAGGGCGGCGTTGGCGATTTCCTGCGGCTGGCCGAAGCGGCCGAACGGGATCTTGGCCAGGGTGCCGTGGTACAGCGCGGGGTCTTCCACGCGGCGGCGATCCCACAGGCCGTCGGCGAATTCGATCGAGCCGGGGGCGATGGCATTCACACGGATGCGGTGCGGGGCCAGCGCCAGGGCCTGCGAGGTGGTGTAGTGCGAAAGCGCGGCCTTGGCCGCGGCATACGGCGCGCCACCCGGGCGCGGTTGCTGCGCGGCAATGGACGACAGGTTCAGGATGCAGGCATCTGCAGAGGCGCGCAGCCACGGCTGGGCCAGCCGCGAGGCACGCACCGCCGCCATCAGGTCGATCTGCAGGCTGGCTGCCCAGCCGTCTTCATCGTCGGCCATGCCGTAGCCGGTGGCGTTGTTCACCAGCACGTCGATACCGCCCAGTGCCTCGGCGGCGCCGTGCAGCCAGGCGTCAATCTGGTCGAGGACGGCCAGATCGACGGAGGCGGTGTGCAGCGGCGTGCCTTGGGCCTGGGCGTCGGCCTGCAGGGCATCCAGGCCGGCCTGGCCACGCGCGCAGACCGATACCTGGGCACCGGCGCCGGCAAAGGCCAGCGCCAGTTCACGGCCGATGCCCTTGCTGCCGCCGGCGATCAGTACCCGGCGGCCGCTGAGGTCGAGGGTCGGAGCCCCTGCGGGGATCCGACCCTGGGCCATGGCCGAATCGTTGGCCATCACAGATCGAACTTGATGCCCTGGGCCAGCGGCAGCGAATCGGAGTAGTTGATGGTGTTGGTCTGGCGGCGCATGTAGACCTTCCACGCATCCGAACCAGATTCGCGACCACCGCCGGTGTCCTTCTCGCCACCGAAGGCGCCGCCGATTTCCGCACCGGACGTGCCGATGTTGATGTTGGCGATGCCGCAGTCGCTGCCAGCGGCCGACAGGAACTTCTCGGCGGTCTTCAGGTTGGCGGTGAAGATGGACGAGGACAGGCCCTGCGGCACGCCGTTCTGCATGTCGATGGCTTCATCGATGTTGTCGTACGGCATGACATACAGGATGGGCGCGAAGGTTTCGTGCTGTACCACCGCGTCGCTGTTCTTCAGGCCCGACACGATGGCCGGCAGCACGAAGTTGCCGGCGCGGTCGATGCGGGTGCCACCGGTTTCGATGGTGCCGCCGGCGGCCTTGGCCTGGGCGATGGCATCCAGGAACTGCTGCACGGCGCCTTCGCTGTTCAGCGGGCCCATCAGGTTGGCGGCATCGGTCGGGTCGCCGATCTTGCCTTCCACCTGCTTGTAGGCCTTCACCAGCGTGGCCAGCACATCGGCGTAGATCGAGCGGTGCACGATCAGGCGGCGGGTGGTGGTGCAGCGCTGGCCGGCGGTACCGACCGCACCGAACACGATGCCCGGCACGGCCAGCTTCAGATCGGCGGTTTCGTCCAGGATGATGGCGTTGTTGCCGCCCAGTTCCAGCAGGCAGCGGCCGAGGCGGCGGGCCACCTTTTCATTCACGGTGCGGCCGACCTGGGTGGAGCCGGTGAAGCTGATCAGCGGCACGCGGCGGTCGTCCACCAGGGTCTCGGACAGGGCGGTGCCGGCGTCGTTGACCAGGAAGAAGATGTCCGGGAAACCGGCTTCGCGCAGCGCTTCGTTGCAGATGCGCATGGAGGCGATGGCGGTCAGCGGGGTCTTGTTGGACGGCTTCCAGATGCAGATATCACCGCAGATGGCGGCCAGGAAGGCGTTCCAGCTCCACACCGCCACCGGGAAGTTGAAGGCCGAGATGATGCCGACCAGGCCCAGCGGGTGGTACTGCTCGTACATGCGGTGGCCGGGGCGCTCGGAATGCATGGTGTAGCCGTACAGCATGCGGCTCTGGCCCACGGCGAAATCGGCGATGTCGATCATTTCCTGCACTTCGCCGTCGCCTTCGGGCTTGCTCTTGCCCATTTCCAGCGCAACCAGCGAACCCAGCGCGTCCTTGTGCTTGCGCAGCGCTTCGCCGCACAGGCGCACGGCCTCGCCACGGCGCGGGGCCGGGGTGGTGCGCCAAACCTTGAAGGCTTCCTGCGCACGGGCGATGACGATTTCGTACTCGGATTCGGTGGTGGCGCGCACCTGCGCGATGGCCTCGCCGGTGGTCGGGTTCACCGGGGTGATCAGCTCACCGCCATTGGCGTTGGACCATTCCCCGTTGCCCAGGTAGGTGCCGGCGTTGATCGCGTCCAGGCCAAGGGATTTGAGCAGCTCGGAAGACATGCAGACTCCTGTATTTCGTTACGTTGTAGGCGCCGCCGCGGGCAGGTGGGGGATGCAGCGGACTGAACCGCCGATGGTAGCAGAGCCGCCCGGATACCCATGGTGCGGCGCGCCAGCGGGCGTGGGAGTTGGGGGATGGGAAACATGAATGCTTGGAGGGCAGGGGGCTTGCCTGTAAACTTGGCGGCTGCATGGCCCCGTAGCTCAGCTGGATAGAGCGTCCCCCTCCTAAGGGGAAGGTCGCCCGTTCGAATCGGGCCGGGGTCACCATGAATCAATAGGTTACGCGAGCGTTGCTTGTGTCGGGTTGCCGTTTTTAGCGATATTTTTCGCTTCGTTTGGCACAGTTGGCACAGAGGAGGCAGATGGGATGCGTGAGCGGAAGATGCTGTCCGGTGAGGGGCCGCTGCCTCCTAGGCACTTAGACCCTGCTGCGGAGAGCCCCTTGCCCCTCTAGGCAGCTCGTCGACGGCATGCTATTCGTAGGCCGTGGATCCGTACAATGGATCGACCTCTGGCATGACGCCAACCTACTATCCGGACTGATAGTCGCAATGACAAACGCACCGATCGTTGAAGTAATCGCCGAACTGCGGTGGGGTGAGGGGAGCCCAATCCATCCCGCGCCTTTTGCATTTGCAAATGAATCCGAATACATCAAGTTCGGGATAGAGGTGGGCAAGTTTGGGTACAACCAACTTGAACGCACGATGCCACAAGGGATTCCAGGTCAGCCCGGTGGAACCGTGGCATACCGATACCGCTTAGGTGAGGGCGATTTCAATACTCTCTACCAACTCGGTGTAGGCATATTTACGACCAATGGATTGGCCCCTTACACATCTTGGGCGAGCTTCCGCGACGTGCTGCAAAAGGGTGTTGAGGCTTTGAATGCGGTCTCTCCCTTGGCCAGCAAGGCTGAGGTGTGGTGTGTGGTGAAGTACATTGATTTCTTCAATGAGTCTCATCTTGCAGGCCTGACCGCTACTGAGTTCTTCGCGGACGTAGTGGGTTTGCAGTACCAAGAGCTTGATTCGGCTAAAGATTTTTCGACTGACACCAGCGCGTCTTCCATGAGATTCTTTTATTCAAGTAAGGACTCGAATGGTCGAGAGCTCGCCTTGGACGTTGGCGAAGGCGGGCTCCACGACAAGCCTGGAATCGTAATGAATACCACCATCATCTCGTCGGCACTTAAGGCGGAGTCCGTTGAAGACGTGATGACGTCGTTCGATGATTTGCAAGCGGTTGCTCACAAGACATTCTTCGAAATGGTCAATCGAAGCGCTCGCGTTAGCGCCAACCTTGGGTTGGGAGGCTGAAATGCAGGTCGAAAATTTCGAAATTTTAGGCGCAAGAGTTGGTTCGTCAGCAACCTTTGCTGGCGCTATTCCTGATTTGGCGTCGACGATCAGCGGACTGACTTCGGCCGCCGCCATTTTTTCGACCTTCCAGTCATCGGTCTTTACAAGTGGCGTTGCGGTGGCGCAGGCGTTAGAGGCAACGAGGAGCATTCACGCTTTCGCTTCGAAGATTACACTTTTGTCTGAGATCAGGGGATTTAGGGATCTTCCGGAAGACTGGGATGGAGAGGGCGCGGCGCCTATTGCCTCTCAAGCTATTTCTACGGCTACTCAATTCGTAGAATTGATGGGTGGCACGATGTCTACCCCCATTGCTTACCCTAATCCCAATGGAACAATTACGCTTGCGTGGCGCTGGCGGACTGGGCGTGCTGAGCTGGAAATCGGCAAGACTCGCCACTCTTGGATTGTCGTTGACAAATCCCCTGGCTATCCCCGCCGAACGTCATGCTCAGGCGATAACGAGAGGGTGCCAGAACTGGGGATGTCCGACTTGGCTCGTGCAATTGCGCATAGTTCCAAGGCAGAAGACCCTCGCACCGTCCTGTTCACTATGAAGCATGCATGGGAAGAAGCCGCGTAGTTGCGGGTCTGCCAAGATACTTGGGACTGAAATGGGCTTATCTACATAACGAGGGTGTGGTGAGTAGTTCAGGGGATTTCATGGAAGATGAGTTGATTGTCAGGATTTTGAAGACTCCCCATTTCTACAAGAAGGGTTCCTTGACCTCTGCTGCTTTTCGGCCCCAACGTGGGCACGCTAAGCTCTCCACTATCCGGTGGCTGGATAGGGAAGATCCCGACGCTAAGGTTAAAGCCAGATGTGCGTCTATTGGCAACACAGGTAGCAACCTCTATTGGGGTGTGGCTGCACTGACTGCTGGTGATTATTTAAGCGAGAGTCTTGGGCTCGAGTACACCCCAGAGGAGTACCCGGGCCACACGAACGTCGTTTTTCCGGCCGCCGTACCACATGAAGAGCCGCTCGAGGGCGAGCTTTTTGTGCGTCAGAGTGAGATTGCCGCTGCTCTCATCGAAAAAGCGAAGGCTATTGTCGACCCTTCGCCTGGCTCGCCAGAGTGGACGATTTATGATTCCGCACTTCCATTAGAGCGTCGTTAGCTCTAAGCATGTATGTTAATCAGTAGTGCAATCTAGAGACGGCCATCTCATCGCCATCTGGAGTTAGATGTGCGTAGTACTTTTCAGTTGTCGCGTAGTCTGCATGACCCGCAAGAACTTGCACACGACGCAATGGCACGCCAGCCATCACCATATGAGCGCAGAAGGTGTGGCGGAGCCTATGTAGGTGACCACCAACACCTGCCGCCTCCGAGTCTTTCTTGAACCAGTCTGACACGGTGTCCTTGTGCACCGTAACCAGCGGGTCAGGCAGGTGACGGAGGGCCCACCTTGCATTAGCGGTTGAGGGGAACCTCCCGCCACTTACCTGACTTTGTCCGGCCTTCGCCGCTTTCATTCGGATCGCTCTCCACGAAGAGACGGTCGGCCACGACTGAGCTTTTCTCCAGGCCGATGATCTCGCCCCGCCGCAGCCCGGTGTGGGCCATGAAGAGCCACAGCGGCGCCCTACCAGGGTTCGCGCGATACAGCCGACCCATTGCCGCCCGGTCATAGAACTTGACTGCCACGCTCCGCACCCCACGAGGAGCCTTCACTGAGGACAGCGGGTTCACGTCCAGCTCTTTCCATTCGACGCCGCGGTTGAAGGCCGCTTTCAGCCGTCGAATCTCCTTCCCCACAGTTTCCTTTGCAGCCTTGTCGTCCATCAGCCTCGCGCGCTTGTACTGTTCAACCTCGACCGCGCGGATGCTGTCGATCGGCCGGTGGCCGAAGCGCTCGATGAAGCGCGTCACCTCGCTCTTGGCCTTTGAAATCGTGGTCGGGTGCCCGGCCTCGTACCAGTCCAGATACCACTCCAAGTAGTCGCGAACCTTGGGCAAGCGCGCCAGGATCCGCACCCCGTGCGTCAGCTCGGCTTCTTTCGCGGCACGAATTCTCTCCGCCTCACAGGCGTCAGGTTGCCCAATGAACCGACGAAAGCGCTCGCCGCCTTCCGGCCAGTCGAGGTAGGCCTTGCTGCCCCGCCAGTAGAGTCAAACCTTTGCCATTCCTCTGCGCCCTCAATCGCGGCATAGAGCGCCGCCTTTTTGTACAACTGCTTTCCCATGAAGCGGCGGGGCGTGAGCCCCTAGCCCATGGCGTTCTTCCTAAACTGGCTATTGGAGACGCCGCAGTAGTGGGCAGCTTCCTAGACTGTGAGCCAGTCTTTGCCGGACAGGTCCAGCTTTTCAGCGGCTCCCATGGGCACCTCCAGCAGCTTTCCTCCTGCCGGCGGTCTGTTCGACTAGGCTGAGGTTGAACTGCACGACGTTCTCCGCCACTGCCGCTGCCGGCGCTGGGCGCGCGCTGTGCGAGCTGCAGGTACTCGCCACGTGCGCGCATCTGCCACGGGCGACCACTGATCGGGCCCAGGTCGTAATTGCCGGCTTTGTAGTGGTCGGCAGATGGGCCTTCCTGATAGCGCAGCTTCACCAGGTAGTGCGGCCGGCCGGCGCAGAACCCGCTTTCGGTGTGCGGTCCGCTTGCGCTGCGCACAGTGAACAGCCGTGGCCTACGGCGCCAGCTGGTGGCCTGGCCCGGCAGGTCAGGAGGGCCAGAGTTCGCGTTGGGCTCGTCCTTGTACCAGGACCACACCTTGTCTCCAGCCTGGAACGGCTGCAGTTCTTCGGTACCCGCGTGCGCGCGGTCCGAAAGAGGGGGCGGCAGATCGCGGATAGAGAAGATGCCGCCGCGCCCGTTCGCTTCGCTGAAACAGGTGAATGCGAACGGGGCGAACGCGATCAGGGCGACCGCGCTGCCACCAGATCTGATGACGTAGAACCCCCGCCGGCATGCCGTGGTTCCGTATTCGAAGGGGCAGCCGAGGATGGTCTGGCGCGACCAGCCGCGTGCAACCCACCTGGCGATCATTGACGCGGCTATCTCGCGCGCAACGTCCAAGTCCATAACGCTGGTGGAATCAGACATTGTCATCGTCCTCTTCGGCATCGTCTTCGCCGCAGTTGGAGCAGGTGTGCTGGCCTCGGTGCCAGTTGCCGCATTCGTTCCAGCAGAGGCCGTTGCCGCAGGTCTTGCAGACACCGGCATCACTGAGGTCGAGCGGATCATCGCAGACGCAGCACAAGCCAATGGGCATGCCTTTACCCATGGATCACCCCCACTTGATCCGCGCTGGAAGTTCGGCCAGCATCCGCCGCGTCACCACTCGAGAGGCGGTCATGGAGAGCATTCAGCACTACACGCGGGACGGCGAGTACAAGGGAATTGGTTTCGACGTGGAAATTTGGCAGTTCGATACCGGAGAAATTGCGGTTCAGGCGGTTTACGTGGATGGGTTCCCCAGCCGCAGACTGTCCGACGGACACCGCGAAGAATTCAACAGTGTCCAGGAGGCTTTCGAGTACGGATCGAAGCTCGCACGGGAGTTGATCGACCATCCCTGAACGCGGATGGTCAGCCATTGCCCACCGCCCCGCTGTCGTTCATGGCGGCCATGCTCTGGTTCGAATGGATGTAAGTCATGGCAGAATCGGTTCCAGCATGGACAGGGGGATTACGCGATGGCGATGTGCCCGCTCGCAGTGGACTGGGGGAACGTGGCCGACTGGGCTGCCGTTGGTGTAGGTGTCGGAGCAGCAGTGGCCACGACTGTGGTAGCGATGCTCGCTCACCGCACCTCCAAGCGAGCGGCTGAGATCGCCGAGGAGGCGACACGAATTGCGGCTCAGCAGCATCAAGAGGCGGTGGACAATCGCGAAGCTAACGCGCGTATTGTCGTCAGGTTGCTCTTGCACGAAGTCTCTGAACTTCCTGTTCAACTTGCGATTCAAATAAAGCGATGCGAAAGGCGCGTGAGCAGTAATGGTCAGGGCACAGCTTCCAAGTACCGTGTTGGGTCTCTTGTTCGAGCGTTGCGGGCAGCGGGTGGCTCGTTTCTGCCAGGTACAGAGCAAGTGCTCGATCGAATTCCAAATCTTCGAGACGAAATTGGCGATGATCTCGCCACACTGGTTGGTTACAACCGAACCATCAACCAGATGAGTCAAGATCTCCTGCCGATGGTGGTTAGTTCGCCGATCCCAAATTTGAGCGGAGTGCCGAGTTTTTCGTACACAGGGAACGAGGAGGATATAGAACTTTTCCGCAAGTACCTGGCAGTATTCCTCGGCCTGGCCATCGACTTTGCGAACCGCTTTCGCGCATATGGCGGTGTTGAACCGTACGATTACTCCAAGTACGAGGAGTTGACGGACAGGACCTGACGTGGCGGTGCGGTTGGCCTTTGCTACGTGGGCTGGGGCGTGATCGAAGAATTCGAGCTGGTTGCGCATGCTGGACTCCTAGGATGGATTGCCAGCCAGTTGCGCCGGCCGGGCGGTTGCTCAGTGCGTGTCGTCTGTCGGCAGGGCTGGTCGGCGACGGGCGGCGCTCTTGCGCTGCATCTCGGCGCGGAACGCCGGCCAGTTGCGGCGGGTGTCGCCGATGCTGGACCAGCCGAAGTAGGCGATGCCGATCAGGCAGACGAGGACGAAGGAATCGGCGAGCAGCTGGGTAAGGAGCGTGGCTTGGTGGTGGATCAGTTGTGGCCGGCCTATGAGAGAGCGGCTCTCGACGCCGGCATACCGCAGGAGGCACTCGGTATCGACCTGGTACTGGGTGGCTGGTCACCCCAGGCGGGACGCATGGTGGCTACCGCCTATGCGAAAAGCGACAGCGGCGCGGCCGCGACGGTTCAGCCGCTTGTGGGTGGGCTCGCCTCTCCCGGGGAGCCCATGCAGGTGAGACCCGACAGCTTTGCGCCGGACGCCGTTCTGGCGGCCGCCCGCATTCAGGCCGCATGGCTCAACAAGGCCACGGGGAGGCGCGCTGCGGGCGGGCGCGCGCTGGCCGATGTTCTTAGCCTAGGCCAATCGTTCATACGGGATCTTGGCCAGATTTGAGCCGTCGTCGCAGCCCCTGCGACCCCGGGGCGTATGCTCCCGAGCATGCTCACTCCCAGCAGCTACCAAGGCATCCGCGCCGCCCCGATTCCGTCTGGATGGGTCCAGACGGGTGATCGCTGGGCGCTTTGGTACAACGGGCGGGAGACGGCAAGCGTGGTGCCAGTTGGCCGGCCAGGCGTCCGCCTCTGGATGGAAGGCCAGAAGTTCTGGCAGGTGAAAGATGTGCGCGTGGCCAGCGTCCGGCAGGGCAAGCGCTTCGCTGAGCGCTGGTGTGCTGCCAGACTCTACCCGGGCGTGCCCTTGCGCGAAGCCGTGGCCCGCCTGACCGATAACACGCCCATTGAGCCGGCCGCGCTACTCCCCGGACTGCCTCCGACGCGCGAGCAACTGCAGCAGGCCCAGCGCCTGGACGAGGCGGCCGCTGCTGCGTCCGCCCGGGTGATGGCGGCGCTGCAGCCGATCCGGCCGCCGGCGGAGACCAAGCCCAGACTGACGGATCCCGCTAAGGCTCGGTTGAGGGAGGCAAAAGTCGGATCAAAGCGGCGCTGACGCGGCGCTGGGCCAATGCCCAGCGCTCGCCGGTGTCGTTACTCGGTAGCGGGCTTGGCACGGGGCTTAAGCCTAAAGCTCACGCCTAGCCGATTGATCGCGTTCATTGCCGCGATCGTGAGCGTGAGATCGACAAGGTCCTTCTCGCTGAAGGCTGCGGCCACGGCCTGATACGCCTCGTCAGATGCGTGGGTCTCGCTGACAAGCGTCACTTCCTCAGACCATGCCAACGCGGCGCGCTCTTGCTCCGAGAACAGGTACGCGGCTTCGTGCCAAACAGGCAGAAGGGTGATTGTGTCGAAGGGCATGCCTTCCTTGAGTAGATCGCGTGTGTGGATGTCTATGCAGTGCGCGCATCCATTCAGTTGGGAAACGCGCAAGAACACCAGGTGGATCAATTTTGAGGGCAACGATGTGCCGGTGGTCACAAAGTGATGGAGCTGTCCAACCGCTTTGGCACCCTCGGGAGAGACCACAAACCAGTTCGCTCGGTTCATTTCTAACGTCCTTTTCCTCTAAGTGTGGGCCGGAGTCGGTCCACTCAAAGGTAGGGACGCCGAGCAGGGACGGTTCGTGACAGCTGCTAGCGTGCGCTAGGATAGGCGCTTGGCTGAGCACTGGTGTGCGGTGGGGCTCTACCCGGGCCTGCCGCTGCGCGAGGCCGTGGACCGCCTTACCGATAGCACGCCCATCGCGCCGGCCACGCCTCTGCCGGGCTTGCCCCCGACCCGCGAGCAACAGCAGCAGACCCAGCGTCTGGACGAGGCGGCTGCTGCTGCGTCCGCCCGGGTGATGGCGGCGCTGGAACCGCGGCGGGCGCCGGTGGTGACCAAGCCGAGGACAAAAGATCCAATGAAGACCTGGGTGAGGGCAGGGCGTCCGCGCTGGAACCGCACCGTCTGACCCATTTGGCTCCAGAAAACCCGGGCACCCCGCCTTGTGGCGCAAGTGCCTCGACTGGCTTGCTCCAGAAATGAAGTCAAAGCAAGTCTTTGATTCCGTTCCACAGTCAGGCAGACTTCTAAGCCGCCGCTCGATTCTCCGTCTGTCGGCGCAAAGTAGGCGCTGGAGCTGTGCTTCCCCGGCAGAGTGCAAAGGTAACCCGCGCTTCGGCGTCGGTAACGGCACCTCAATGATCGCCAGTTGTGGAGGGGCGCTCTACCTTCCAAACTTATTCCAGACGTTATGAATCAGAATTTCCCTTGATTCCTGTCTTCTCTGAACTGCTCGGCAATATCGCTAACCTTCGCCTCTAGCTGACGCCCAATGTTTGTCATGTATTGGACGTGCCCCTTCAGTTTTTCAAGTTCCTGCTCTAAATTAGGTATTGGCATCAATGCGTATTGCATATTCGCTTCCTCATGTTCTTCAAATTTGGGAGTCCCATCTGGAATTTTCTGACCCGCAAAATTTGCTGTGAAGAAGATATAGGCGTCGTGCGCCGGTATCCGGCGACCTGACCAATGAGCAAACATGTGCCTGATCGTCCGGTGCATGTCCAAGATCTCAGCCGCGTTGCCCAGTCCTTCCGATATATCTTTGTTCCACACGCATTCCGCCGCATGACGCTTGAGGTGGGCGATAGTATCTTTGTCGTTGAGCTTCAAAGCATACGAGGCGGGTTTCCCCGACTGAATCTGTTCCAGCAGGTTGATGATCCGCCTTGCCTCAAGATCTGCAAAGCAGTACGTCTGGATGAACAGTCCTATCTTGAAATAATCATCTCTCTCAAGGGGGGCGGTGTCATTGAGTACATGCGGCAGCGACTTCCTTGCCTGTTCTAGCTTCTTTACTTCATCCATTGTCATTTCCTTGCCTGGATTCAGATGGCCGGCGACTCAACGCATGAGGGTAGAGCATACCTTAGCAGCCGCAGCTTGGCTTCTGAGGGGCCTCGGCGTGCTCCGCAATTGAAGCGGAGACGGCGCTTCTCGGTAAAAATGAACCAGCGGCGCGGCGGGGCGCATCGCGGAGCAGGAGTTAGAAGTAGTTCAATGAAACTGATGGATTGCTGACGAGCTTCCGTCGCTACGGCCTGGGTTGACCTGCGGGTTCCGATCTGCGAATTTGGCACAGCTTTGGCACAAAACGTCCCTCCACCCTTGCCGCGTATGGCCGAGTCGCCCCCCTCCTAAGGGGAAGGTCGCCCGTTCGAATCGGGCCGGGGTCACCAGATTCGAAGCACCTTGAGCTGGCATATGTACATTCTGCGTTCCTCGCGCGCCGACGATGGCGCAGCCTTGGTTGATCTGTGGCGTCGCTCGGTTGACGCGACCCACGGCTTTCTCCAAGCTGAGGACCGCCAGGCGATTGATGTCGAGGTCGCCGCTTTCCTGCCCCAAGCGCCGATGACCGTGGCGGTTGATCAGAATGATCGGCCGTACGGCTTCATGCTGATCGACGGTTCGCATATGGAAGCGCTGTTCATCGATCCTGATGTCCGTGGCACCGGCATTGGACGACAGCTGTTGCTGCATGGATTGTCTGCGCACAAGCAACTGACGACCGATGTAAACGAGCAGAACGCCCAGGCGGTTGGCTTCTACCTGCGGATGGGGTTCATCGAGACCGGCCGTTCAGCGTGTGACTCGCAAGGTCGTCCGTATCCCTTGATCCACCTGCGTCACAACGGTTAGTCCAGCAGAAAAGCCCGGGCACCCGCCTCGTTGCGCAATGGCCCCGGACTAGTCGCCCGAACCGGCGGCATCCAGTTCCTGTTGAACAGTGTCATTGCGGATGCTGTCGATGGCTCGCTGCTGGCTCTCCAGCAAGGTTTCACATCGCTGCAGCTCAGATCGCACCAAGTCGATTTTCCCATGTTCGGCCATGGCCGCGGCTCTGATGGCCGCGCCCTCCCGTAAAGGCGCAACGAGTGGTAACCACGTCTTGTAGCGGGCAGGCTTGGTCGCGGTCAGAGCATATGCCTGGCCATGCAGCCACAATGCGGCAGTCTGTGCGCCATTTCCCAGGTTCTTGAACTGCTCGGCGGACGCGGGTCGCCCGGCTTCCCGCTCGTGCGTGGCCAGGAAATCCCACCAGCCAGCGCAGTTGGCATAGATTCTGGCTGATTCAACCGCTTCCGCAGCAGCCACAGCAATCTCTTTCTGGGAAACGTCGGCGGTAGTCGGCGGAGCAGCGTCCTGGCCGAGCATCAACAGCAATCCAAGCAGATTCATGCCGCTCACGAATGTACCCTCAGGGGACAGCTGAGCCTGAAAGCTATATGACTCGGTGCGGCCGTTCAATCCTACCCATTCTGAAGTACCCAACCCGTCTCCACGCCCACTGCACACGGCGTCCAGCACGCTGCGGTCATCCCTTCCACGCAAGGATTTCCGCCATGAATACCCCTGGTACGCCCAAGCCCACCTGGAGACAGCGCCACGGCCTGTGGCTGGTGCTGGTCGTGGTGCTGATCATCTTCGGCGTCACCCTGTTCCTGCGCTGGTAACCGCCCAGCCACACGGAGGCGCCCGTGCAGTTGCCCACCCTGCTTGTCACCCTGGCCGGTGAACTGATCCTGGTGCCGGTCACCCTGCTGCCGATCATCAATCCGCTCAGCACGGCGTCGATCTTCGTTTCCACGGTGGGCAACCGCCGCGCCATGGCCAAGAAGCTGGCGCGGCAGATCGCGGTGAACAGCTTCGTGGTGATCGTGCTGGCGATGCTGGTCGGCACCTATGTGCTGTCGTTGTTCGGCATTTCCCTGCCGGTGGTGCGTATCGGTGGCGGCTTGCTGGTGGCCGCCGCCGGTTGGCGCATGCTCGGCGCGCGTACTGACGACCCGCCCAGCCCGGCGCAGGAGCAGGCCGAGGCGATTGCCGATGCGCAACTGGAAGGCAAGAGTTTCTTTCCGCTGACGTTCCCGTTGACCACCGGTCCGGGAACCATTGCCGCGTGCATCACCCTGGGTACGCACGTGGAATCGGTGACGCCACTGCATCTGCTGTCGGGTGTGATCGTGGCGGTGGGTGGGGCGCTGCTGGTGGTGGGCGTGATCTATCTGATCCTGCGTAATTCCATTTTTCTGGTGACGCGGCTGGGCCCGACCGGTGCGGTGGTGATGCAGCAGCTGGTGGCGTTCGTGCTGCTGTGCATTGGCATACAGCTGATGTGGACGGGGTGGGTGGACCTCAATCACGAGACGTTCGCCGGCGCGGCGTAGCGTCGAGCTTGCTCGACGGAGGTCGCCCGGAACATCGGCCGCACGCCGGAGCGACGCGAGGCGCTTTTGTAGCGTCGAGCTTGCTCGACGGATGGGGCAGGAGCCAGGAGCAGTCGAGCAAGCTCGACTCTACCGGGCCGTTGCGGGATCAGTGCTGCTGCAGCAGTTCCACCAGCTGGCGCAGGCGGTAGGGCTTGGGCAGGAACTCGACCTGGTCGGGCAGCGGCGGCAGCTGCGAGCGCGCGTAGCCGGAGGACAGGATCATGCGCGCGTGCGGCTGGTCGCGGGCCACGTGCTCGCTCAGTTCGATGCCCGACATGCCGTTGGGCATGCTGATATCGCTGAACACCACGTCGAAACGGGTGCCGCTCTGCAGCAGCGCCACCGCTTCGTGACCGTCGGCGGTGGTTTCCACGTCGATGCCGAAATCGCGCAGGGCCAGGCCGATCATCTCGCGCAGATCGGTCTGGTCCTCCACCATCAATACGCGGATCGGGTCATCGGTCATGGGTGGAGTCCTCTATTGCAGGAAGCAGCAGGCTGACCGTCGTGCCAACACCGGGGGTGGTGGCCACGTCGACGAAACCGCCGCTCTGGGTGGTGAAACCGAACACCTGGCTCAGGCCCAGGCCGCTGCCTTTGCCAATGTCCTTGGTGGTGAAGAAGGGCTCGCTGGCGCGCTCGGCGATCTCCGGCGCCATGCCACGGCCCTCGTCGTGGACACGCAGGGTAACGTATGCGCGCTCCACGTGCCGGTCGGCATCGGGGTCCAGACGCCGTTCCAGTGCGGTGGCCACCCGCACCCGGCCCCCGGGCGGGGTGGCTTCGGCGGCGTTGGCCACCAGGTTGGCCAGCGCGGTTTCCAGCTGCGCCCGGTCCAGGCACAGCGGCGGCAGGTCCAGGGTCATGGACGTGTCCAGGCCGATGCCGGGCGGGCAGCTGCGCCGCAGGGCGTCCAACTGGCCGCCGATCAAGGCATTGATGTCCACCCGGTCGCGTACCAGGGTCTGCCCGGAACTGAACGCCAGCAGCTGGCGGGTCAGCAGGGCGCCACGGTCGGTGGCCGCCTGGGCGCTGGCCAGCAGCTCCTGCGCGCGCGGGTCCTGGCCCACACGCAGCGAGACCAGGTCGATGGCGTTGCCGATGGTGGTCAGCAGGTTGTTGAATTCATGCGACAGGCCGCGGCTGAGCCGGCCCACGGTCTCGAACTGCTGGGTCTGGCGCAGCGCGCGCTGGGCATCGCGCAGCAGGCGCTGGGCCTGCCAGCTTTCGGTGATGTCGCGGGTGATCTTGACGAAGCCCAGCAGCTGGCCTTGTTCGACCACCGGTTCGATCACGATGCTGGCGCGGAACGAAGAACCGTCCTTGCGCAGCCGCCAGCCCTCGCTGGCATGGTGCCCCTCGCGTGCGGCCAGCTGCAGCAGGCGCTGCGGTTCACCGGCGTCGCGATCCTTGTCCAGGTAGAAGCGGCCGAAATGCGTGCCGACGACTTCCTCGGCGGCAAACCCCTTGATGCGCTGCGCGCCCGGGTTCCAGCTGCAGATGATGCCGTCGGGATCGAGCAGGTACAGCGCATGGTCATGCACGCTGTCAATCAGCAATCGCAATTGTCGTGAGGGATCCGTCAGTGCGGAATCCGTGAATGCGGCAGCGACCACGTCAATAGAAAAAGCCCCTGTAAGGGCGCAGACCCTAGGCAGCGCAGCGTGAAGGATATGTGCAGGCGCGGCGTGTGCCATTCGTCGTATGCGGCTGAATGCGACACGGGGTATCCTCATCCCCCTTTTGCCGACTGGAAACCACCTGTATGCGTCCTGGTGCAACCACGCGTGACCGCTGGGTCTGGACGGCTTCAGCCGTGCTGCTTGCGGCAACCGCCGCCATGGAACTGGTGGTGCCGCTGGGCTACGCGGTCTGGCTGGCCTACTTCATGGCCGTGGGCGTGACGGTGTTCCAGCGCAGCGCGCGGGTCCCGTTCATGGTGGCGGTGATCGCCTGCGGGTTGCTGGCCATCGGCTACAACGTGGCGCCGGCCAGCAGCAATTCCGCGTTCTCGTTCGTGAACCGCAGTATTGGCGGCGTGGCCTTCCTGATGATCGCGCTGATCGTGTCGCGCGCCATCGAGGCCCGGCGCCAGGCCATGCGCGCGCTGTGGCTGCAGGAAGCCGAGAATGCAGTGGCCCTGAGCCTGCGTGGCGACCTGGGCCCGGAACAGATTGCCGAGGCGGCCATGTCCAGCCTGGCCGTGCAGCTGCAGGCCCAGGTGGGCGCGCTGTACCGCCTTGAAGGCGGCCGCCTGCAGTTGACCGGCGGGGTCGCGTTGCCCACCGGCATTGCCAGCGCCGTGGGCCTGCAGGAAGGCCTGCTCGGCCAGGTAGCCCGCGATGGCCGGGTGCTGCATCTCAGTGGTGGCGACGCGCAGGCGCTGGAGCTGCAGTCCAGCCTGGGCCGCATTGCCGTGCGCGAGCGCATTCTGGCGCCGATCAGCAGCGATGGCAGCCTGGTGGGCGTGATCGAACTGGGCCGCGCCAGCCCGGGCCAGCAGGCCGCGCTGGACACCGAACTGCTGCAGCGCTGTGGCGAAACCATCGGCATGGCCCTGCGCGCCTCGATGCTGCGTGCACAGCTGGTGGTGCTGCTGGAGGAATCGCAGCGCCAGGGCGAGGAACTGCAGGCGCAGCAGGAAGAACTGCGCGTGGCCAACGAAGAGCTGGAAGAGCAGAGCCGCAGCCTGATGCAGTCGCAGGGCCACCTGGAGCAGCAGCAGGCCGAGCTGGAACAGAGCAACGTGCAGCTGGAAGAGCGCACCCACGAACTGGAAGCGCAGAAGCAGGCGCTGCTGGTCGCACAGGGGCAGCTGGTGCGCAACAGCAACGAGCTGGCCGCCACTTCGCGCTACAAGTCCGAATTCCTGGCCAACATGTCGCACGAGCTGCGCACGCCGCTGAACAGCTCGCTGATCCTGGCCAAGCTGCTGGCCGATAACAAGGACGGCACGCTGACCGAGGAGCAGGTGAAGTACGCGCGCGCCATCCTGTCGTCCAACAACGATCTGCTGGCGTTGATCAACGACATCCTGGATCTGTCGCGCATCGAAGCCGGCCATGTCGAACTGGCCGACGAAGTGGTGGTGGTGGACAGCGTGCTGCAGCGCCTGCGCGAAACCTTCGAACCGATGGCACGGCAGAAGGGCCTGGCCCTGCAGATCGAAGCCGATGCGCTGGCACCGACCCAGCTGGTAGCCGACAGCCAGCGCCTGCAGCAGATCCTGAAGAATCTGCTGGCCAATGCGCTGAAGTTCACCGAGCACGGTAAGGTCAGCCTGCACGTGCGCGCCGGCGGCAATGGCCGGGTGCGTTTCGAAGTGGCCGACAGTGGCATCGGCATCGCCCGCGACCAGCTGCAGGCCATCTTCGAGGCCTTCCGCCAGGCCGATGGCAGCACCCGCCGCCGCTACGGTGGCACCGGCCTGGGCCTGTCGATCTCGCGCGACCTGGCCGAGCGCATGGGCGGCGATATCCAGGTGGACAGCGAACCGGGGCGGGGCAGCTGCTTCATCCTGGAGCTGCCGCTGCAGGGCGCCCCCGCGGTGGCCGAATCGGTACCGCACGCGCCGGCTGAAGTTGCGCCCATTGCCGCTGCGCCGGCTGCGGTGCATGCGCCCGCGCCGCAGCTGGGGGTTGCCCATGGCGCTGCCGCGCCGGTGCGCACCGTGGCCGATGATCGTGGCCAGCGTCGCCACGGCGGCCGGCTGATCCTGGCCGTGGAAGACGATGCCACCTTCGCCGAAGCGCTGGTGGTGCTGGCCCACGAACTGGACTTCGACTGCGTGGTGGCCACCACGGCCGAAGAAGCGCTGGCACTGGCCGTCGAGCTGCGCCCCAATGGCATCCTGCTGGACATCGGCCTGCCCGATGTATCCGGCCTGAGCGTGCTGGAACGACTGAAGCGCAATCCCGACACCCGCCATATTCCGGTGCATGTAGTGTCGGCGATGGATCGCAGCCAGGTGGCGCGCGAGCTGGGCGCGATCGGGTTTGCGATCAAGCCGACCACCCGCGAACGCCTGGTGGCGGCCATCGAGCAGCTGGAACAGACCAGCCAGCGCGACGTGCGCCGCCTGCTGATCGTGGAAGACGACAGCGACCTGCGCCACAACCTGGAACTGCTGCTGGGCCGCGACCAGCTGCAGATCGTGGCCGTGGGCACCCAGGCCGAGGCGCTGCAGCAGCTGAGCACGGTCACCTTCGATTGCATGGTGATGGACCTGGCCCTGCCCGACGGCAGCGGCTACGACCTGCTGGAACACATGGCCGGCAACGATGACGTCGGCTTCCCGCCGGTGATCGTCTACACCGGCCGCGCGCTTAGCCGCGAAGACGAGCAGCGCCTGCGCCGCTATTCCAAGAGCATCATCATCAAGGGCGCGCGTTCGCCCGAGCGCCTGCTGGATGAAGTGACCCTGTTCCTGCACAGCGTGGAAGCGAGCCTGCCCAGTGACCAGCAGCGCCTGCTGCGCGAGGCACGCCGCCGCGACACTGTGCTGGACGGGCGCACCGTGCTGCTGGCCGAGGACGATGTGCGCAACATCTTCGCCCTGTCCAGCGTGCTGGAACCGCTGGGCGTGAGCCTGGAAATCGCGCGCAACGGCCAGGAAGCGGTGGACCGCCTGGCCCAGCGCGAGGTCGATCTGGTGCTGATGGACATCATGATGCCGGAGAAGGATGGCCTGACTGCCATGCGCGAAATCCGTGCGCAGCGGCACCTGCAGGACCTGCCGATCATCGCGCTGACCGCCAAGGCCATGCCCGATGACCGCGAGCGCTGCCTGCAGGCCGGCGCGAATGATTACATCGCCAAGCCCATCGACGTGGACAAGCTGGTGTCGCTGTGCCGTGTGTGGTGCTCGCGGCAATGAACGAACATGCGCTGTTCGACCTGGAACTGAAAGTGTTGCTGGAAGCGTTGTACCAGCGCTACCACTACGACTTCCGCAGCTACGCCATCTCGTCGCTGCGGCGGCGGGTGCGCCAGGCCATGCAGCGCTATGAGTGCGAGCGCCTGGTGGACCTGCAGCACCGCCTGCTGCACGAGCCGGAGCTGTTCGCCCAGGCCATGCAGTTCTTCACCGTGCAGGTCTCGGAAATGTTCCGTGACCCGGCGTATTTCCGCGAACTGCGCGAGCAGGTGGTGCCGGTGCTGCGCACCTGGCCGTCGGTGAAGCTGTGGGTGGCCGGTTGCAGCACGGGCGAGGAGGTGTGGTCGCTGGCGATCCTGCTGCACGAGGAAGGCCTGCTCGATCGCAGCATCGTCTACGCCACCGATATCAACCCGGAGGCACTGGCCACTGCCGAGGCTGGTGCCTATGGCATCGACCGCCTGGCGCAGTTCAGCCGCAATTACCTGGCCGCCGGTGGCACCGGTTCACTGTCTGATTACTACGCCACCGCCTACGATGGCGCGGTGTTTGATCGCCAGCTGCGCCGCAACGTGGTGTTTGCCGACCACAGCCTGGCCACCGACACGGTGTTTTCCGAAGTGCATCTGGTGTCCTGCCGCAACGTGCTGATCTATTTCAACCGCGATCTGCAGGACCGTGCGGTCGGGCTGTTCCGCGAAGCGCTGGTGCACCGGGGCTTCCTGGGCCTGGGCAGCAAGGAATCACTGCAGTTTGGCATTCACCATGGCGCGTTCGAAGTCTGCTCGCGCGAGCACCGCCTGTACCGGAAGGTGGCCTGATGGCCGAGCCGCGTCCGGCGCTGGTGGTGGTGGGCGCTTCGGCGGGGGGCGTGGCGGCGTTGCAGCAGCTGCTGGGCGCGCTGCCGGCCAGCCTGCCGGTGCCGGTGCTGGTGGTGCTGCATCTGCCGCGTGACCGCAGCAGCCGCATTGCCGAAGTGCTGGCGCCGTACTGCGTGGTGGCCCTGCGCGAGGCCGAGGACAAGCAGCCGCTGCAGCCGGGCACGGTGACCTTCGCGCCGCCGGACTACCACCTGCTGGTGGAAGACACCGAGGCCGTGGCGCTGTCGATGGATGAGCCGGTGCTGTTTTCGCGGCCGGCCATCGATCCGCTGTTCGAATCCGCCGCGGCGGTGTTCGGTGCGGGTGTGCTGGCGGTACTGCTGACCGGGGCCAGCAGTGATGGCAGCGAAGGCGTGGCCGCGGTGCGCAGCGCCGGTGGCCGCGCCTGGCTGCAATGCCCCGAGGAGGCCGAAGCGTCGATGATGCCGGCCTCCGCCCTGCAGCACGCCGGCGCTGACGCCGTGCTGTCCCTTGAAACATTGTGCTGTCGCCTGAAGGAAGTTTTCGCATGAACCTGCTGCCGCCCGAGCCTGCCCCGACGCAGTCCCCGGTCAACCTGCTGATCGTCGATGACGTGCCGCAGAACCTGGTGGCCATGCAGGCGCTGCTGCGCCGCGACGGGGTGAACCTGCTGCTGGCCGGTTCCGGCGCCCAGGCGCTGGAACTGCTGCTGGAGCACGAAGTGGCGCTGGCGCTGCTGGACGTGCACATGCCCGAGATCGACGGGTTCACCCTGGCCGAGCTGATGCGCGGTTCGCAGCGCAGCCGCGATGTGCCGATCATCTTCCTGACCGCCTCGCCCGACGATCCGGTGCGCGCGTTCAAGGGCTATGAAAGCGGCGCGGTGGATTTCCTGCACAAGCCGGTGGCGCCGCAGGTGATCCTGAGCAAGGTGAGTGTATTCATCGAGCTCTACCAGCAACGCCAGTTGCTGAAGGCCCGCAATGAAGCGCTGGAGCGGGCGCTGAAACTCAACGAGACCATGGCCGCGGTGTTGACCCACGACCTGCGCACGCCGTTGTCGGCCATCCTGCTGTGCGCGGACAAGCTGAGCCTGGAGCTGCCGGCCGACAACGCGTCGGCGCAGCAGACGCTGAAGCACCTGGAGGCCAGCACGGTGCGCATGGCGCGCATGGTGGAACAGCTGCTGGACTTCTCGCGTATCCGCACCGGCGGGTTGCGCATGGATGCGGCGGCGTGTGACCTGGCCGAGGTGACCCGTGCCGTGCTGGCCGAGGCCGGCAGCGCGCATGGCAGCGCCCGGCTGCAGTTCGAACAGGATGGCGACAGCGGCCTGCAGGGCGACCTGGATCGGCTGGGCCAGATCGCGGCGAACCTGGTCGGCAACGCGTTGACCCATGGCGGTGATTCGGCGGTGCAGGTGCAGGTCGATGGCCGCGACGCACATACGGTCACCCTGCGCGTGCGCAATGCCGGGCAGATCGATGCGGCGCTGCTGCCGCGCCTGTTCGAACCGTTCAAGGCCAGCTTCCATCCCAGCAAGGGCCTGGGGCTGGGCTTGTACATCGCCGATCAGTTCGTGCGCGCGCATCACGGGCGGTTGACCGCACGCAACGAGGCGGGCCAGGTGGTGTTCGAAGCGATCCTGCCGCGTCGCGTGGATGGGCGCGCCATCGCCGTTTCCTGAATTCTTCAGCAAGTTCCGGCGGCGATTGAGACGCATCCGTCCGCAACTGCTACGGTGGGTGTCTCTTTGGTCAAGGACGCCCCATGCCACTGTGCGCCATCGCCTATGTCAGCCAGGCAAAGGCAGATCTTCCGGTTGAACGCATGCACGCGCTGGTGGACGACGCGGCACGCTTCAACAAGATGGCGGGGGTCACCGGCGTGCTGCTCAACGATGGCCAGCGCTTCCTGCAGTACATCGAAGGTCCGCCCGATGGCATCGATTCGGTGTACGAACGCATCCTGCGCGCGGGCAGTCACCACGATCTGATGGAGCTGGCGCGCGGGCATCTGGGCCAGCGGCAGTTTCCCTATTGGTCGATGCGCGTGCTGCCGGTCGAGGCTTCGCTGCTGCGGCAGTTGGCCGCCGGTGACTGGTCCGGTTTCGCGCGCACGCTGGCAGGCGATGCCGGCGGCCCGACCGCCATCGATCTGCTGGCGCAGATCGTGCAGCCGTCGCTGTAACACCCGTCCCAGGCGCACCACTTCACCCGCAGGTCACAAGCGCCGCGCTTTCATCGGCTGATCCCCGGGGAATGGAGCACGACATGGCGCGCATGAAGTGGCAGGGCAGGGCGATGCTGGCAATGGCGCTGGCAGCGGCGGTTTCACCGGCACTGGCGTGTACGCGCGCGGTGTACCTGGGCGACAACGGTGATGTGATCACCGCCCGCTCCATGGACTGGAAGGTGGATGTGGCCACCAACCTGTACGTGCTGCCACGGGGCATTGAACGCAATGGCCAGGCCGGGCCGAAGTCGATTGCCTGGAAGGCGCGCTACGGCAGCGTGGTGGCGACTGGCTACGACGTGTCCACCACTGATGGCATGAACGAAAAGGGTCTGGTGGCCAACCTGCTGTGGCTGGTGGAATCGGAATACCCCAAGAGCCGCAGCAACAAGCCGGGCCTGGCCATTTCGCTGTGGGCACAGTACGTGCTGGACAACTTTGCGACCGTGCAGGAGGCGGTGGCCGCGCTGGAACGCGAGCCGTATTCCATCGTGACCGACAAGGTGCCCGGCGAAGATCGCCAGGCCACGTTGCACCTGTCCCTGTCCGATGCCAGCGGTGACAGCGCCATCGTCGAGTACATCGGCGGACGCCAGGTGATCCACCACGACCGCCGCTACCAGGTGATGACCAACTCGCCCATCTTCGATGAGCAGCTGGCCCTGAACGCCTACTGGAAGCAGATCGGCGGCACCGTGATGCTGCCCGGAACCAACCGTTCGGCCGACCGCTTCGCGCGTGCCTCGTTCTACATCAATGCCATTCCCAAGGCCGAAGATCCGGTGGTGGCGCTGGCCAGTGTGTTCAGCGTGATCCGCAATGCATCGGTGCCCTACGGCATCACCACGCCGGGCGAGCCCAATATTTCGTCCACCCGCTGGCGCACGGTGGCCGACCACAAGCGGCGCCTGTATTTCTTCGAATCGGCGCTCACGCCCAATACGTTCTGGGTCGACCTGAACAAGATCGACTTCGCCGGGCCCGTGCTGAAGCTGGACTTGGGCCCGGACCAGCGCAACACCTTTGCCGGTGATGCGCTGTCCCATTTCCAGCCCAGCAAGCCGTTTGCGTTTCTGGGCACCGACGGCTAGGGCGCGGCGGGGCCTTTGCTGTCGCTCGGGTAGACGGCCAGGATGTCGCAGCCCGGGCGCGCAAAGCGCGGGCCATAGGAGCGGGCATCGTTCTCGATGCCCGACGGCTGCAGCACGATGCGATCGCGCGGGTTGCCGCAGATCAGCCCGTTCTGGAACCCGGACTGGAAATCGACCTCGGTGGCGCCGGCCAGGATCGAGCAGCTGCTGGCCAGTTCAACCGTGTAATAGCGGTGGCCACCGTTGCGGCGCGGGTTGGTTTCCACCACCACGCCTTCGGGGGTTTCGCTCCAGCCACGTACGTGGCGGGTGGCAAAGCAGACGGCCGATGAGGTCTGGAAGGTGTGTCGGCCGCGATCGTCGGTGCGGCGCGCCGTGCCTTTGGCTTCCACCGTGACCGTAGGCAGGGTATCGGCGAACTGGCGGCTGCTTTCATGCGCGGCGAGGGCGAAGGTACGGTTGTCGATGGGCGTGACTGCGCTCACTGCGCAACGGCGGCCATCGACCACCACCTGTTCGCCCGGTGTGCCGCAGGCCCAGCCCTGCGGCGCTTCCAGACGCAGTGCTTCGGCCTGGTTCACGCCGGGGCAGGCGGTGCTGAAGTCGATGCGGAAGGCGCGGTCACGGCCATCGCGCACGGCGATGGACCCTTCGGAATCCTGTTCGACCTGCTGCACGCTGCGGGCATCCACGCAGTGCGGCGCGGGCGGCGTGCGTCCTTCCTGTGCGCGCAGGGAGGGCAGCGGTTGGCTGGCCAGAAGCAGCGCCAGGGCGATCGGCAGCAGACGTTCCTTCATCGTGCGATCCCGGTGGGTGTGGATGGCGCCGACCTTAGCACGGGCCGATGACAGCATTGCAGCCACCCGGCGGCACGCGCACACTGCGCCGATGGGCGCGATCTTCCACCTGCGGCACTACGGCCAGGCCACCGGCCTGGACCGGCATGACTACGCGCAGTGGGTGCTGCCGCTGCAGGGCGAACTGCAGTTCGAGATGGAAGGCCACGGCGGCCGGCTGGATCTGCTGCAGGGCGCCTTCGTGGCCGCTGGCGAGGCGCATGACCAGATGGCGCAGGGCCCGAACGGTTTCGTGATCGTCGATTGCGGCCCGGGTGTGCTGGATGATGCCACCCAGGAGCACCTGTGCCGGCAACGCTGGCTGCACCTGCCGCAGCGCCTGCGCCAGCGGCTGGCCCATGTGCAGGCGGGGCAGGCGGTGCCGGAACTGCTGCCGGAGCTGTTGCATGCGTTCGCCCCGGCCGGCAGTGGTGCGCGGCTGCAGGGCCTGTGCGCGGCGGTGCAGCGCGAACCGGGCCAGCCGTGGCCGGTGGCGCGCATGGCGGGGTTTGTCGGGGTGAGTGAAAGTCGCCTGCATGCGCTGTTCCTGGGGGAATTCGGGGTCAGCCCGCAGGCCTGGCTGAGTGCCAACCGGTTGCGCTGGGCCAAGCACCAGCTGTTGACCAGTACCGCGCCGATCAGCCAGATCGCGCTGGCCGCGGGTTATTCGGAACAGAGTGCGCTGACCCGTGCGCTGCGCCGGGAAACCGGGATGACCCCGGCCGCGTGGCGGCGCGGTGAGGTGCCCTGACTCGGGCGGCGTGGCCTTGCGGCGGAACGACCGGACACGGGCGGTGAAGGGCTTTGGTAGCGTCGAGCTTGCTCGACGGCTCTTGCTGGAACGCCGTCGAGCAAGCTCGACGCTACGAGAGGCGGGGGCAACAGCCGTCGAGCAAGCTCGACGCTACGAAAAGCGGGGGCAACAGCCGGCGAGCGGGGCAAGTGCCGCCGCGACGGGCTGGGGCAGTAGCCTCGGTCAAGACGCGCGCGACGGCGCCGCCTACACTGCGCGGCCTGTCCTTCCCCCGATGATGTGTTCATGCGCAACAACCCGATGGCCCTGGGCATCGCCAATGGCGTTGCCGCCGGCGCGCTGTGGGGCGTGGTTTTCCTCGCCCCGGCCGTGCTGCGTTCGTTCAATGCGCTGCAGCTGTCGGCCGGCCGCTATCTGGTCTACGGCCTGATTGCGCTGGTGCTGCTGCTGCCGCGCTGGAAGCGGCTGGCACCGAAACTGGGCCGCGCCGAATGGCGGGGCCTGCTCTGGCTCAGCCTGGCTGGCAACCTGGTGTACTTCCTGCTGCTGGCCACCGCCGTGCAGTGGGCCGGTGGTGCGGCGGCCTCGCTCATCGTCGGGCTGATCCCCGTGGTGGTGACCCTGGTGGGTGTGCGCGAGCAGGGTGCGGTGCCGTTGAAGCAGTTGTTGCCGGCGTTGGGGCTGTGCGTGCTCGGGGTCACCCTGGTGGGCTGGGAGGCGCTGATGTCCGAACACCTGGCCACGCCGTGGCGGCAGCGCGTGCTGGGCCTGGTGTGTGCGTTTGGTGCGCTGTTCTCCTGGGCGGTGTATTCGGTGGGTAACAGCCGCTGGCTGGCGCGGCGGCCCGATCTTTCCAGCCATGACTGGTCCATGCTGACCGGCGTGACCACCGGCGGCCTGGCCCTGCTGCTGGTGCCGATGGCATTCACTGGCCAGAGCGCGGCGCACAGCCCAGCGCAGTGGACGCTGTTCTGGAGCATCAGTGCCGGCGTGGCGGTGTTTGCCTCGCTGATCGGCAATGCTTTCTGGAACCGCGCCAGCCGTCTGCTGCCGCTCACCCTGACCGGGCAGATGATCGTGTTCGAAACACTGTTTGCGCTGCTGTACGCGTTCGCCTGGCAATGGCGCTGGCCGACCCTGCTGGAGGCGCTGGCCATCGTCTGCCTGGTGGCCGGGGTGCTGCTGTGTGCGCACGCACACCGTGCGCCGCGCGCGATCGCCGAACATGCCGGGTGATTGCGCGCCATGGGCGCCCTGATCGCCGCTTCGTCACAGATGCAACCAAATGACGGCACGTTGGCAGATGATCGCCGCAGGAATATTTTGCGCTGCAACACTTGACAGCGCCCCAGCGCACGGTGTTTTCTGTGCGCCATGGTTCTCGATGCCGCCCTTGCCAGCCTGATCGCCCCCGCTACCGCGGGCCGCTCGACTGCGCCGGTCGCCATTACCACCATTACCACCACCACCGTCACCACTGCCCTGGTGCGGCCCGTCGTCTTCGTGTAACTCCCGAAAACCACGGCCCCGCACCATCCAGGTGGCGGGGAAACTCGACACCTGCATGCGACGGGGCCTCCCAATGAGGTCTTCATGTCCGCCAACGCCCCCGCCCATTCCGCTGCCCATCTCGATCTGGCCGCGCCTTCCACTGTCGTGCATAAATTCGGCGGCACGTCGGTGGCCGATGCCGAGCGCTATCGCCACGTAGCCGGTCTGCTGCTGGCCCGCCCCGAAGCGCTGCAGGTCACCGTGGTGTCGGCCATGAAGGGCGTGACCGATGCGCTGATCGAACTGGCCCAGTTGGCCGCGCGCGGCGACGCGGGCTGGCGCGATGCCTGGCATGCGGTGCGTGCGCGGCACCGCGGCGCCGCCGTGGCGCTGCTGGGCGAGCAGGTGGGCGAGACGGTGGAATGGATCGACGCGCGCTTTGACCAGTTGGCCGATGTGCTGGCCGCGCTGGCGGTGATCGGCGAACTGCCGCGCGAGGTGCTGGACCGCGTGCAGGGCCTGGGCGAAGTGTTTTCCGCGCAGTTGCTGGGCAGCCACCTGCGGGCGCTGGGCGAGGACTGCGCGGTGCTGGACGCGCGCGACGTGCTGGTGGTCGGCCACGGCGAACTGGGCGTGGACGTGGACTGGGAGGCCAGCGCCGACCGGCTGGCCAACTGGCGCCTGCAGCACCCGCAGGCGCGGGTGGTGGCCACCGGTTTCGTGGCACGTGACCGCCAGGATCGCATCACCACGCTGGGCCGCAACGGCAGCGACTATTCCGGCGCGATCTTCGCCGCCTTGTTCAACGCCGATGAGCTGCATATCTGGACGGATGTGGACGGCGTGCTGTCGGCCGACCCACGGCTGGTGCCCGAGGCGGTGCAGCTGGAAGCGCTGAGCTACGACGAAGCCTGCGAACTGGCTTACTTCGGCGCCAAGGTAGTACACCCGCAGACGATGTCGCCGGCGATCCGCCTGGGCATGCCGATCATCATCCGCAACACCTTCCAGCCGCTGCATCCGGGCACGCGCATCAGTGCCGAGCGTTCGCCGCGTGGGCCGGTGAAGGGGCTGACGCTCAGCCCCGGCCTGGCCCTGTTGAACCTGGAAGGCACCGGCCTGATGGGCGTGCCGGGTACCGCCGAGCGCGTGTTCTCCGCGCTGCGCCAGGCCCATGTGTCGGTGGTGATGATCTCGCAGGGGTCGTCGGAACATTCGATCTGCTGCGTGGTGCGCGCTGCCGAGGCGGCGCGTGGCCGCGAGGCGTTGCTGCAGGCGTTTGCCCACGAACTGTCGGTGGGCCAGGTGCAGCGGGTGCAGGTGAGCGACGAAGTGAGCGTGCTGGCTGCGGTGGGCGACGGCATGGCCGGCCAGCCAGGCGTGGCCGCGCGCCTGTTCGAAGCGCTGGGCCGCGCCCAGGTGAACATCCTGGCCATCGCCCAGGGCTCGTCCGAGCGCAATATCTCGGTGGCCGTGTCCAGCGCCGATGCGCCGCGTGCGTTGCGCGCCGCGCATGCAGGGTTCTGGTTGTCGCCGCAGACCTTCGCGGTGGGCGTGATCGGTCCGGGCAACGTGGGTGCAGCCTTGCTGGACCAGCTGTTGGCCGCGCGCCCGCAGTTGCTGGCCAAGGCCAATGTCGATCTGCGCGTGCGTGCGCTGGCTTCGCGGTCGCGCATGCGCCTGGAAGCGGAGGTGCTGCATGTCGACTGGCGCGCCGCGCTGCAGGAAAACGGCCAGACCAGTGATCTGGATGCCTTCACCGAACACCTGCTGGCCGCGCACCTGCCGCATGCGGTGGTGATCGACTGCAGCGGCAGTGCCGAGGTGGCCGAGCGCTACGCCGACTGGCTGGCTGCCGGCATCCACGTGGTGACCCCGAACAAACAGGCCGGGGCCGGACCGCTGGCACGCTACCAGCGCATCCGTGCGGCGGCCGCGGCCAGTGGCGCGCGCTTCCGCTATGAAGCCACGGTGGGCGCGGGCCTTCCGGTCATCACCACGCTGCGCGACCTGGTGGACACCGGCGATGAAGTGCTGGCGATCGAAGGCATCTTCTCCGGCACGCTGGCCTGGCTGTTCAACCGTTTCGACGGCAGCCAGCCGTTCTCGGAACTGGTGGCGCAGGCGCGTTCCATGGGCTACACCGAACCGGACCCGCGCGATGACCTGTCCGGCGTGGACGTGGCGCGTAAGCTGGTGATCCTGGCCCGCGAGGCCGGGCACGCACTCAGCCTGGAACAGGTGCAGGTGGAAAGCCTGGTGCCGGCGGCCCTGCGCGCGGGCAGCGTGGACGATTTCATGGCGCGCCTCGGCGACTCGGATGCAGAACTGCTGGCCCGCCTGCAGGCCGCGCGCGAGCGTGGGGCAGTGCTGCGCTATGTCGCGCGGCTGGGCGCAGATGGTGCGTCGGTGGGCCTGCAGGAGCTGCCGGCCGAGCACGCCTTTGCCAACCTGCGGCTGACCGACAACGTGGTGCAGTTCCGTACCCGCCGTTACTGCGACAACCCGCTGGTGGTGCAGGGCCCGGGCGCTGGTCCGGAAGTGACCGCCGCCGGTGTCTTTGCCGACCTGCTGCGGGTGGCTGCCGGTGAAGGAGCGCGGCTGTGATCGCACGTGCATTCGCGCCGGGCTCGGTGGCCAACGTGGCCGTGGGCTTCGACATCCTCGGCCACGCCATTGCCGGGGTGGGCGATACGGTAACCGTGCGCCGCATCGCCGACCCGCTGGTGCGCATCGATGCGATCCGCGGCAGCGAAGTTGCATTGCCGTTGGACGCCGCCGGCAACACCGCCGGCGCGGCGCTGATGTCGCTGCGTGAAGCGCTGGGCCTGGAGTTCGGCTTCGCCATCGAAATCGACAAGGGCATTCCGTTCGGCTCGGGCATGGGCGGTTCGGCGGCCTCGTGCGTGGCCGCTCTGGTGGCGGCCAACGCGTTGCTGGATTCGCCGCTGCCACGCGCAGCGCTGTACCCGCATGCGCTGGATGGCGAAGCGGTGGCCAGTGGCGGCCGCCACGGCGACAACGTGGGCCCGCTGCTGCTGGGCGGGTTGGCGCTGTGCACCGCCGACCGGCTGGTGCCGGTGCCGGTGCCGGCCAGTTGGCACAGCCTGCTGGTACACCCGCAGGCCGTGCTGGAAACGCGGCGTGCGCGGCAGGCGCTGCAGGGCAGCTATGCCCTGGGCGAGTTCGTTGCGCAGAGTGCCAACCTGGCCCTGGTACTGAGCGGTTGCCATCGCAGTGATCCGGAGCTGGTGCGGGCCGGCCTGCGCGATGTACTGGTGGAGCCGCGGCGCGCCGGCCTGATCGCCGGTTTCGATGCCGCCAAGGAGGCGGCACTGGCGGCGGGGGCGATGGGCGCCGGCATTTCCGGTGCCGGCCCCAGCGTGTTCGCCTGGTTCGACGATGCCGACCGCGCGCGGGCCGCGGCGGCGCCGGTGCGTGCCGCGTTTGCGGCCGCCGGCCTGGACAGCGAGGCCTGGGTCTCGCCGCTGGATGCCCCGGGAGCCCACCTGTGCTGAATCCTTCCCCCCTTCTGGAAACCGACGTGATGCATTTCGTATCGACCCGCGGCCAATCACCGGCCGTTGGCCTGAGTGCGGCCATCGCCGCTGGGCTGGCCCCCGATGGCGGCCTGTACGTGCCCGAGCGTCTGCCGTCACCGCGTGTGCTGCAGGCCGGCGCAACCCTGGCCGACACCGCAGCGGATCTGCTGGCGCCGTTCTTCGCCGGTGATGCACTGGCCGATGCGCTGCCTGCGATCTGCCAGCAGGCCTTCGATTTCCCCGTGCCGCTGCGTGCGCTGGGCAACGGCGACCATGTGCTGGAGCTGTTCCATGGGCCCACGGCCGCGTTCAAGGACATCGGCGCGCGTTTCCTGGCCGGTGCGTTGTCGCGCCTGCAGGCCGGCAAGGACCGCGATCTGACCATCGTGGTGGCAACGTCCGGCGACACCGGTGCGGCCGTGGCCGCGGCCTTCCACCAGCAGCCGGGCGTGCGCGTGGTGGTGCTGTATCCCGACGGCCGCGTATCGCCGCGCCAGGCGCATCAGCTGGGCTGCTTCGGTGACAACATCCAGGCGCTGCGCGTGGCCGGTTCGTTCGATGATTGCCAGGCCATGGCCAAGCAGGCGCTGGCCGACACCGCGCTGCAGGCGCAGGTGCCGCTCAGTTCGGCCAACAGCATCAGCCTGGGCCGCCTGCTGCCGCAGATGAGCTACTACGCGCATGCCGCGCTGGTGCACCACGCGCAGAGCGGGCGTCGCCTGAACCTGGTGGTGCCGACCGGCAACCTGGGCAATGCGATGGCGGCGGTGCTGGCGAGGGCGCTGGGTGTGCCGATCGGGCAGATCGTGCTGGCCACCAACGCCAATGCGGTGTTGTCGGCCTACTTCAATGGCGGGCAGTACCAGCCACAGGCCAGCGTGGCCACCGTGGCCAACGCCATGGATGTGGGGGCGCCGAGCAATTTCGAGCGCCTGCGCTGGCTGTACAACGACGATGACGCCGAACTGCGCGCCGCGTTCCGTGCGTTCAGCGTGGACGATGTGACGATCCGCTCGACCATCGCCAGTGAACATGCCAGCCATGGCGAACTGTTCTGCCCGCATACGGCCACGGCGGTAAAAGTGCTGCGCGATCTGCGCGTGCGTGGTGCCAAGGGTGACTGGGCGGTGGTGGCCACGGCGCACCCGGCCAAGTTCGAGGCGGTGGTGGAGCCGTTGATCGGTGAAGCGGTGGCGGTGCCGCCGGCGCTGGATGCGCTGCTGCAGCGCCCGGCGCATGCCGAGCCGTTGCCGGCCGACTACAACGCGTTGCGCGAGGTGTTGTTGCGTTGATCAAGCGCCGCCGGGCCATGCCCGGCGGCCGCGGTCACATCAGCCCGTCACCGGCCAGCGCACTCAGGCCGTCTTCGTCCTGGATCTCCACTACGTTCAGATGGGGCAGGGCGATCAGGCCCTGCTGGCGCAGCTTGGTGAAGGTGCGGCTGACCGTTTCCATGGTCAGGCCCAGATGATCGGCAATATCGCCGCGGCCCATCGGCAGCTGCACGCGCAGGCCGTCGCCGCCCAGGCGGGCCTCGCGCGCGGCCAGGCGCAGCAGGAAATCGGCCAGCTTCTCTGCCGGTTGCAGACGGGCCAGGGCCAGCGCCGCGTCCTGCGCGGCGTCCAGTTCCTGGCAGGCGCGCTGCAGCAGCTTGCGTTCCAGATGCGGGTAGCGCCCGCGCAGGGCGCGCATCTGCGGCATCGCCACCCGGCACACGCGACTGTCCGCAATGGCTTCGATATCGTAGCGGTGGTGGTCGCTGCCACTCAGGCCCAGGTAATCGCCGGGCAGCACGAAGCCGCTGATCTGGCGGCGGCCATCGGCCAGGGTGCGCACCAGACGCAGTGCACCGGCAGTCAATGTATAGACATGCAGGCGTTCTTCACCGCTGCGGGCCAGCGTGCTGCCCACGGCCACCTGCTGCGACACCGTAACCTGTTCCAGCGCCTGCACCTCGTCGGGCGACAGCGCCGAGCACACCGCCAGATGCCGCACCGAGCAGTGCAGGCAGTCCAGCGTGGTGCAGGACGGTGCAGCGGAGGAGGGATCAGCGGGCAGGGCGCCGTCGGGCCGGGACATGGTGCAGGGGCAGATCGCGGGCGGGGAGGGCCTTATGATACTTCATGCGGCCAGACGGCCCCTGATCGGCGCCTGAGCGATGCGGGGCGCTAGAATGTCGCCCCCTCCCACGTTCCCGTTCCTGCAGGAGTTCCGCCCCGTGATCAAGCCCCGTACCCCGCCCGGCACCCTTGAACTGCTGCCGCGCGAGCAGATTGCGTTCCAGCGCATGCTGGACGTCATCCGCCGCAACTACGAGCGCTTCGGGTTCCTGCCGGTGGAAACCCCGGTGTTCGAGCTGTCCGATGTGCTGCTGACCAAGTCCGGCGGCGAAACCGAGCGCCAGGTGTACTTCGTGCAGTCCACCGGTGCGCTGGCCAATGCGGCCGAATCGGGCGACCGTTCGCTGCCGGAAATGGCGCTGCGCTTCGACCTGACCGTGCCGCTGGCCCGCTACGTGGCCGAGCACGAACACGAACTGACCTTCCCGTTCCGCCGCTACCAGATGCAGCGCGTGTACCGCGGTGAACGTGCCCAGCGTGGCCGCTTCCGCGAGTTCTACCAGTGCGACATCGATGTGATCGGCAAGGACAGCCTGAGCGTGCGCTACGACGCTGAAGTCCTGGCGGTCATCCATGCGGTGTTCTCGGAACTGCGCATCGGCGATTTCAGCATCCAGTTGAACAACCGCAAGCTGATGCGCGGCTTCTTCGAAAGCCTGGGCGTGGCCGAGGGCGAGCGCCAGCTGGCCGTGCTGCGCGAAGTGGACAAGCTGGACAAGCGCGGCGCCGATTACGTGCGCGATACGCTGGTGGGCGAGGGCTTCGGGATTCCGGCCGAACAGGTCGAGAAGATCCTGGCGTTCGTAGCGGTGCGTTCGCAGGGCCATGCCGATGCGCTGGCCCAGCTGGCGGCGCTGGAAACCAATGCCGCATCGTCGGACACCCTGCGCGCCGGCGTGGCCGAGCTGCGCGAAGTGCTGCAGCTGGTGCAGGCGCTGGGCGTGCCGGAAAGCGCGTACTGCCTGAACTTCTCCATCGCCCGCGGCCTGGATTACTACACCGGCACCGTGTACGAAACCACGCTGACCGACCACCCGCAGATCGGCTCGATCTGCTCGGGCGGCCGCTACGAAGACCTGGCCAGCCACTACAGCAAGTCCAAGCTGCCGGGCGTGGGCATTTCCATTGGTCTGTCGCGCCTGTTCTGGCAGCTGCGCGAAGCCGGCCTGATCGACGGCATCGAAGCCAGCAGCGTGCAGGCGCTGGTGGCGCTGATGGACGAGCAGGGCATGGCGCAGTCGCTGGACATCGCCCGCCGCCTGCGCAGCGGTGGCATCAACACCGAAGTGCAGATGGAGCCGAAGAAGATCGGCAAGCAGTTCCAGTACGCGGCCAAGGCCGGCATCCGCTTCGTGGTGCTGGCGGGCGAGGATGAACTGGCGCGCGGCGTGGTGGCGGTGAAGGACCTGGTGCGCGAGCAGCAGTTCGAAGTCTCCCGCGACGAACTGGCCAGCACCCTGCAGGTCGAGCTGGAACAGTCGAAGGTGATGTAACGGCCGGTTGGCCGCACGCCGACACGCCAGCAAACGCCCACCACCCGGTGGGCGTTTTTGTTTCCGGGCCGCGTTCCGGGGTCAGAGCCGTCTTCCTTCAGAAAACGAATCCGACCCCTTGCCGTCCCAACAGCTCGCGGCCAACTGTCGAAGGCGGCGTGGGTCCGGTTGAGGGGGCGTGAGCGCCATGGATGGCGCGACCGAGGCTACATGGACGTATTTACGCCGTCCCCCTCAACCGGACCCACCCCGCCAACCCCAGGAAACCAGCTTTTTGCTGTTGCTTCAGTCGAGCATGGCTCGACTCTACAGCGGGTGCAGGGCGCAGCCCTGCCCACAACACCCCTCCAGATTTGACGCACTGCGCAAGAATGCGTTAATGTACTAACGCGCTATTACATTGATGCACAAAATCGACCCCGTGAAAGCCCGCCCCGACATTGCCGCCAAAGACCCGCAGGCCGACCTGGACGCCCTGGCCCAGGCCTTTGCCGCCCTGCGCGCCCCCGACGAGGTCGCCGCCTTCCTGCGTGACCTGTGCACCCCCGCCGAGCTGGAAGCCATGGCCGACCGCTGGAAGGTCGTGCCGCTGCTGCAGCAGGGCGTGCCCTACCGCGAGATCCACGAACGCACCGGGGTCAGCGTGACCACCACCGGACGCGTCGCGCGCACGCTCGAGCATGGCCATCGAGGCTATGCCGTTGCCATCGACCGCCTTGCTTCGCGCTGATCCGCGCCCGTTCCGAACTTCGAGACTTCCCCCATGAGTGCAACCCAGGCAGCGCCGGCACGTGACCGGCTGCGCATCGCCATCCAGAAAAGCGGCCGTCTGGCCGAGCCCGCCCGCAACCTGCTCAGCGCCTGCGGCCTGAGCTGGCGCGAGAGCCGCGACAAGCTGTTCTGCTACGGCGAATCGCTGCCGGTGGACCTGCTGCTGGTGCGCGACGACGACATTCCCGGCCTGATTGCCGACGGCGTGTGCGACCTGGGCATCGTCGGCCGCAACGAGCTGGACGAACAGGCCGCCGCGCGCCGCCAGATCGGCCTGCCCGACGCCTATCAGGCCCTGCGCGGGCTGGGCTTCGGCCAGTGCCGGCTGATGCTGGCCGTGCCCGAAGAGTGGCAGTGGAGCGGTCCGGCGCAGCTGGCCGGTACCCGCATCGCCACCAGCTACCCGGCCATCCTCAAGCAGTGGCTGGGCGAGCAGGGCGTGGATGCGCAGGTGGTGGAACTGTCCGGTTCGGTGGAAATCGCCCCGCGCCTGGGCACTGCCGACCTGATCTGCGACCTGGTTTCCAGTGGCGCCACCCTGCGTGCCAACCAGCTCACGCCCGTGCACAACCTGCTGGACAGCGAGGCCGTGCTGGCCGGTGCAGTGCGCGTGCCCGACGATGCCCGCGCCGGCCTGCGCAGCATGCTGCTGCGCCGCCTGGATGGCGTGGTACAGAAGCAGGACCGCAAGCTGCTGATGTTCCGCGCCAGCGAAGACCGGGTGGACGCACTGGCCCAGCTGCTGGCCGATGCCGAGCCGCTGGTGCGTTTGCCTGCCGATGGGGGCGCATTGCGCCTGCAGACCATGTGCCCGGGTCCGCTGACCTGGCAGCGCATGGAAGAACTGGAGCGCGCCGGCGCCCAGGGCCTGATGGTGTTGAGCGTGGAGCGGTCGCTGGCATGAATCGTCTGATCTGGTCGCAACTTGATGAAGCCGCACGCAGCGAGGCGCTGACCCGCCCGGTGCAGACCGTGGCCCAGCAGACCCGCGATGCGGTGGCTGCGTTGATCGCGCAGGTGCGCACCGAAGGTGACGCCGGCCTGCGCGCCATCACTGCCCGGTTCGACGGCGTGGAACTGCCGTCGTTCGAAGTATCCGAGGACGAATTCGCCGCCGCTGAAGCGGCCGTGCCGGCGGCGCTGCGCCAGGCCATGGTCGAGGCCGCCGAGCGCATCGGCCGCTTCCACCAGGCCGGCATGGGCCAGGGCTATGCGGTGGAAACTGCGCCGGGCGTGGTCTGCGAACGCATGCTGCGGCCGATCGGCCGGGTAGGGTTGTACGTGCCCGCCGGCAGTGCGCCGCTGCCGTCCACCGCGCTGATGCTGGGCGTGCCGGCGCAATTGGCCGGCTGCCCGCAGGTGGTGCTGTGCACGCCGCCGCGCGCCGACGGCAGTGCCGATCCGGCCGTGCTGGTGGCCGCGCGGCTGACCGGCGTGCAGCGCGTGTTCAAGCTGGGCGGGGCCCAGGCCATCGCCGCGATGGCCTATGGCACGGCCAGCATTCCGGCCTGCGACAAGCTGTTCGGGCCGGGCAACAGTTTCGTGACCGAGGCCAAGCAGCAGGTGGCGCAGGACGGCGCGGCTGCCATCGACATGCCGGCCGGCCCATCGGAAGTGCTGGTGATCGCCGATGCCGGTGCGAACCCGGCCTTTGTCGCCGCCGATCTGCTGTCGCAGGCCGAGCACGGCCCCGATTCGCAGGTGCTGCTGCTGACCGACGACGCAGCGATGCTGGCGGCCGTTGAAGCCGAAGTGGAACGCCAGGTCGCATTGCTGCCGCGGCAGCAGATCGCGCGGCAGGCGCTGTCGGCGTCGCGCCTGATCCAGGTCGAGGCGCTGGCCGAGGCCTTCGCCATCAGCAATCGCTACGCACCCGAGCACTTGATCCTGGCGCTGCGTGAACCGCGCGACTGGCTGGCGCAGGTGCAGGCCGCCGGTTCGGTATTCCTGGGCGACTACACGCCGGAAGCGCTGGGCGATTACTGCAGTGGTACCAACCACGTGCTGCCCACCGCTGGCGCCGCGCGTGCCTACAGCGGCGTGAGCGTGGCCAGTTTCCAGAACCTGATCAGCGTGCAGAGTGCCAGCGCGGCCGGGCTGGCGGCGATTGGTGGTTGCGCGCGCATCATCGCCAGTGCCGAGGGCCTGGACGCGCACGAACGCGCCGTGGCCGTGCGCATGGAGGCCGCTGCATGAGCGCGGTGAACGACGTACTGGCGCTGGTGCGCCCGGACCTGCAGGCCTTCGCCGGCTACAGCTCGGCGCGCAGCGCGGCCGTGCAGGGCGATGTCTGGCTGAACGCCAACGAGTCGGCCTGGGCCAATCCTGCCGATACCGTCGGCAGCAGCCGCCGCTATCCCGAACCGCAACCGTTGGCATTGCGCGAGGGCTTGGCCGCGCTGTACGGCGTGCAGCCGCAGCAGCTGCTGATCGGCCGTGGCAGCGACGAGGCCATCGATCTGCTGGTGCGTGCGCTGTGCGTGCCCGGTCGCGACGGCGTACTGGTTACCTCGCCGGTATTTGGCATGTACGCGGTGTGCGCGCGCCTGCAGGGCGCCGCGCTGATCGACGTGCCGCTGGTGGATTCGGCCGAGGGTCTGCACGCCGATCTGGATGCTGTCATCAGCGCCGCGCAGCAGCAGGGCGCCAAGCTGGTGTTCCTGTGCGCACCGTCCAACCCGGCCGGCAGCGATATCAGCCTGGCCGGGATCGAACGTGTGGCCACGGCGTTGCGTGGGCAGGCCCTGGTGGTGGTGGACGAGGCCTACGTGGAATTCGCACAGCGCCCGTCAGCCACCACGCTGCTGGCCGCGCACGCCAACGTGGCGGTGCTGCGCACGCTGTCCAAGGCGCATGCACTGGCTGCGGCCCGTATCGGCACGCTGATTGCCGCGCCGGAATTGATTGCCGTGCTGCGCCGTTGCCAGGCGCCGTATCCGGTGCCGACGCCGTGCGCGGAACTGGCCGTGCAGGCGCTGCAGCCGGCCGCACTGGCCCGCACCGCCGAGCGCGTGGCCACCGTCATTGCCGAACGCGAACGTTTGTTCGCGGCATTGCCGGGCCTGCCCGGCGTGCGCCGCGTGTACCCCTCGTCGGGCAATTACCTGCTGGTGCGCTTTGGCGATGCGCAGGCCGCATTCGACGCCCTGCTGGCGGCTGGCGTGGTGGTGCGTGACCAGCGCGCCGCGCCGCAGCTGGGCGATGCATTGCGCATCAGCATCGGCACGCGTGAAGAGAACGACCGCGTGCTCGCGGCCCTGTCGGCTCGGAGGGCCGCTGCATGACCCCCATTCTGTTCATCGATCGCGACGGCACCCTCATCGAGGAGCCGGCCGACTTCCAGATCGACGCCTACGAGAAGCTGCGCTTCGTGCCGCAGGTTATTCCGGCGCTGCTGAAGCTGCGCGATGCCGGCTACCAGTTCGTCATCGTCACCAACCAGGATGGCCTGGGCAGCGACGCGTACCCGCGCGCCAGCTTCGATGGCCCCAACGACCTGATGCTGCAGATCTTCGCAAGCCAGGGCATCGTGTTCCGTGACGTGCTGATCGACTGCAGCTGGCCGCAGGACAATGCGCCCACGCGCAAGCCGGCCATCGGCCTGATGACCGCCTACCTGCAGGACCGCAGCATCGACTGGGCGCGTTCGGCCATGGTGGGTGATCGCATCACCGACGTGCAGTTCGCCGAGAACCTCAACATCCGCGCTTTCCAGCTGCGTACCGAGCAGTTCGGCGGCGAGTGGGACTGGCCCGGCATCGCCCACGCGCTGGCCGATGCGCCGCGTACCGCCGTGGTCCAGCGCAACACCAAGGAAACGAAGATCCGCGTTGAACTGGACCTGGACCGTGCCGGGGATGCGCACATCGCCACCGGCCTGCCGTTCTTCGACCACATGTTGGAACAGATCGGCAAGCACGGCGGTTTCGCCCTGGACATCCGGGCCGAGGGTGACCTGCACATCGACGAGCACCACACCATCGAGGACACCGGCCTGGCGCTGGGGCAGGCGCTGCGCGAAGCGCTGGGCGACAAGCGCGGCATCGGCCGCTATGGCTTCACCCTGCCGATGGACGAGACCCTGGCCAGCGCCGCGCTGGATTTCAGCGGCCGGCCGTACTTCGTGTTCGAAGGCGAGTTCAAGCGCGAGCGCGTGGGCGACATGCCCACCGAACTGGTGCCGCACTTCTTCCGTTCGCTGTGCGATGCCAGCGGTTTGAACCTGAACCTGCAGGTGCGCGGTGACAACGACCACCACAAGGTCGAGGCGTGCTTCAAGGCGTTGGCCCGTGCGCTGCGCCCGGCGCTGGCCCGACAGGGCACGGCGTTGCCCAGCACCAAGGGGGCGCTGTGAGCGAGGTTGCGCTGATCGATGCCGGCGGTGCCAACCTGGGCTCGGTGCGCTACGCACTGGAACGCCTGGGCGCGCGGGTGCGGCTGGTGCGTGATGCCGAGGGCCTGGCCGGTGCGCAGCGGGTGATCCTGCCTGGCGTGGGCGCGGCCGCACCGGGCATGCAGCGCCTGCACGCGCAGGGCCTGGTGGAACCGCTGCGGCGCCTGGAAGTGCCGCTGATGGGTATCTGCCTGGGCATGCAGCTGCTCTTCGAACGTTCCGAAGAAGCGGGCGTGGACACCCTGGGCCTGATTCCCGGTGTGGTGCGCAAGCTGGTGCCGGCGTGCGGGATCCGCGTGCCACACATGGGCTGGAACCGGCTGCTGCCGCTGCGCGAATCGACCCTGCTGCAGGGCGTGCCCGAGCGTGCCAGCGCGTACTTCGTGCACAGCTATGCGGCACCGCTGAACACCCACACCGTGGCCGCCTGCGATCACGGCGGCCTGTTTACCGCCGTGGTGGAGCAGGGCCGCTACTTCGGCGCCCAGTTCCACCCCGAGCGTTCCGGCGAGACCGGATCGCAGATGTTGCGCAATTTCCTTGAGGGCACCGCTGCATGAGCTTCACCGTCTACCCCGCGCTGGATATCCGTGATGGCCGCGTGGTGCGGCTGCGCCAGGGCGACTATGCGCAGGAAACCCACTACGGTGACGATCCGCTGCCGCGCGCGCAGGCCTTTGCCGCGCAGGGTGCGCAGTGGATGCATCTGGTCGATCTGGATGCGGCGCGAGCGGGTGGTTACACCCTGGCGCCCCTGCTGGCGGCGATACGCGCGCAGACGTCGCTGCAGGTGCAGACCGGTGGCGGCGTGCGCGGCCGCGACGACGTGGCGCGCATCCTCGATGCCGGTGCCGGCCGCGTGGTGGTCGGTTCGCTGGCCGTGCGCGAGCCGGAGACGGTGATCGGCTGGCTGGCCGAGTTCGGTCCGCAGCGCCTGACCATCGCCCTGGACGCGCGCCAGGACGCGCAGGGCCAGTGGCAGCTGCCGGTCCATGGCTGGACCGAGAACGCCGGGGTCACCCTGGATGCATTGGCGCAGCGTTATGCGCAGGCGGGCATGGCCCACCTGCTGTGCACCGACATCGCCCGCGATGGCATGTTGGCCGGTCCGAACATCAGCCTGTACGCGCATCTTGCCGCGCTGTTGCCGGGCGTGGCCGTACAGGCGTCCGGTGGCATCCGCAGCGTGGCCGACGTGGCCGAGGCGCGCGCGGCCGGCTGTGGTGGCGCAATCCTGGGCAAGGCCCTGCTGGAACAGCGCATGGATCTGGGCGAGGCACTGGCATGTTGAGCCGCCGCATCATTCCCTGCCTGGACGTGCGCGATGGCCGCGTGGTCAAGGGCGTGCGCTTCCGCGACCACGTGGACATGGGCGATATCGCCGAACTGGCCCAGCGCTACCGCGACCAGGGCGCCGACGAGCTGGTGTTTTATGACATCGGCGCCAGCCCGGAAGCACGTTCGGTGGACGTGGGCTGGATCGAGCGCATCGCGCGCCTGATCGACATTCCGTTCTGCGTGGCCGGTGGCATCGACAGCGTGGAAACCGCGCGCCGTGTGCTGTTTGCCGGTGCCGACAAGATCTCGATCAACTCGCCGGCGCTGGGCCGTCCCGAGCTGATCACCGAACTGGCCGACGAGTTCGGCGTGCAGTGCGTGGTGGTCGGCGTGGATTCGGTGCGCGAGGCCGATGGCGAATGGCGCGTGCGCCGCTTCACCGGTGATCCCAGCAAGACCCAGGCGGTGCCGTTGCGCACCCTGGACTGGATCGTGGACGCGCAGCGCCGCGGTGCCGGCGAAATCGTGCTGAACTGCATGGACAGCGACGGCGTGCGCCGTGGCTACGACGTGGCGCAGCTGCGCCAGGCGCGTGCAGTCTGCAACGTGCCGCTGATTGCCTCCGGCGGTGCCGGTGCGATGGAGCACTTCGCCCAGGCCTTCGACCAGGCCGACGTGGACGGTGCACTGGCCGCCAGCGTGTTCCACAGCGGCGCCATTGCCATTGCAGATTTGAAGCGCTACCTGCGCGAGCAACAGATCGAGGTTCGAGATGTCTATTGAAGTACGCCCGTCGCCGCAGGCGTTGGAAACCCTGGACTGGGGCAAGGGCGATGGCCTGCTGCCGGCTGTGGTGCAGGACGCCGATACGCTGCAGGTGCTGATGCTGGGCTATGTGAATGCCGAATCGCTGCATATCACCCAGGTGACCGGCCACATGACGTTCTACAGCCGCAGCAAGCAGCGCCTGTGGACCAAGGGCGAGCAGTCCGGCCATGTGCTGGCGGTGCAGTCGATCAGCGTCGATTGTGATGCCGACACCGTGCTGGTGCTGGCGCGCCCGGCCGGCCCGACCTGCCACACCGGCGCGGAAAGCTGTTTCGACGGCGCGCCGAAGGATTTCCTGGGCGGCCTGGGCCAGTTGGTGGCCGTGCGCGATGCGCAGCGACCGCCGGGCAGCTACACCACCTCGCTGTTCGAGGGCGGAATTCGCCGCATCGCGCAGAAGGTGGGCGAGGAGGGCGTGGAGACCGCGCTGGCCGCCGTGGCCCAGGACGATGAGGCATTACTGGGGGAATCGGCTGACCTGCTGTACCACCTGCTGGTGCTGCTGCGCGCGCGCGGCTTGTCGCTGGATGATGCACGGGCGGTGCTGGAGCAGCGGCACCGGTGATCCGCACCCACCCGTAGAGTCGAGCTTGCTCGACTGTTGTGGCCAATGCAGTCGAGCATGGCTCGACTCTACAAGGGCGACAGATAGTGGTGTGCGGACCAACGGTCCGCACCTACAATAGGGGGTCTCTCTGCCCCCGGACTGCCCCCATGAAACTGCCTGCCGCCTGGCTGTGCTGCCTGTTGCTTACTTCGCCGGCATGGGCCGCCGATACCGTGGTGAGCGGCAAGGTCTACCTGGAGCGCGACGGCAAGCCCGGGCGCGGTGCCACCGATCCCGGCCTGGCCGGCGTGCAGGTGTCCAACGGCGAAACCATCGTCAAGACCGCCGCCGATGGCAGCTACAGCCTGCCGGTGCGCGATGGCCAGACGGTGTTCGTCATCAAGCCCGATGCCTATTCCTTCCCGAAGGCGGCCGACGGACTGCCGTCGTTCTGGCGGCACTACCGCCCCAACGGCTCGCCGGCCCTGAAGTACGGTGGCATCGCCGCCACCGGTGATGCCGCCCGCAGTTGGGATTTCGCCCTGCAGGCCGATCGCCACGACAGCCGGCGCGGCTTCCAGATGCTGGTGTTCACCGATTCGCAGACCGCCACCACGCAGGACATCGGCTACTACCAGCAGTCGATCGTCAAACCGCTGGTGGGGCAGACCAAGGCGCGGCTGGGCACCACCCTGGGTGACATCGTCAATGACGACCTGACCCTGTACCCGGCCATCAACAAGGTGACCACCGAACTGGGCGTGCCGTGGTTCCATGTGCCCGGCAACCACGACCTGGATTTCGACGCCGCCAACGATGACCACTCGTTGGACAGCTGGCGCAACATCTACGGCCCGGACACCTACGCGGTGGAAGAGGGCGGTGCCAGCTTCGTGTTCCTGGACGATGTGGTGTACGACCCCAACGCCAAGCCGAAGTATGTGGGCGGCCTGCGCGAGGACCAGTTCGCCTTCCTGGCTGCGTACCTGAAGGGCCTGCACAAGGACCGCCTGCTGGTGCTGGGCATGCACATTCCGCTGTTCGATGCGGCACCGGGGCGTGAGACCTTCCGCCATGCCGACCGCCAGCGCCTGTTCGATCTGCTCAAGCCGTTCCGCAACGTGCTGGTGCTGAGCGGGCACAGCCACACCCAGCAGCACGTCTACCACGGCAAGGCCGAAGGCTGGCAGGGCGACAAGCCGCTGCACGAATACAACGTGGGCGCCAACTGCGGCGCGTTCTGGTCCGGGGTGAAGAATGCCGCCGGCGTGCCGGACAGCACCATGAGCGATGGCACGCCCAAGGGCTATGCGCTGCTGGATGTGGCCGGCAACGGCAGCTACCGCCTGCAGTACCGCGTGGCCGGCGCCCCGGCCAGCGAGCAGATCGGCCTGCACGCGCCGAAGGTGCTGCGCCAGGGCGCCTACCCGGCATGGGGCGTCTACGCCAACGTGTACATGGGCGAGGACGCCAGCGTGGTGGAGTACCGCGTGGATGGTGGCCCGTGGCAGCCGATGAAGCAGGTCAGCCAGCCCGACCCGCGCCTGCTGGTGGAAAACGTGGCCGACGATCTGGCCAGCACCCTGCGCGGCTATGACCGTTCGCCGGAAGCCACCGCCTCGCCGCACCTGTGGCGTGGCGCGCTGCCCACCGGGCTGGCGGTCGGCAGCCACAAGGTGGAGGTACGCTCCACCCAGCCCGACGGTGCGGTGTTCACCGCCACCACCAGTTACAGCCTGCAGACCGCCCAGCCCTGACCGGGCGGGCGGTTGCCACGACGAAAGGACGCGCCATGGAAATCCGCTTCATGGCCGGCACCACGCCGGTCACCCTCAGCCGCCACTGGTTCAGTGGTGCCATGCAGCTGCGCAGCGCCAGCGAAACGGTGTGGGTGCAGCACCCGCTGCACCCGGGCACGCATTTTTCGTTCTCGCTGGTGCAGTCCTGGCTGCGCCATATCGCCGGCCACCAGGTGCTGGTGGAACGCACTCGGCCGCTCTTGTTCGCCGGCTTCCGTCCGCAGCGCCTGCGCGTGCTGGTGGACGGCGTGCAGGTGGCCGAGCAGGAAGGCATGTAAGACGCTGCCGGGCGGGGCATTGCCGCAGCGTTGGCAAAGCCGCTGGGATGCCCGAGAATCGACGCCGATCCGTCGATTCAAGCAGGCCCGTGTGAACGTCGCAGCAGTAGACCCGTCTTCCTCCGACGCCAGCGGCGCCGGCGTTTCGCACAGCGTGGTAGTGGCCGATGTGGGCGGCACCTTCGCCCGTGTCGCGGTGGCCCATCTGGTGCCTGGCCAGACCCCGCGCCTGGGCGGCTACCGCACCTATGCCTGCGCCGACCACGCCAGCCTGGCAGCGATCCTGGCCGACTTCAGTGCCAGCCTGGACCCGCCCGCGCACAGCGCGGTGGTGGCCATTGCCGGCGTGCTCGATGGCGATGTGCTGATCAACGCCAACCTGCCGTGGACCGTTTCGCTGTCGGCCACGCGCGCGCAGTCGGGCCTGGGCGAACTGCAGCTGATCAACGATTTCGAGGCCGTGGCGCTGGCCGTGCCCTACCTGCAGCCGGAAACGCTGGTGCCGCTGAACGGCCCGGGCGACCCGGCGCAGGCGTTCCCGGCGCTGGTGCTGGGCGCGGGCACCGGCCTGGGCGCAGCGCTGCGCTTTGCCGATGGCGACCGCCCGGTGCTGGCCAGTGAACTGGGCCACGCCGCGCTGGGGGCTGGCACCGCGCTGGAACTGCAGGTGCTGGCCAAGCTGCTGCAGCGCTGGCCGCACGTGGACAACGAACGGGTGCTGTCCGGCAGCGGGCTGCTGAACCTGTACCCGTGCCTGTGCGAACTGCGCGGGGTTGCACCGCAGTGGTCGACCACCGAAGCGCTGATCGGCGCCGCGCGCAGTGGCGAGGATGCGGTGGCGGTGGAAACCCTGCAGGTGTTCTGCGCGTGGCTGGGCAGCCTGGCGGGCGATGCGGCCATTGCCGTAGGTGCGCGCTCGGTGTACCTGGCCGGCGGCATTTCCGCCCACGTGCAGGATTTCCTGGCCGACGGGCGTTTCCGCGAGCGCTTCCTCAACAAGGGCGTGCTGGCGGATGTGCTGCGCCAGGTGCCGGTGTGGCGGGTGGAACATGGCCAGCTGGGCGTGCTCGGCGCGGCCGTCTGGCACGCGGCGCGGCTGCCGCGCGGGGGCTGAATCACGCAGCCGGCCCGCGGCCGGCATCGCTTTCTGCAAGGGGAGGGCAACATGGTGGATCGCAGGCAGTTCCTGCAGGCCGGTGCATTGGCCGCAGGCATGGCCGCCTTGCCGGGTGTGCAGGCGCGCACCCAGGGCGGGGCGAAGGTCGTTTCAACGTGGGACTTCGGCGTGCCGGCCAACCAGGCCGCGTGGAAGGTACTGGGCCAGGGCGGCAGCGCGCTGGACGCGGTGGAAGCCGGCGCACGCTGGGCCGAAAGCGAACTGTGCAATCCCACCGTCGGCCATTGCGGCAACCCCGATCGCGACGGGGTATTGAGCCTGGATGCCAGCATCATGGATGGCGATGGCCGCTGCGGCGCGGTGGCTGCCCTGGTGGACATCGCGCACCCGGTGTCGGTGGCGCGCAGGGTGATGGAAAACAGCCCGCATGTACTGCTGGTGGGTGACGGTGCCCAGCGGTTCGCGGTGCAGCAGGGCTTCGAGCGCAAGCGGCTGCTCACCCCGCAGGCCGAGGCGGCCTGGCGCGAATGGTTGAAGACCGAGCAGTACCAGCCGCAGATCAACGCCGAGCGCCGTGGCATCCCCGGCAACAGCGACAACCACGACACCATCGGCATGCTGGCGCTGGACGCCAAGGGGCATCTTGCCGGGGCCTGCACCACCAGCGGCATGGCTTGGAAGCTGCACGGGCGCGTAGGCGACAGCCCGATCATCGGTGCCGGCCTGTACGTGGACAACGAAGTGGGCGCCGCCACCGCCTCGGGCGTGGGCGAGGAGATGATCCGCAACGCTGCCTCGTTCCTGGTCGTCGAGCTGATGCGGCAGGGGCGCACGCCTGCGCAGGCCTGCCGTGAAGCGATCGACCGGGTGGTGCGCAAGCGCCCCGAAGCCAGCCGCACGCTGCAGGTGTGCTTCCTGGCAATGAACAAGCAGGGCGAAGTGGGCGCGTACGCGCTGCATCGCGGCTTCGTCTATGCGGTATGCGATGGCCAGCGCCAGGACGACCTGCGCGATTCGCCGTCGATCTACACGAGCAGCCAGACGTGAGCGCCGCGCTGACGCTGGAGATCGCCAGCAATTCACTGGCATCTGCGCTGGCCGCGCAGGCCGGTGGCGCCGACCGCATCGAGCTGTTCGACAACCTGGGCGAGGGCGGCACCACGCCGTCGTTCGCCAGCATCGCCATCGCACGCGAGCGCCTGCAGATTCCCTTGTTCGTGCTGGTGCGGCCGCGCCCGGGCGATTTCCATTACGACGCGCTGGAAACCGAGCTGATGCTGCGTGACATCGCGCAGTGCCGTGCGCTGGGCTGCGATGGCGTGGTGATTGGTGCGCTGGATGTGCACGGTGGCATCGACATGCCGCTGTGCCGCGAACTGGTGCAGGCGGCGGGGCCGTTGCAGGTCACCTTCCATCGCGCGTTCGATGCCGCACGCGATCTTCCCGCGGCCCTGCAACAGGTGATCGACCTGGGCTGCACGCGGGTGCTCAGTTCAGGCGGGCAGGTGAGCGCCGAAGCCGGCAGCAGCATGCTGGCCGCGCTGGTGGCGCAGGCGGCAGGGCGCATTTGCGTGATGGCGGGCGCAGGCATCGGCCCGGCCAACATCGCCAGGATCGCGCGGCTGACCGGCTGCAGCGAACTGCATGCATCGGCCAAGGGGCTGCGGCGTTCGGCCATGCAATTCCAGAACCCGCTGCTGCGCGGGCTGGATCCCGACTGGCACCAGACCAGCACTGCCACGGTGGCGGCACTGCGCAAGGCGCTGGACGAAGGTGCGCATAAAAACGGCAGCCACCTGTGAAAGCGCAGCTGCCGTGGAGGACCGTTGAACGGGGTCGGATCCCTTCGCAGAAGGGCTCCGACCCCGGTAGCGCTTAGAACTTGTAGGTCGCGCCGAAGTAGATCTGACGGCCCGAATACAGGTTGGAGATCAGGCGCGACTGGGTGTCGTTGCCCAGATAGACGCGCTGTTCCGACTTGGTGGCATTGAGCACCGAGGCGGTGAACGTCAGCGCTTCGGTGAAGTTGTAGGCCACGTTCAGATCCAGCTGGTCGTACGGCTCGGTGTACTGGGTCATGCCGTTGACCAGGCCGCCAACCACTTCACCACGGCGGTTGTACGAGGCGCGGGCCAGGAACCGGTCGGTTTCGTAGAACACCGTCAGGTTGGCCTGGTTCTTGGCACTGCCCACCAGCGGCGATGCACCCAGGTTCTCGCCATTGAGCTCGATCGAGGCCAGGTTGGTGTCGTTGTAGGTGTAGTTGGCCTGCACGCCCAGGCCGAAGTCGAAGGTGTACTGGCCGTACAGCTCCACGCCCTGCGACACCGCATCGCGGCCGTTGGCCTGGGTGCTGTAGTTCTGCACCGTCACCATTTCGCCGCCGACTTCCATCTGCACGTCACGCACGATCGGCACGGTGAAGTTGCTGATGTCCTTGCGGAACAGGCCGACGCCGGCGACCGCGCCCGGCATGAAGTACCACTCCACGCCCAGGTCGTACTGGGTCGCTTCGAAGGCTTCCAGGTTCTTGTTGCTGCCGCTGCCGGCCCAGCCTTCGGTCGGCGCACCGCCGGCAACGCGGCGGTCATTGACGTACTCGGGGCTGTAGTAGCTCAGGCTGCCGGGTGCGGCGATGCTGGTGTAGCTCGGCCGTGCCACCACCTTCGACGCAGCGCCACGCAGCACCAGGTTGTCGGTGATGTCCCAGGCAATGTTGAAGCTGGGCAGCACGTCGGTGTAGGTGCGGTCCGAACCGATCAGCTCGTAGCTCTTCTCGCGTGCCAGGGCATCGGGCAGGCGCACGAAGCCGCTTTCGCAACCATAGGTCGGGAAGGCGGCCGCCGCCGGATCATCGCAGGACATTGGCGCGCCGGAGGCGTTGTCCAGGAAGTAATCGTTGAAGCGTTCGATCGAGTCGCTGGACTGGGCGAACTGCTTGGTGCGCACCACGCGCACACCGACGTTGCCGCGCAGGCGCTCGGTACGGAAGTTGGCCTGGAAGTAGCCGGAGTAGATCTTCTCGTTGACGTTGTAGACGAAATCGTCCTCAACGCGGTTGTGCGACGAACCGTAGGTGGAGTTCAGGTAATCGATGTACGACGGGAAGTTGATGCCCGGGAATACATTCGCGTTGAAGCCACCGGCGATGCCGCTGATCGGGTTGGATAGGAAGAAGCCGGGCTGGGCGATGCCGGCAGTGTTGTCACAGCCGGCCTGGTAGCGGCTGTCATAGTCGGCCGGGTCGGCGCCCTGGCACACCCAGTAGGTGTTGCCGGTGTTGCGGTGGACCTTGCCATCACGGTACTTGGCGCCGAACTGGATCGAGTCCAGCCAGCCGCTTTCGAACATCTTGGTGACATCGGCCTGGAAGTGGTTCTGCTCGACCTCGGTCTGCATCCACGACGAATCGGTGGAACCGGTGTCGACCTCGGCGATGCCATTCATCAGCACCTCCTGCAGGTTCGGCGAGACGGTCAGCGACGGGGTACCGGTCAGGTCCCACGCGGTGTACTGGTTGCCCGATTCCCACACGCCGTTGACGCGGCGGCGCGGCTTGGCCGACATGCGGAAGTTCATCGACGGTCCACCCTCGGACCAGGTGCGGCCACCGCTGAAGGAGGCCTTCCAGAGCGGGCTGATGTCCCAGTCGATGGTCAGGTCGGCGGTCTGCGAGAGCGCCTTTTCGCGACTGTAGCCACCGGTCAGCTGCGGGGTGGGAATGGTGCAGTCGTCCGGTCCCCAGCCGCCCGGGGCCAGGCCGGCGGCAGCGGCTTCGTCTTCGCCGCAGTAGTAGGTCTTGCCGGCCAGCTTTTCGAACTGTGCGCCGGTAACCACGGTGCCACTGGGGTCGAAGCTGAGGCCGTTGAGCAGGCGGCCGCCAGCCCAGTTGCCGTCACCGTTGTAGCGCGCCATGTTCCACTCGGGCACCTTCAGCATGTTCTGCGTGTAGTCGCCGTCCAGCTGAAAGCGGAAGTAGTTGGCGGTCAGGGTCAGGTTGTCGACCGGCTTGAACTGGAAGGTCAGCTGGCCGCCCTTGCGCTCGCGCTTCTCTTCCTTCACCGCGAAGTTCACCGAGGTGGGCATGAAGAAGTCGGTGTAGTTGCGGCCGAACTGGTCGTTGAAGCCGGAGTTGCCCCACCAGTAGTTGATGCCGCCCTGGGTGAGGGCGTTGCCGTTGACATCACGGGCGTCGACGTCAGTGCCGTACCACTGGTAGTTCTCAGTGGTCACTTCCATGGTGCGGCTGGTGCGCTTCTGCTGGGTCACGCCGACCAGCACGCCGAAGCGCTCGTCCTTGCTGTGCCACGAGTACAGCGCCGACGCCTGCGGATCGACATCCTGGTGGGTGTCGGAGGAGACGCCTTCCAGGGTCACGTAGCCGGAGTTGGATTCCATTTCCAGCGGGCGGCGGGTATGCAGGATGACCGTGCCGCCGATGCCGCCTTCGTCAATGCGTGCTTCCGGCGATTTGAACAGCTCGGCGCTGGACAGCATGTTCGACGGCAGCAGGGTGTAGTTGAACGAACGGCTGGCCTCGTCATTGGTTTCGGAGGTGGCGATGTAGTTGCCGTTCAACTGGGTCAAGGTCAGGTCGGGGTCGAGGCCGCGCACGCTGACGCTCTTGCCTTCGCCACCGTCGCGGGTGATGACCACGCCGGGCACGCGCTGCAGCGAGTCGGCAACGTTCTTGTCGGGGAACTTGCCGACGTCCTCGGCGGTGATCACTTCGACCACGGCGTTGGCGTCGCGCTTCTGCTGCAGGCTCTTCTCGATCGCATAGCGGTAGCCGGTGACCTGCACGCTGTCCAGCGTGGTGGCGTCGGCGCTGCCGGTGGTCGGTTGTGCGCTGGCCTGCTGGGCAGCGGCGCCGGTCGGCGCGACGGCTGCGGCCAGGGCCAGTGCGACGGCGAACGACAAGGCGTCGCGGCCGTGCGTACGAGTTGAATGCTTGATTGCCATCTCTCCCTCTCTCATGGATTGATCCGGTGACTGTCGCGGAAACTTGAATCGATCTAATCTGCGGTGCCGATTTTGCTGATGCCGCGCGGCTGCCTGGGCGGCGCGCTGTTGTTCGGGTACGTCCTGTGCCGGTCCCCAACGCCGGGCCATCCCATGGGATCCGCTTGGATCGATCTAAGCGATGGCGGGGCGATTTTTAGCATGGCCAGAGGGTCTGCGCATGCTGCTGCGCAATATTGCAGGGACGTGTCGGCCGAATGATGTTTCGCTGAAACACACTGGAATCGTTTACATGCGCAAAGGGGAGGGGGGTGTTCGGCAGGGCTTGCAGCCCTGCACCTACTGGAAGCCAGGGCAACGTCAACTTCAACTTCAACTTCAAAAGCGGGCTATCCGTGGCTTGGCGGGGCGGTGTGGGCTTGCAGGACACGCCGTGAATCCATCCTTGGAGCAACTGTGTTGTGGGATGGGATTTTGGCCGTCTGGCAGACAGGCACGGCAAAGCCGGCTGCCGGCC
>NZ_JAAIUZ010000045.1:0-4349 GCF_010894375.1 Stenotrophomonas sp. B1-1 | reverse complement strand
CCGCGCAGGAAGCTGCCGCGACGCTTGAGGCTGTAGTCGCGTTCCAGGCATGCCAGCACCTGCTCGAGGATATGGATCTCCATCGGCGATCTCAGCGCTTGAACGTAGAGGGCAGGCGGACGATGCGCCCGCCAGCGGCCTGGAAGGCCTTGATCTGGCGGCGCAGGGCGTCGGCCTCAGCGGCCTTTTGCGACGGGCTGACCGGCACAAAGTCGGCCGGTGCCTTGACCAGGGGCTGATGCTGGACGGTGGTCCAGCCGTGCTTGCTGCTCATCAGCCGGCCTCCGGATAGACACACAGGCCGCAGTCGATCAGGGCCACGCCCCGATCGGTCAGCTCTAGTGCCAGCGCGTCGGACGGGCTGCAGCGCAGCAGGCGCAGGTGCATCAGCCTGGCCACCGGCTCGGCGGTGAAGGTGGGCGACAGGCCCTTATCCGAAGCCCTGCGGCCGATGTAGCCGGCTCCGGTATGCACCAGGCCCTGATGGCGGGCGGCGGATTTCAGGCAAAGCTGCGCCGTTGGCGGCAGGGCCGCCAATTCAAGAATAGGCATTGGGTAACCTCAGTTAGCTGGGTTTAGAGGCTGGGACTATCGAAGATGTCCAGCTGGGCATCGTTTTGCTGCTGACGCAGGGCGCGCTCGGCAAGGGCGCGCTCATACGCCGGAGTCGGGGGCAGGTCACAGGCCGGGGCATTGGGAATGCCGCTGGGGCTGACCAGGCCGGTGATCTCGGTGTGGCCAGAGTAGCTGGCCGAGCACAACGGGTTTTGGCACACGTACACGTCGTTACGCAGGTGCGGATGCAGCAGGTAGCTGGTGCGCTTGACCAGCACCGAATGGCAAGCGCCGCAATGGAAGACGCCTTTGCGCTGAATGACGGGTGCGTGCATGGTCATCAATCCTGGAGGGTGCCGATCTTCATGCCGAGCAACACGGCTGCGCGGTGGGCGTCGCCGCGCACGCCCTTCTTCTGGCCATGCATCACCTGGTAGACCGTCGCGTACGGCAGGTTGTGGGCCTTGGCGAAAGAGGCGATGGACTGACCTGTACGCAGGAACTCCGTTCGCACTTGCTCAGCCGTCTTGGGCTTGGCGTCTCCGTGGTTCATGGTCGATAGTTAAAGATTGGAATCGTGGAGTGAAAGATAGGTCGATCAATCGACCATGTCAATAGAATATGGAACCTAAATCGACCATTGGTGATTCGGCCTCGCATGTGGGGCAGCGACTCAAAGCTGAACGAAAGCGGCTCGGGCTCTCGCAGACCCAGATCGCTGAACCCTTCGGAATGCAGCGGCAGACCATCCAGCGCTATGAGGCTGGCAAGAGTTCGCCTACAACGGAATACTTGTTAGCTGTCGAGCAGCTAGGCATTAACGCGGGCTATGTTCTGACTGGAAGAGTGGAGCAAATGCAGGCTCTAGAGCAGCTGCTGATCGCTCGATTCAGGGGCGCTACTACTGATACGCAGCGCGCCGTGCTGAGCGTGTTGGGCATCGGAGATAACTCTGCCCTTCAATCGTCGGCAGTGCCGGGAATCCAAATTTACGGCGGTAACGTTACGCACGCCCAGGCAGGCCAGACAATTCATCAGGATCACATGCGAATTGAAGTAGGCAGTCGTCGCAAACGAAGCAAACCCTCGAAGTGAACATTGGCGTGCTGCAATGCATGCTGGCCGGTGAGCCAGCATGCAGCTGCACGCGAGGTCGGCGCGTTCGCGTACGCGAGCCCGCTCAGTTGCAGCTGAAACTACATTCGCCCGACCAGGGCGAGCAATCGATCCATTTCGATTGTTGAGCGCCTTGCAGATCCTGTAGGTAGCTCCTGTGGCGCTTACTCGTAGCTCGAGCAGCGACACATCGATTCGCGTGTACGCCTGTCGCGCACGCGTAAGACTTGACGCAGCTCGACACGCTCGGGCTGCGTCTCATCACAACAAGAGGCCATGATGAGCCAGCCAGACGAAAACGAAGATGTGCCCAGCTTGGAGCACTACCATGGACACTTTGCGCCGCCCGAGCGCAGCCCGATTCCAGAGCGACAGCAGAGCGAGTCGCAGCAGCCGCCACCGAAGAAGGAGTGACATGAATCCAGAGGCCACCACTGCACGCACACCGGCGACCGCCGAACGCACCAAGGGGGAAGCGCTTCTGGATATCGAGTACGCATTGGAACTGGCCGTGCTCAGTCAGCGGTTCTATGAGCGTGCCAACAAGCTCATTGTGCTTGTGTGCTTGCTGGCAGGTAGTGCCGCGTTTGTCACCATTTTTCACCCCAACTCGGTGGTGGTGACTGTGGCCGGTATGGTGGTCGGACTACTCACGCTCGTTGAGCAGGTCTATGACTTTCGCGGCAAAGGAATTGTGCATGCGAACTTCGTAAAGCGCTTGAGCCGCCTGCGCGTCAAGGCAGGGGCCATGCCCCTGGCTGAGCTCGATAAGAATTTTGGAAAGATCAAGCAGGATGCAATTCCGGTAGTGCAGGGGCTTTGCAGGGTGGCATGGAACAATGCAATGCGCCGGACTGGCTACGTGGACTACGTGCGGCCGCTCACCCGTTGGGAGCGCGCACTGCAAGTTTGTGTGTAGCCGAGCATCATGCGGCTGCCGCATCCGTTGACTTCGTTTCGCCACCGCGCTCAAGCTCGAGCGCGGTGGTAAACCCGCCACTTCCATCAAGGGTGTGGGTGGTCTTGGCCACCAGCCAATCGGTGCCATCGATCTCCGGTTTGAAGCCACGTACCGTCACGGTTTGCTCGGGATAGATGTCCGCCCGACCTAGCGCCAAGCGATAGCTCAGTTGCGCGGTGCCGCGCTCTAAGCGCTTGAATTCTGCTTCGGCCTGCTGCCGCGCTTCCTCCGCGTTGGCGTAGGTGGCCTGCAGCTTCTTCTCGTTATCGGCCGTGCCCACCAGCACCCCATTGCGACGTGCATTGCGGCGATCGCTCCAGTAGGCGCGCACACCGGTGTAACTGTCCCGATCGGCGACGGTGTAACGATGCTGGTCACCGGAAGCGCGGGTGATGAGCACGCCTGGCAGCGGCGTGCCACTGGCGGTGACGCCAGCACCGATCGGCGCAAAGATCAGCGTGCCCGCCTTGACCGTAGACACTGCATCGAAGCGCTTGGCCAAGCGCGTGAGCAGGTTGATATCGCTCTCGTTGGCCTGATCCAGGTGCGCGATGGCCACGCTGGCCAGGCTGTCTGCAATGGAGGGGCGCAGCCCATGCTCAGCGGCGATCGCGCTGAGGATCTCGCCCAAGGTGGTGTCATGCCAACTGCGCTCGCGCCGCGAGCGTACTGCACCGGTCAGATCGGCCGAGCGCGCTCGAATACTGACGATATCCGGCGCGCCACTGTGCTCGACGTCATCGACCTTGAAGGTGCCCTTGTCAAACAGCCCACTGTCGCGCCAGCCGATGGCCACCTGCAGCGTGACACCGCGTCGCGGTAGCGCCAGGCGCCCGTCATGGTCATGCACCCGCAGGGTCACCTCGTCGGCCTGATCGCCTCGGCTTTCGGTCAGCGACAGATCCAGCAGGCGCGGCGCCAAGCGGTCCGTCAGGTCCTGGCCGTCGAGCAGGACCTGCCAAGCCGGGATGGGGTAGGGGGCCGTCCTCATGGCACCTCCTGCACGATGCCGTCGTCATCGCGTTCCAGCTGCAGCTGAAACTCGATCAGGCGCGGGGTGCCGTCGGGAAAGAATTCCTTGCGGGTTTCGCTCAGACTGACGATGACATAGGCGCCGTACACCCGGCCGGTGCCTTCCACCAGGGCGTGCGGCGTGCCCTGGTTGGCTAGCTCGCGCAGGCCATCGAGTACGTGTAGATCCTCGACCAGCTCGGCACTGATGGTGCCTTGCAGGCTGATGGAGTCATCACCCAAGCCGACGTATTGCCGGGCAGGTCGGGCGTGCAGGCGTTCGCTGCTGGCGTGGCGCCAGGTGAGCTGGCGTTGAAACTGCTCATAGGCGGCGGTGGACAGGGCGAACACGAAGGTGCCGTAGCTCATCATCATGGGGCAGGTCTCAATCGGTCAGGCGCGACGCACGCCGGCTGGTCTTCTCGCGCTCGATCTTCTCGATCTCGGCGCGCACGGCGGCCGCAATGCCCTGGCTATCGGTGCCAGGGGGCACAGTGATCTGGATGGAGTAGCTGGGACCGCCGGTGGCGCCCGCTGCGGCCTGCGCCGCCGCCGGGGCGATCACCGGCCCGCCGCCGGCCAGCACCGGCGCTGTGGCCGCGCCCAGGGCGATGCCGGCACCGGCCTGCTTAAGCCGGGTGCCCAGTGTGGCCACCTGCTGTAGCGGCTCGCTCTGGCTGCGGTCTAGCCCGCCGGCCAGGCCTTG
>NZ_JAAIUZ010000044.1:0-4587 GCF_010894375.1 Stenotrophomonas sp. B1-1 | reverse complement strand
ATGCTGGCTGCCGATATGGTCCTGACCGATGTGGAGGCCACCAGCATCGCCTTTGGCAGCACCGAGTTTCTCAATCCACCGGCCACCACCACCGAAATGGGCGTGGTGGAGTTGGCCACCTCGGCCGAGGCGATCGCCGGCAGCGATGCGCAGCGAGCCATCACGCCAACGGCAATGCGTGCTGCGCTCGATGATCGACTGGGCAAGGGTGCTCCCAATGCACTGACCAAACAGCTACTGGCCGCCGCCACCCAGGCCGCCCTGCGTGCCCTGCTCGAGCTCAAGGGCGCCGCTCTGAAGGACGAAGGCGATGGCAACGACCTGGACGCTGATCTGCTCGATGGCCAGCACGGGGCGTTCTACCTGGACTGGGCCAACATGACCGGCGTACCGGCCAGCACGCACATCCCGGGCCAGGTGTTTGCCTTTGCCGGTGCCACCGCCCCGGCCGGCACCCTGCCGTGCAATGGCGCTGCAGTCAGCCGCCAGACCTATGCTGCGCTGTTTGCCGCCATCGGCACCCGCTATGGCGACGGCGATGGCGCCAGCACCTTCAATGTGCCCAACCTGATCGAGGGCACCGTGCCGGTGCACCAAAGCGATCAGAGCCAAATCGGCACCGCTACCGACGGCGAGGTCATCGGTCACACCCATGAGGCCAGCACGGCCGGTGCCGGTGGCCACGGGCATAGTGCCAGCTCCAGCGGCGTGGGCGATCACGTCCATGGCAGCTGGACCGACGGCCAGGGCTCGCACAACCATCACGTCAACGATCCCGGTCATGCCCATACCTGGGTCGGACCCAATGCCGGCGGCGGCAGCGGCGGCTGGTCCGCTGCGGGTATCACCTCGCCCAGCCACGTCGGAACCAGCGCGTCGGGAACCGGCATCTGGCTCAACGACGGCGGTCACCATTCCCACAACGTGGGCATGAACGGGGCGGGCAGCCATGCCCATGAGATCTACATCGCCGCCACCGGCGACCACACCCATGCCACTACCGTCACCGCCACCGGCGGCCAACGCAATCTGCCGGCCGGCGTCGGTATGCTCTATTGCATCGTCTACTGAGGACGCCCTATGGATACCCCTGCCCACCGCTACGGCCACAGCGTTGACCTGGCCACCGGCGCCTACCTGCGCCCGGTACGTCTATTCCCTTCTGCCGATGGCACCTGGCCGCTGCCGGAGAACGTGGTGGCCTTTGCGCCCACCGTCGAGCCAGGCCCATACCAGTGGCTGCGCCTGGATGCTGCGCGGCAGGCGTGGGAGCTCGTGCCGGACTATCGCGGCGCCATGCTGTGGGACACCGGCACGGCCACGCCGCTGCCCAACCGCTTGCAGCTGGGTGACGACCTGCCGGAAGGGCTGACGGTGCTGCCGCCGCTGACCATCGAGCCAGGCGCGCCGCTGCGCAACGTGTGGAACGCGCAGGCCCAGGCCTGGGAGCTGATCCCTGACTACAGTGGCCGTCCGCTGTGGCACAAGGCCGATGGCAGTGTTGCATCGCCGCTGCCGCCGGGCGAGCCGTTGCCTGATGAGCTCACCGACATGCGCCCACCCGCAGACGTGGAAGCGCCTGTGCGCTTTGTTGAGCCGGAAGGCTGGATCCAGATCGCGCGGCCCTCAGGCCAGTCGGTCGTTTGACGATCGCACCCTCCGGGCTGCCAGGAAGGGGGGAATGAGCAAACCCGGAGGGTGCGGACCGGCTCAGGCACCCTCGAACCTGAGCAATCGACGAGCCAGATGAGCACCTGGCAGGGCCACTGTCTGCTCCCGCCGATCACGCGCCCGTGAATTGAGCCGGTCTTCATAACTGATGGGCTGAACCGAGTAATCTGCAACCACTCGGTAATCGAATGCATTCGATGCCTCGCCCTGTTTTCCATTAGCAGACTTGGTTCTCTCCAACAGAAGAGGTCATCTATGCACATCGGTAACGCCATCTGGCACATCGCTAAGACCTACCTGTGCAGCAGCAGCTACAGCGCCACCAAACTGGGCTCGGGTAGTGCCTGGCACCGGCCCTTTTGCCAGAATCTGGTCGCTGCCAAAAACGAGAAAGCGAAAGCAGCGCTTCTCGGAGCAAATGCCCAGATTCCGGCCATTGAGGCCCGCCTGGCGACTATGAACTCGGCCGAGAAGCTGGTAATCCGTAAAATAGAAAACCAGGACAAGGTTGGCCTGCAACTTCTGCGGAAGCAAAACCCCGCATATGAAGCAGCTTATATCACTGTATCTGCCGCTCACCTGCCCAGCAAACTCCACTTGGCTCGCCTGGAATCTCAAATCCCCAAGTTGGAGGCCTCGTGCCAACGTTACGGCAGCTATCTCGCCGAGCTCGCCCGGATGCAGCGATCCTGACCAATACGACGTTGCCGCTCCTATGTCATTGCCTTCGCTAGCACAGCGGTGACCGATCTCCAGTCCTGCCTCGACGGGGGAGAAGAGGCAGGATCTGGAGGACCGATCAGCTTAGGCACCCTACGTGACCTGAGCTCCCTCATCGCGCCAGTTCGCCCACTGACAGCCCTAACTTCGGCGCAATCCGATCACGCACGCCTGAACGAGTGCGGTCATCACGCACCGTTGTCGTGCACATGTAGGGCGCCGCTCTACACGGCCCACTCCGTGCGCGCGCGAGTGGCGTGCGGCACCGTAAGCGCATGGATTCGCGCCTGCCCCAACAACTCAACAACCTCCTGCGCGAGGGCTCGATCAGCCAGGTCGATCACGCCTCGGCGCGTTGTCGCGTGCGCAGTGGCCAGGTACATACGGACCTGATCCCCTGGCTCACGCCTGCCGCCGGTAGCGTGCGTGTGTGGGGCCCGCCCTCCATCGGCGAGCAGGTGCTGTTGCTGTGCGTGGATGGCGATCTAGCCAATGCCATCGCCTTGCGCGGGCTGTTCTGCGATGCGTTCCCGGCACCGTCCAGCAGTCCCGATCTGACCCTGGTCCAGTTCGCCGACGGCGCCACCGTAGCCTACGACAGTGCCGCCCATTCGCTGGCCGCCACCCTGCCAACCGGCGGCACCGTGTCTATCGTTGCCGATGGCGGCGTGCGCATCACCGGCCCGGTCACCATCACAGGCAGTGTGACCGTGTCCGGCTCGGTCGAGGCCGGTGCCGACGTCGTGGCTAGTGGCGTCAGCCTGGTGGGCCACACCCACCCGGGCGTCCAGCCCGGCAGCGGTAACACCGGAGCCCCGCAATGAGCGGCATGAACGCCAGCACCGGCCGCGCCATCGCCGGCACTGCACACCTGATGCAGTCCATTGCCGACATTCTGACCACCCCGCTCGGCTCGCGCATCCAGCGGCGCGACTACGGCTCATTGCTGCCGGACCTGATCGACCAGCCCTTCAACGAGCGCACGCGCCTGCAGCTGTTTGGCGCCATCGCCACCGCCTTGATGCGCTGGGAGAGCCGGATCCGGCTGACTCGGATCGCCCTGACGCCGGCTGGCGCGCCGGGCGCCTTCGTGCTCGAGCTGGACTACCGACCCAGCGATGGCCGGCCGGCCACCTCGCTCACCGTCCCCCTGCGTTTCCCCACCCTCTAGCCACAGGAGCCCTCCATGGCCCAGGATTACCACCACGGCGTGCGCGTGGTTGAACTCAACGGCGGAATTCGCCCCATCCGTACCGTGGCCACGGCCATCGTCGGTGTGGTGTGTACCGCCCCCGACGCCGATGAGGCCACCTTCCCGCTGGACACCCCGGTGCTGCTGACCGATGTGCGCGGCGCCATTGGCAAAGCCGGCACCACCGGCACTCTGGCCGGCGTACTGACGGCGGTCGCCGACCAGTCCAACCCGGTCACCGTGGTGGTGCGGGTCGAAGAAGGCGAAGACAGTGACGCCACCACCAGCAATGTCATCGGCACGGTGGTCGAGGGTCGCTACACGGGCCTGCAGGCGCTGCTGGTGGCCGAGAGCAAGCTGGGCGTGAAGCCGCGCATTCTGGGCGCGCCGGGCCTGGACCCTAAGCCGGTGACCGCCGCCCTGGCCTCGATCTGCAAGAAGCTACGCGCCATTGCCTACGTGGGCGTGGGTGAGGCCAAAACCGTGGCCGAGATCCTGACCTACCGAAAGGAATTTGGCGATCGCGAGCTGATGATGATCTGGCCCGATTTCCTAGCCTGGGACACCACCACCAACGCTCCAGCCATCAGCTACGCCACCGCACGGGCGATCGGACTGCGCGCCCTGATCGATCAGCAGACCGGCTGGCACAAGACCCTGTCCAATGTGCCGGTGCAGGGCGTCACCGGCATCAGTGCCGATGTCACCTGGGACCTGCAGGATCCGCAGACCGATGCCGGCCTGCTCAATGCCAATGACATCACCACACTGATCAACAGCCGCGGCTATCGCTTCTGGGGCTGCCGCACGCTCAGTGATGATCCGCTGTTTGCGTTCGAGTCAGCCACCCGTACCGCGCAGATTCTGGCCGACACCATCGCCGAAGCGCAGCTGCAGTACATCGACCTGCCCATGCACCCGACCCTGGTCAAAGACATGATCGAGTCGATCAATGCCAAGTTCCGCGAGCTCAAGGCCGGCGGTTACATCATCGACGCCACCGC